>NZ_JADDYK010000100.1:52178-58890 GCF_015163615.1 Vibrio sp. OPT18
ACAAAATCAGTTGTGGTCGAAATCATCGACTACCCAGGCTCTTTGCAAAGTGCCGTGTTTGGAGTGAAAGAGTTTCTCCAATTGGCGAATAGTATTGAGTCTTCCAATGAGCAGGTTCAGTTTCATGTTGAAATTAAGCCTCACGACGACTTGTCTATGTCGGCTAACGGACCACTTGAGAACTCAAAGGCCGACATTATTCTAGTGCCGCCAAACTTAGATGGCAGTTACTACCTAGAGCCAGACGAAGGGCTGTTGGACTACCTTGTGCAGTCTCATCAACGTGGGGCGATCCTGTGTTCTGCTTGCGCGGGCGTGTTTATTTTGGCGGGAACGGGGTTGTTGCAAGGGCGAACCGTGACAACGCATTGGCTAGCGCACCAACAATTTGCGGAGCAGTATGCTGAGGTCGATGTTGATGTCGACAAAATCTTGATCGATGACGCTGACATTATCACTGCGGGTGGTTTGATGTCGTGGATGGATCTGGCTCTGTTTATCCTGACCAAATACACAACACCGACCAATACTCGTAATCTTGGTAAATACCTAGTGCTTGATACAGGCTTGAGAGAGCAGCGCTACTATCAGAGTTTTGTGCCGAATTATGCTCACGGCAATGACAAGATTGTCTCGGTGCAGCGTTTTATTCAGAAGCATCATCATCTCCCTTTGTCGCTCGATCAATTGGCGGAAGAAGCCTTCATGACTCGAAGAACCTTTATTCGTCAATTTACCAAAGCGACCAGCTACACGCCGATCAATTATATCCAACACGTGCGTATTCAAAGTGCATGCGAGTTATTGGAAAGCTCACACAAACCGGTAGAGCAGATCAGCTACCTAGTTGGCTATGAGGACGTAAACAGTTTCCGAAAAGTCTTCATGAAAATCATTGGCTTAACACCATCAAGGTTTCGCTCTAGATTTCTCTCTGAGGAATGACTTTTATTAGCCACCATTCCTCAGGCTTAACGACTGGTACTGTCAGTGATTATCTTGGAAGGGTCTAATTCAGCTTATTAGTCACGAACTCTTTGTTTCTGACCATCAGCCACATCAGGCCGCCTAGCGTACCGATGGATAATTGGATAAAGCCTAGGTTTTCAATCAGTGACTCTGGGCGTATTGAAACTAATACCATGCCAAGCGAGCCACAAATCATGCTGAAGAACTGAATCAGTGCGACGGCAGAGCCCGTGTCATGATCTTGTTGGTTCAACATCAAGTTGGTGCCCGGGACTCGCATGATGATCGCCATCAGTGTTGCTGGTGCAGCGATGAACATAAAGAACCAAGGGGACAGGTCACCTATGGTAAGGGTGAAGATTCCGGCAAGCGCCAGCAGAGAAAAACATCCTGAGATGACCTTCTGAACCGGCATTCGGTAGGACAACTTCATGTAAATTGTTGGACCAAATGAGGCGCACAATGCATTGAATGCGAATGCGTAACTAAACTGCTGTTCGGTCAATCCAAAGTGGTCGATGTAGATATAAGAACCCGCCGCAAGAAAGCCCATCAATGCCATCGGTATGATAGAGAAAATGACCAGTAGCTTGAGGAACGAGCGGTTTTTCATGACTACGCCCATTCTTCCCCATGAGCGGAACATAGAACCTTGGTATTTGGTTTCAAGTGTTTCTCGATAGCAGCAAGCTAATACTGACGCAAAAGCCCCAAAAATGGCGAGGGTGACGAACATCATTCGCCAAGACGCAATTTTCAGTAGAAAGGCACCAAATACAGGCGCAACCATTGGTGCGATGATCACCAGTGACATGATAGTAGCCATGATCTTTTCACGTTCTCGGCCATCATAAAGATCTTTGACAATGGCGGTAGCGATAACGGTGATAGCACTGCCAGCAAAGGCTTGGAATACACGAGCACCAATCAACTGTTCGATGCTATTGGTCATCGCGCACAATATGCTCGCGACCATATAACCCGCTAATCCAATTAATAGGATCGGCTTACGACCAAATTTTTCGCTGAGCGGCCCCCAGAACAAAAGACCGATGGCGTAAGTAACGAAGTAGCTGCTCAGGGTTAGGTTGACCATGGATCGGTCAGTATTAAACACCTCTACCATCTGCGGAAGTGCAGGTAAGTAAAGGTCGATGGTCAATGGAGGGAAAGCACTTATTATGACGAGAAAAAATAGCATACCGGTCTTTCCCAGTACTGGTTGTGGTCTCTTCAAGGTGGCTCCCGTTGTCCAAAATAGGTTTTTAAATGGTGTGATATTGCTATACAGAAGGTAAAGGCACGTCAGACAAGAAGGATAGAGTCGTTCAAGAATATGGTGAAAGTAACGATGAACTTATCTCTATGATTTCGAATCTATGAAGTCGGTCTGAGCACTGAATTGTATTACAAAACATTATTGCTTTTATAGCTAACGAGTTCAATCAGTTAGTAGCAGTGTAGCTTGTAATCGCCAGCGACACATTGTAATGATTATCGAGTTGGCTTGTTATCTTTTCTTTGGGCGTTTTTCGACTAAGCCATTGCGCTCTAAACCACGTCGAACGCTGCTGCATAGTTTACCAAAGCGGCGCAGTTCTTCGAAGTTAGGGCCTTGGCCAATGGAAATACTGTGCTCCCAATACATTAACTCGCTGTCGACCATCTCAAGTAGTTTCTTAGAGCAACCCGAGCAGTTTCCTTTTGGCCCACAGATAAACGTCTCCGACTCGTAAAGTGGGAGTTCGTTTTTAACTTCTTCAATTAAGTTAAGCATTGCCGAGTTTAAGTCTGGCTTTTTGGATGTAAGTGGCTTCAAGCTTGGTGCTTGAGTCGCAATTAATGGGGAAGTCAGTTTGTTAGGTTGTAAATTCAAAGCAGCTGATGACATATCAAAGGCCTCAAGGAGAGAAGAAGGTGGGCATGCTACTCTTCACGACAAAGTGAATCTTGATGTAGTGCAATAAGCGTGGAGATATACCCAAAAGAGGTAGGAGCCACAAGTGGTTGTGACTCCTTATCAAAGCTCGGTACTAAAGAGAAATTTTAGAATTCAGCGTCGAACTGAAACTCCATCCACTCTTTGGTCACAGGGTGGTGCAGCGCAAGTCTTTCTGCGTGTAGGTGCAGTCGGTCGGCTTTATTGCCATATAGGCCATCACCGACGATAGGCATGTTAAGACCTTCTTCGTGTGAACAGTGAACACGCAACTGGTGTGTACGCCCTGTTTTAGGGTGCAGGTAAACCTTAGTGGTTTGCTCGTTTCGCTCAATCACTTCCCATTTGGTTTCTGCAGGCTTGCCGTGTTCGAAGCAGACAATCTGACGAGGGCGGTCATACAAATCACCACGCAATGGCAGTCGAACATAGCCTTCATTTTCTGTTAGAACGCCTTCAATCATTGCCACGTAACGCTTCTCGACTTCACGAGTAATGAACTGCTTCTGCAAGCTCTTGTTCGCACGTCGAGTGAGAGCGAAGATTAGAATGCCAGAGGTCGCCATGTCTAAGCGATGAATAACAAATGGGCCTTCAACATCGGTATGCATTTCTTGAACGCGTGTGTAGGCGGAATCTTTGATGGTTTTACCCGGCACAGATAGAAAACCTGCAGGCTTGTGTACTACCACGATGTGCTCATCTTGGAACAGAATATCCAGCTCTTTGCCTTCTGCTGGGTTCTCTAATAGTGGGTTTGGATCGACTTCAAGGCCTTTCATCATATGACCTAAAATCGGCACACATTTACTTTGGCAAGAGGCGTAGTATTTCTTGTGCTTACGGATTTCCGACTTTGGAGAGCGACCCCACCAAAACTCAGCCAATGCCAACGGAGTGTAGCCATTTAAATAGGCGTATTGCAGCAATTTAGGCGCAGCGCATTCGCCAGAGCCCGCTGGTGGTATCTTGTTTGGCGTGTTTTCAAAGATCTGGTTAAGGTCTTCAACGTTTCCTTCTGCATTTTGGAAAGCGTATTGTGAAAACAACTTGTGTTGAAGCTGATGAGAGATGTGTGCTCTTTGCTCTTTTAGCTCAGCCAGTTGAGTGGTGAACACATCAACTTTAGCCTGCAATACTTGCAGAGTCTGTTCCCAGTTGAGTTTTAGGTACTTCTGCTGGTTCTTGTCGGCAACACTGGCCTTGTTTAGCTCATTATTTAGCTGTTCGAAAGCTTGCTCATCAAGGTTTTCTTTACCTTGTTCACGTTGTTCTTTACGCGTTTTTCGGCCTTCAATAATCAATAGGCGCTGAGCTTCAATCTCTTGCTCCGCTTGCGCTTTCTGCTGCGCAAGTTGCTCGCACAATTCAAGGTATTCAGTATTTGCTTGCAGCGCTTTAAACTCAGCGTTTACAGCCATCATATCGGCCGTATCTTGATGGAAAAAGCTATCGCTGCTCAGCATGTCGAACACGGGCGGCACAAAGTGAGGGAGTAGGTTTTGATCGGCGATTTTTCCAGAGAAAGCCGAGAAGTAACCCAATTCACCTTCAGGGCTTTTCACCAATAACACACCAAACATTTTGCCGCGACCAGCGTCAGAATCCAGCCCGAAGTCATGCTGCCAGTCGGTTTGAGTTTCGAGATACTGTTGAAGCTGATGAGAGGCGATTTCACACAGTGGGTGTGGTTCGTAGTAAAACGGGAATGTGAAACGCTCAGGCAACGAATATGACTCGATCGGCTGTTGAAAACGAGTGAAGCAATGCTCAGGTGTGTGGCTGTTTTCTGAGTCGTGCGTTGGTTTTGATGAGTGCATAGTCGTATTAATACTTATATCGTGGTGATAAATGGTTGTGAGTCTACTGTGTATGTTTAGAGACGTTAAACACAGTACAAGGCGGCGATTCTACTCTTTATCGAAAAGCGCCTCAAATAAGAAATGGCTCTATTACTGGATAGCTAAGCGAGACGGTTCATACTGAACCCATGAGCTATAGCTTGAACGCCATTAATTGATGAGTAACTTCTCGTTTTTAATCATAGAAGACAATTTAACAAACCAAGGGTGGTAGCCTTGCCAACCTCTTATGAAAACTAAGGTAACGTTATGATTCCACTCAATACTTCGATTGTATCTGGTGTCGCTATTTCAGAGATCGACGGACAAATGAAAATGCTACTAATGAAGCGTGTGAAGGGCGAGTTTTGGTGCCATGTCGCAGGCTCGATTGAAGCAGGTGAAACAGGCTGGCAGGCTATCGTGCGCGAGTTTGAAGAAGAGACCCAAATTAAGGTGGAAGCTTTGTATAACGCGCAGTTTCTGGAGCAGTTTTACGAGGCGCACGTGAATGTGATTCAGCTAATCCCTGTCTTTGCGGTGCTATGCTCGCCCAACCAAGCGATTGAACTGAATGACGAACATACCGAATACCGTTGGTGCAATTTAGAAGAAGCAAAAGCGTTAGCGCCGTTTCCTAACCAACATGCGGTTTACGATCATATCTGGTCGTATTTTGTCGATAAGCCAGTCAACCCGCTTTACCGAGTGATATTGAACTAATACTGGTTGTTTAAGATCTAGGACTTACCAAGGTAAGGGGTTAAAAAGGCGCCCACTTGCGCTTGGCATAACCCAACATCCACCTTCACGCCGTGCGATTCAAGGATCGCAACACCACGACCATTATTACGAGGGTCTGGGTCTAGCATCGCCACGACTACGTGTTTTACACCTGCTTTAACCAATGTATTGGCGCAAGCGGGAGTTCTGCCAACAAAAGAGCATGGCTCTAAAGTTACGTAAGCGGTAACCCCTTCCATTGTTCCGTCCGTTTTGTCGTTATAGTTATTGAGTGCTTCAACCTCGGCGTGGTTTCCGCCGACCTTCTGTGTATACCCAACAGACACCACCTTATCGTTCTTCACCAAAACGCAGCCTACTGGCGGGTTTGGTTGGCAATCGGGTAGGGCTTGGCGCGAAGCTTCGAGTGCTTGCAGCATGTATTGTTGGTTCATGGTCGTTACTCAGTATGACGAGAGAGCGTAGCAGCTAGTCGCCACGCGCGGTTGATAAGTTGGTTAGTGACTAACTTACTCAGCTAATAAGCTAATAAGCTAATAAGCTAACAAGTGGGGCATGTTCGATCTGATTGGGATTTTAGTCAATGGTTTTAGCGTTTGAATTCGACTGCTAGTTAACGGTGACTAATCGTTAGCTTGGGCCACTGGGTTAGCCAGCCTTTGGATTGCACTCTGTGATCAAAGATATCTCGGCTACGCTTTGGGTTGGGTGTGATTTGCAAATCAAACAAACTCTCTAAACCAAAAGATGAAATACACTCGATGTCTCCATTGAGGCTCTGTTTTACGGCGACGGAGGTTTCTTTCTCTGGCCAGTAACTGATCGCATCCAATGAACCTTGATAAGGTTCATCCCCATTTCTAGTGTGCATGTAGGCTTGATTGCGAACTTGCCAATTCAGCTCGGGTAACCGTTGTTTAAGCAGAGCCTCGTATTTAAGCTCCGATTCGTAAGAGGTATCCATGGGATCAAAGTAGATCACATCAATATCATTGAGTGGGGTCGGGGAGGCATAACCATGCAGGTGATCCCAAACGAGGTTTCTCACCAAGCCCGCAGCGACATAACACTGCGGTAAATCCAACTGAGCGACACAGTTTAAAACCTGCATTCGTAAGGGATCTTGTTTGATCAACGTGACGATGCGTTTGGCTAGCGGATGTATCATTATGATGTCGGAACATCAGTGACTTGGTAATGACGTGTCACGTTCTGGGAG
>NZ_JADDYK010000100.1:58942-74295 GCF_015163615.1 Vibrio sp. OPT18
ATTTCACCCCATTCAGACGCTTTTACTCGCTGTTGGTGGGCTTTGAATGCTTCTCGGCTAGTGAATTCTTCATACACTTCAAAGCGATTAGGTTGAAGGGTGCTTTGACTGAGAGATAAACTTATAAACTAAAAAGAATGTTATTTTACTCAGATGGCCTCATGCCTTGAGATTGCTAGTGATTGCTGATTACACAGTTCTTTGTGCTAGGTTAATTATCAAATATAAGATAACACTCTTAATCATGAAAAGAGCAAGCACCTCTGTAGTTGCTCTTCATGTGGAATTCGATGATCTTTTGTGCCGAATTTAAACTGTATAGTCTGAGGGCTTCCCAAGTACCATTGCAACTTCCCCTATAATCCGCAGTCGTTCGAGTTCACTTCTAGGTAGAAAGTCTTCTTCGTACAAGGAGTTGTCACTGATGATCCTATATCCATCTCTCATCAAGTCAAACTCAAGCCGCTTTACCTTTAGTTCACCATCTAAATTAAGAACATGAACACCATGAACCACTTTGTGTGGACTAAATTCTTTTCGGTTGATTAGCAAATCGGCTCCGCTTTCAATTGTAGGCTCCATGCTATCGCCTCTGGATTCAATGATACATAAATCAGCAGAGGACAGCCTATGTCGCCTTAAGTAAGCGTCAGTGAAAGGAAATTCGTCTATTACGCTTTCAGAATCTATGTAAGAGCCATAGCCAGCAGAGGCTACGACTTCGAACTTATCTATAAACGTCACAGGAATTGAAGGGGGCTTTACTTCAATTTCTTTCGATTCTGTATCTTCGCTTAAAAACCACCAAATAGGCTTATTGGCAACTTTCGCTATCACTTCTAGGTTTTCTAGATTGGGCGTCGTTTCGCCTTTTCGGTATTTTCTAATGGTAGCCTCTGATATTCCGCACTTTTGTGCGAACGCCACGTTAGCTCCACCATTCATTGCGTCTTCTAAACGTGCAATAAAGCGGTTTTTTATATCAACTTGAAAAAACCGATCTTGCTCGTTTTTTTCTTCGAGAGTCTTTTCTTTGTAAGTGTCTGACATATAAAGCCTTTTAGCTCAAAGTTTATCGCAAACTTAAAATCGGATAAAAAACCGAGTGAGAATGCTTGACTCGCAGATTAATTCGATCAAATATTTAGCTCAGAAACTTAGTATCGAATTTAAATGCTAATGGTTAGTTATGTAACTAACTATCTTAGCAAAGAAATAGGTAGGAGATCATTATGTTGATTGAAAAAAACGATATGCATCGAATTGACATTGTTGCTGCGCTTCATAAAAAAGGCGTTACCGTAAAAACACTTTCTATCCAAGCAGGGTTAGCTCCAACGACATTATCTAATGCATTGAATAGACCATGGCCTAAAGGTGAAAGAATAATCGCAGAAGCATTGGATGTTCAGCCTCATGATATTTGGCCTAGTCGTTATGCAAATGAGGTTATCTAAGATGTTTGTAACAGCGAAAGATTGCCTAGGGTTAGCTGGAATGCCAACGCGTATACATAACGTTCGAAATAAATTAAATAAATTGGCACTAGATCATCAAAAACGTAAGTGTGAGGGTTCTAAAGCTTTTGAATACCACATTGACTGCTTACCAGAAGAAGCACGCTTATACCTAATCCAGCGTGAAGCAAAAGAAGCAGCAGAAGTTATTAGGGTGAAATCACCGGAAGGTAACGAAAGCATCTCTTCTGATGAATTGTGGTTCGACTTTGATTGCTCATCAGATGCGAAGAAAGATCGCGCTACAAAGCGCCTTAAGGTGTGCTTATTCGTTAAAGGTTTAGTTGAGAACAACAATACCAAGATGAAAGCTGCCATGCGTGAAGCTGCTGAATTCTTTGGTCACTCTTATGGCGCGGTGCATCGTTGGTTTTATATCGCTCCAGGTCTGCAAAAACACCGCATCCCTGTTGAGGATTGGCTGGCGGCGTTGGTGGATAAGCAAGGTTTAGCGGTTACTCGCTTTGCTGAGTTCTCACCTGAAGCATGGTCTTTCTTTAAATCGGACTATCTTCGCCCTGAGCGCCCAAACCATGCGGAGTGTTACCGTCGATTAGAGCAAGCATCAAGTCGTAACGGTTGGGCTATTCCTTGTAGTGCCACTGTAAAGGCATGGGTCAAGAAACACATACCGCATGAGGTGATTGTTTTAAGTCGTGGTGGTCTGTTTGCTGCAAAACAAACGCTAGTACCAGCACAGCGTCGAACTCGTGAAGGTCTGCATGCAATGCAAATCGTTAACGGCGATGGCCATGAACTGCGTATCCGAACGCACTTAGAAGAAGGTGGCAGCGTTATCCGCCCTACGGTGTGGGTGTTCCAAGATGTCTATAGCTCGATGATTGTTGGCTACTCAATTGATATTTCTGAAAACACAGAAATGCTTGGGATCGCACTTTACAACATGGTTTCAAATTTCGGCATACCAAGCCTGTTTGTACTCGATAGAGGCTCAGCAGCGCTAAGTGATGCAATGACAGGTCGAATGAGCCGACCTAAGCGCGGTAAAGGCGGCTTAGTGCATAAGAAGTTTGATAATGCAGAGATTGAAGGGGCTGTCACCGCCATGGGTTCAAGGGTGAGCTGGTCAAAAGTTGAAGATGACAACGTGGGCCGCAAAGGTAACGCAAGAGCCAAACCCATTGAGCGCTTGTTCCATAGTCAAGCTGGTATCGGCCAATTTGAACGTCACCCTGCCTTTGCAGGTGCATACACGGGGTCTTCTGTTGCGGACAAGCCAGCGAACTACGGCGAAACATCAGTACACATTGATTTGGTCGTTGAGATGTTTTCGCAATGGGTTGCTGAGTGGAATGAAGAAGAAGGTCGCCGAGCTGAAATGTGTCGAGGCATCTACAGCTACAAGCAAGTGTTTGAGAAGAGTTATGCCGTTAGCCAGATACGCAAACCAACGGATGTGCAATTAAGGCTTTGCCTACATCGAACTAGAAAGGCAGTGACTGTACACAACGGCGGTCTCGTTGAGTTAAATGCAGGACGTTACAGTCATGGCATAACGAACCGATATGCGAGCCGATTACTGTATGAATATATCGGCGCGAAAGTGAACCTTCGGTTTAACCCATACAACCTTGCGAACGGTGTTTATGCGTATAGCGAAGATGGGAAGTACATCGGCCCAGTACCGTTAGAAGGTGATAAAGCTTTCGATAGTATTTCAGATAGCCGCCACCAAAGTGTGCGTGTTGATGGCGTGATTGAAAGTGCCAACTTTATGAAGAAGCAGATTGTCGACCTATCACTTGATGAATTGCAAAAACAAGCAGTCAGCGACAAGTCCAGTGATGAGTTGGGTGGATTGGTACCGGGCATTGCAGAAATGACACCGCACCTACCGAGAGCGCTTGAAGACTTTGGATATGAAGAAAAAGTGAAGCGTGTCGTAGGCCATGACACGCTTCCAGAGTGTGAAGATTACTCTGTATTTAACGATGAAGGGTTCAACCTTTCATTAATTAAAAACTTTAGTAAGTAAAACAAAACGAGCCGAATATGAAACAGATTATTGAACAAGTCAAAGAAATTAAAGAAAAACGACGATTAACGAACCGTGACATCGCGAAACAAGCTGGCTTTAGTGAGCAAATTTTGAGTGCGTTATTTCGTGATAAATACACGGGTGACTCGGCATCTTATATCGAAATGCTTCGTAAGTGGGTGAATGCTCGAACTGAAAAAGAAGCGCAGCAAGAGTTGCCTTCAGGGTTAAAAGAGCCGGAGTTTGTCATGCTGCCAACAACGAAAAACATCATGGGCATTATGCAGGTCGCCCAAAGCTTAAAGCGCGTAGCTATGGCTTACGAAGGCTCAGGTGTTGGTAAAACAGAAGCTGCACGTGAGTACCAACGCCAGCATCCTAACGTATGGATTGTTACCGTATCAGAGTTCGCTCGCACTTCGATGGCGGTAGTTGATGAGCTGGCTCGTTTAGTGGGCATTGATGTTCAAGGTATGACACTGGCCCGCAAGAACGAGCACCTTATTAAAGCCCTTGACGGGGCGCATGGTTTGATTGTTATCGATGAGGCTCAGTACCTATCCGATAACACGTTAAACGGGCTAAGAATCCTTGCGGAAGGCCGAGCTGGTATCACGCTACTTGGTAATGACATGGTTCATTCGCGTATGCAGGCTACTCGGTCGATTATCAATTTGCGCCCTATCTGGTCTCGCACCATTCGCCCAATGCGTATCGAGAAAACGACAGGACGAGATATCGAGGTTTACATGGCTGCATGGGGTATCACCGATAAAGAGATGGTTAACTTAGCGAAGCAAATTGTGCCACGCACTAACGGCCAGATACGAACGCTTGGTGATGCGATCAAGTTAGGTAGTTCACTGGCGGATAAATCGCAGGAAGTGTTTGGTGTTAAGCACTTTAATACTGCCTTTGGGTATCTCACGGAAAGCATCAAGTAAGGCGGTGGACATGTTTGATGTAGAAAAAATCATGGCCTTCCTAAAGGAAAAGCCGATGTTAAATTTTTCAGCAAAAGATATCGCAGCCCATATAGATATGCGTGCTGACATAAGAAATACGCTGACATATTTGGTTGGCATTGGGGCGGTAAGCAAAAGCGTAAAAAAAGGTTATGCCAGTCTGTATCGGTTTAAAGCGGAAGTTAACTTAGCTTTAGATTGTAAAGGGTGCAACACGCGAACCGAGCGCAGATTGATACTCGATAACCGATGCCCTGCTTGTCGACGTAAAACCAAAGGTTCGCCAATGAGCGTTAGCGATAGGCGAGATAAGGCAATGAAAAAATTCATGTGTATGCCCTTTGGTTTAAAGGCTGCGCACTACGTCAATATTTTTAAGGATGAACATTATGACACTCGCTGAGCAAGTGATTTATCTCGCAGGAACTTGGGTATCGTCCAGCTTTATGCTTGGTCGCCGCAAGGTCTTTGAATGTGAATGTCCACCTGATTTAAAGCGCTCAAAAGTACAAGAACTCTTAGGGGACGCATCTGGAATATCAGCCTTTACCATCACGCTAGTCAAACAAACTGCAGTCATCGAGATGATGGCATTGCCAATCGGCAACTCTTTGATTGTTTGGAAAGCAAGACAAACTGCTAAATAGGTACAGTTATGACAGAGCAAAAAAATGAGTTGTTAAACCGCATTAAAGCGCACTTTAACGAAGTGGAAATTGTTCGTTACTTTCAAGGGATGTATGGAATATGCAGTTTCAATCTTCAAAAAGACACCTTCAAACATGCTGTCTTATTTGCGCAAGAACAGCTACGCCAGTACGAAGTAAACCATCCCCATAACGATCATATCACCGAAGTTGGATGTGGGCGTGTTAAAGATAAACCTCTATGCCCGTACAACGTAGTAACAGACGGGTTTGGGTGTAGCTATTCGGTAACAGTGTCAGACCAGATTATCTTTTTTGGTCACGGTATTCGACCTGAGGTGGCTTTGTTAGTTCGAGAGATGATTTGGGAAAATATTTGCGCATGCATTCTTTTGCTTCGACATCATCGAAAAGAACTATCGAAACATAGCCAAGGAGATTTGATTAAGCGGTTGGTTGGCGAGCTGGTTTGGGAAATGAGGACGCTTATTGAGGAATTCAAACTGACAGCCGATGAAGCGGCAGATTTAATCGATATTCAATTTCAAATACATGAAAGGAAATGATGATGACAGAACAAAAAGTCCCAAAAGGCATGCGTTTAGATAAGAGTGGCAATCCCGTTCCTGAGCGCATCATTGACCCTCACAAGCTTGAGCAAGACGACTTTGTAAATGAGCTGATTCGAATCGCAAAGACTCAGCAAGTGCAACTGAAAGAGTTCAAAGAGTTTGCGTTTGGGGAGTGCGCTGCATTTCTTGAGCTTCTCGGTGAGAAGTACAATGTCGAGAAAGGTGGTCGCAAAGGCAATGTGACGTACACCAGTTTTGATGGTCAGCGTCAGGTTATCATCGCGATGCAAGACAACATTACTTTCGGGCCTGAGCTTCAAATTGCCAAGCAACTTATTGATAAGTATCTGCACGGCTTAACTGAAGGCGCAAACGACGAACTCAAGGTGTTTGTGAATGACGTCTTTGAAGTCGATAAGCAAGGCAAGCTCAATAAGCGTCGAATCTTAGATTTGCGTCAATACAGCATTAACCACCCACTTTGGCTTGAGGCGATGGAGGCCATTGCGGATTCCATCAACATCGCTTCAACCAAACAGTACATCCGCTTTCGTGAGAAAGATGAGCACGGAAAGTGGAAAAATATACCGCTCGATTTTGCGGCTCTTTAATTCATCAACCAAACAGGTTATTAATTATGATTTCAATTGAAAATATTGTTTTACACGAACTGCAAGTCAATGAATGCGGTGAGGTTTCACTTCATTTGAACGACGGTAAAGCGCACTGTGATGTTAACGTTGAGCACCTTGTCAAACGCATACACTCAGTCTTCATAGCAAAGGCAGGTAAAGGCTTTGGTTACTTCCCTGATGAGTGGCGTGATGACGATGTGGCAAGTTATGCGCTTGACCATTTGGTTAAAGGTGATATGCCGTTCTTGCCTATCACAACAAAGTTGGCTGAGAAGCTTCATCAAGAGTTTGTGAAATATCCATTTGCTGACTCTGGTGTATTGGTCTTTGCTGAGTATCTAAGTCTGGGCACTCGTTACTTGTTGATTGGTCTTGTTCCTAAAGCGCACTCTCTGGTGGCAAGTGATGACTTAAAAATCGCAGGGGTGGATTATCTGGATATCAATCACATGACGATAGCTGCTCGCATCGATGTCAGTGACATGGCAAATACCAAACTGGGTGAAGAGGCAAGCTATGTTTCCTTTATGCGCTCAGGTGGTAAACGTCGAATGAATGATTTCTTCATCGAATTTCTTGGTATCAATTTGGCGACTGAAGCTAAAGTTCGAAACGAGGTGTTATACCAAGCACTTGAAGACTTTATCTGTGACTCTAATGTGGGTGAAGAATCTCGCAACATGTTCGAGCGCACCGCTTACGCCTACTGTGATGGTCAAATCAAAATCAAAGATGACATTTCACTAAAAGAGTTATCTGACGCTATCAGTGATGAGTTTGACCAAAGCTTCCAGAGTTACGTTGAAGAAAACGGTTATGAACTTGATGAGTGCTTTCAAGGCGACCGTGCATCATTACGCCGCTTAGTGAAAATCGCAGGCTCTGGTGGTGGTATCTCCATGTCCTTTGATGCGCGGCTACTGAACGAGCGCGTGTTCTATGATGTAGAAACTGACACACTAACGCTTAAAGGGACGCCACCAGCTATGCGAGATTTGATGTTGCGTAAATCTAAGGCTAATGGAGAGAGTGGCAATGCATAAGATGCTTCGTATTAAACAAGACTTGATCGAGTCAAGCGTTGAAGACGCCAAGTTGACATTAGAGTGCGTACTAAACCGAGACCCACAAAAGGCGAAGGATGCTGCTGAGCAGGTGTTGGGGCAATTACCAATGCCAAAGCGTACTGACATGATGCCCGGTCAGATGACTCGAATAGCCATGCTGCGCACTATCGTTAAACAAGCAAATAAATTACTCGCAACGAGTAAATAACCACCCTCAGTAAATAACACATTAAATACAGCGAGCAGAGCTCTAGCGCTTCACTGCTTTGGTTTTGCTCGCTTTGAAGATGGTTAAAACGTTATTTAAACCGGATTTAAAGGATATTAAAAAATGAAAGAATTAAACGAAGTTGTTAGCACTCACCTTAACCAAATGTGTACCGATGGCACACTTGAAAAAATGGTCCAAGAACAGGCTGATGTTCTGGTTAAAAACCTTGTTAGTCGCTCTATGGAGACTTATGGAACATTTGGTAAAGCTATTCAAGCCAAGATTGATGAGTCTCTTCAGGGGGCGTTAAACAACGTTACTTTGCCTGAATACAATCGCTTTATTGCTGAGACGCTAATCAATGCCTATCAGAATGCGATCAACGAACAGGCCACAGGTAAAATCAAAGAGCTTATTGATGTCACATTTAAGCCTGTTGATGCGGTTATCACTGCTGATGACTTCTTTGAAGGAATTAAAGAAGCAGCAAAAAACTGGACTCTTGAAGACCAAGAGGAAATCGAACTGCAATGGGATAGTGATGACGTTTATTCACGTATTGAAATAATTATTTCAGATCAAACTCGTATTACATTGTATGACCACAAGCATGTTGGAAAGCACCATATTGGCTACCTAGCTAATAATAGTCACGTATTTAGTGGCCCTTTAATGGATTCAACACACTGTTTCGGCATTGACGCTTACCTGTACCAACTCTATTGCGCAGGAACTGAAATCACTGGCTTGCATTCGGCTTATGGTGACAGTATTTCACTGCAAGATTGGTGACCATCATGGTGACCATCATGGTGACCATCATGGAGACCAATCAACTGCTTATTGAAGTTAAGGGCATTATTGGTCACGCGGTCTGCACTATACGTGCAGGCCAAGCCTCGCAAAGCCAGCGTGATAATGCATTAGACAATTTAGCCTCGGCAATGTTTGCCATCGAAGAACATTTATCTCAATCAGGAGAGCGACATGACTAAGAAGACATTAGGCTGTGATTACGAAAGTAGTGACTTTGGCGCTTACTACCCGGATTCAACTTGTATCGATGGTTATCTATGGGATATGGATAGTGGTGGTACTGATGCAGATGGAAGTAGTTATTTAGATTTTGGTGGTGATATTCCTTGCCCTAACTGTAATGCAAAAAAATACGTTAAGTCATACATCTCTGACCATTTGATTGAAGAAGGATATAACTCGGTTAGTAAACCTCTGACAACTAAGCAAATTAAGAATGTACTTCGCACGTGGCCGTCTTATCGTCGTCGTATGGCAATGCGCTACTTACGCTCTGGTCGCCGTGAAGCGATTCGTGACGCAAAGCAAGAGGGTTAAATGTGAAGTTCGATAGTTTTGAAAAGTGGTTAGCTGATGAATTAAGCCTGCCAGATGATGAGCACTATGATCCAGATGGTGATTCTTCTCTAGCTGTAATGCGCCGCTTGCGCAGTGGTAAATTGAAAACGCTTTGTTGGGAATATCGTCATCTATTTTATACATTGAAATACGAAGCAAAGCGCACTAGATGGCCAGAAGCAAACCTTGAGTGGATTATGTTATGGCTGATATTCCCATTAACAATAACAGTTCTACCAGTACTGAAAGCGTTTTTAAGAGTCGAGAGTGCCAAGGCAGAGTTTTCAGCTCTTTATAATCGCTATGTAAGGAAAAAAAGAATGATGTCACGCTTTAAGGATTGATATGGAGCTTGTAACAATATCATTTTCAGTTCCAACTGCATTGCTAAATGGTCTGTATGATGCGTTTGTTCTCTGGTTTTGCGTCGGCTCATTGGTGTTTTTGCCTTGGTCAATTTACCGAGCTCAAGACCGAAATAAAGAGTACCAATACACAGCATCAAGGCGTGGGTTACCAATCGTACTCCTTGTTATTTTGCTTTGGCCGTTAGCATTACGTGTAATAATTAAAGAGGATCGATAACTATGCCTTGCATGCCAATCGTTGAAAATGGAAAGAACATAGGCTTTATGTGTGGGAGCTTTTCACAGGAAGAAGTAGCACAGAGTTTTTGTTTTGATTGCGAAAGCAATAGCCCAAGAGCGGCGTTCCTTTGTGATTACCCTGTCGGTAATGACAAGACTTGTGATAGGCAGCTATGTCCTAACTGCGCTAACGCGGTTGGCCCTAACATGCATTACTGCACTACTCATCATAAAGAGTGGACTGAATTTCAAAACAGTGGCGAAGGCCACAAGCAAGTTTTAAACGCAATTAAATCAGGTAAGAAGCTCACCGTTCTTACTCGTTAAAACCAATATTTAAATACAGGCAAGCGACGCTCTCAGCGTTCCCGCTTTGGCTTCGCTCAGCCTGAATATCGTGAGAAATATATTATGGATAACCAAGCTGTTATTGAGCAAATCAAGATTGCTCTTGAACCATGCAATAAAAACAACCCTTGCCTATGCGGTAGCGGCAAGAAATACAGACACTGCTGTCGTAAAAAGCACGCACGAATGTTTAAGGCTTACCAGAGAGAGAACGATTAATGCCAACAGGACTAGAACGCTCTTTCGTTTCAGTCCACTCACGCTCTAGGTTAGAGCGTGAGATTGAGATGGCTGAGGCAATCATGGAGCACAACAATACGGCGTTCCCTGACTCAACGTTTGAAGAAGGATACATAGCAGCCATTAATTTCGTATTAAATCGATATTCTTCAAGCGTACGTGATGAATTTGAAGCGATTATGGCGAACTCTCAATGAAGCAAATATCAATGATTTTTAACTCAGATATGGTCAAAGCTTTACTGGATGGTCGAAAGACGGTAAGTCGTCATTCTATTCGTCCTTTAGATGATTGGGAGCTAGCTTGCGAAAATCACCAATGACCATTATACCTGAACATATAAACAGACTGGATGGATAGTCAGCCAATGCTTGACTTTTCCCTTTCACCCAAACTAGAATAAATTTAACCTTTTTGGTTGAATTTATTTTGTGTTGTGGTTATATTTAGTTCAGCCCCACATTAACATTCAAAGAGGGCTTGGGAGGACACACAATGGCACTAACAGAATTCGGCAAAGTCGTTCGCAAAGCACGCATAGATGTAGGTTATACATTAAAAACCATGTCTGAAGAGCTTGAAACGTCAGCAGCTTTTCTGAGTGGCTTAGAGACTGGTAGCAAAAAGATATCAAAAGATTGGGTTAACAAGATTGATGCTTTTTTCGAATCAAAAGGCTATCCGATTGAGAACCTACAGCAATTAGCTGACGTTGCAAACGAAAACGTATCGCTTAGCGGTCTTTCTCAGCAGCAACAAATGCTTGTAGCAGGCTTTGCGAGCTCACCGTTTACACCGGATGAACTAAAGAAGTTTGCAGCATTCTTAGAAGAAATTAATAAACAACATGGAGGGCAGTAAATGCAAGAAAACTATCGACTGAGAGGCAGCCGCGTTCAGCCTTTGCCTCTCGGTAAGATCTCGAACGTCGCGAACAACGTAGGGAGGCTGTTCAATTTAAATCAACGAAACAAACGTAACTTCGATCATGTGTTTGAATCGTTATATGAACTGGGTGTAATTTTAAACGTGGTTGACGATAATGAATGGTTGTTCGTAACAAAAGGGCATTGTGATCCTAGCGTAGCGACAATATCCATTCCTCAATCAATTTATAACAATGCGTGTCTTGGCGAACGTGATGCTCTGGCAGTAATGCTCCATGAAATGGGTCATCTTTTTCTAGCGCACAAACCCGTTCTGCACTACTCACAAGAATTGCTAACACAGGAAGAAGACTCAGAATGGCAAGCGGATTGCTTTGCTGATGTAATACTTAAGAATATGGGATATCAAACAGAACAACTTTCTTTTGATTTCTATACGTAAAAAGCCCCGTCCATTGACCACGGAAGGGGCTAATTAAATCCCTTAGTTTAAGCGACCAAACTAAAACTAAGGATAATTCTAACCCGAGAGTTAACCGAGTCTGAATCACTATTCTACAAGCCAGATTATAGACTTTTTGCCTTAAAACGCAAGACACGTTAGTGCGACAAGGCTCTCATAACTTTAGAGAGTGACGCTATGAAAAGCGGATACTGCCCTAAGTGCAAAAATCCATGCGAGGTAAGCTTTGTCAGTCATGTGACTAAAAATGGCAAAGTCATCTATCCACGCAAAGGGAAACGCTGCTTAGTTATCCCACACTGCCCTAGTTGCAGTAAATAAGTCCCCAGCCTCCATCTTAGGCTGGAGGCTTATAAATAACTCTATAATCTGGAGGCCAATGTTATGGCTACTACAACTTGCCCTAAATGCGATCAACCTTGCGAGCTAATCTTTAGACGTTCTATAACAACTAAGGATGGTCGTGTTGTCTACCCTAAAACAGGTCGTGTTTTTCCAATCCCTGTCTGTAATTGCGATGGTTGTGAGCTTACGTCTGCATAGCTCAACTTTTTAACCACTAAATGAAAGAGCCCCACTTAACGTGGGGCTTTTTTGTACATATCACTTGCCAATTTCTCCTTAGCAACCCCTATAATTAATCGTTTTCGTAATTGGGTAACAAAATGATAACGCGACAAGTTAAAAGAGGTCGCCCACGTCAAGGTGAAAACGTTAAAAGCACTGCCGAACGCGCACGTGATGCAAAAGCAAAACGCCAGCGCGATGGACGCAAGACGAAAGAGTTTGTTCTTAACGCCGATTCCTATGCTCTCTTTGATAAGTTACGCACAGAAGCAGGGTTTGGTGCGAAAGAAAGCTCGGAGTTCTTTGAGGCATTAATACTCAAAGTCGCATGTAAACCTTGGTATGGGCCGCCTTTCAAGCTGCCATTGGAGAAAGCTGATGTACAAGATTAATCGTAAAGGTCACTACGCCATGATCCATAAAGGCGTTAACGCGCTTCTTAAAGAGCGCATGGGCTACACCGACGATGATGAATACCGTAATTATTTGGCGATGACCATTGGTAAAACATCGTGCAAAGAGATGAGCGACGAAGAGCTGGTTCAAGTTGTGATTAATTTGCGTAATGAAGGGTATCTCGATCACCCTAAACGTCCCGGTGGCTCAAATAGCGATAGACCAACATCGGCGCAATGGGCAAAGCTGGCGGCACTATCAAAAGAACGTGGCTGGAAAGCATTAGAAGACGATCGCCTCGATGCGTTTGTTGAGCGAACGACCGGACTGAAAAAAACGCGCTGGTTAACGGGGACTAAAATCAGTGAAGTTATTCTCGGTCTTGAGCGATGGCTTGCTGGAGGCCGTAGTCATGGCTAGGGTGAATGACTTTTCATCACGCTATCGAGTTATCGAAGTACGCTCTCAAGAGCAGCTTGAAGGATTGCTTGAGCAGATATGGCCAACGAAGGCTATCCCGGCTGACGAACTGTTTGAACGCTTTGGCTCTCCAGTCGATGAAGCCATTATCAAAAGCGATTTAGGATACCCACGTAAGTGGTACACCCCTGCTGAGTTATCAGCGTATTTTTGGATGAGAAGTAATTACCATGCCCAAGACGAAAAAGATCGATATAGTGACGACGAATAGAGCGATGGAGTGTGGGGGCACAACTCGCAATCGCCGCATTCGAGATTTGAACTTCTTTGCCTTTCGCCTTCATTCATGGTTAGTGTTCGTGGAGGACTTGGGGGAAGATGCGGAAAAGAAAACAGAGCAGTTACCTTTGTTCTAATGACAAAGCGTTTCGATATGACTAGGCCAGCAATTGCTGGCCTGTGTTTTATTTAACACCGAGCAAATACCCCTCGGCCACCATGATAACAGCCACTACCGCGAAGATGACCTTCACGATAGTGCCGCCATTGCGCATAAACCACGAGGTTGATTTAGTCGCCCCTTCCACGTTGTCATGCCAAGTTTGCAGCTTTGATACCTGACGGATTATGTTATTAATTGATTTTTGACAAGCATTCACATCCTTTGAAATCAACTTAAATGACGAGTTAGAATCATGCACTGCAGTGAGCAGCTTGGTCATCGTACTTTCATTATCCACCAAGCGCTTTATCACCTGTTCGTGTACAGCAATGTCTTTACCGTGCTCATAGATTTTCTTTTCTAATTCTTTTAATTCACTCATGACTTACCGTTCAGTGATGGTTTGCTGCCCTTAAAAGATGCACCATAGAAAAAGCTGATAATTCCAGCGATGATAGTGCCTAGCAAAAAGCCAAGAATCGTATCAGCAAAGCGGATAGCGTCATCGGGTATTTTTGCAAAGGTGATTGCAAACAGATACGCCGTCGCAACGATGGCCCAGTAAAACGAGAAGTAGTACAAGAACCGACTGACAAAGCGGTCTTTACTTTCGATTGCGGTTTCCTGCATTTCCCTTGCGTCTTTTTTATCCCCAAAGGCTAGCTTACTGAACTCCAGTTCATGCGCCATCAAGTCGCTTTTCACTTGAGTGGCGATAGTTGGATCTTGTAATGCTTGAAGGGTGTCCGTGATTGAAGCGGTGCCAGTCACTGCTTGTGTCACCTTGACAATCTTATCGGCTATCTCATTGCCGTTATTGCCACCAAACCAATTCCCGATGGTTTCACCAACGCCTAGCGCGTTGGCAATCCCCAGGGCTGCTGTGATTAAACTCATAGACGTACAACCTCCAGTTCGTACGCATCATCGGTCAGCGTTTCCAGTAATACGTCCATCGCTTTTCGGCTGTTGGCTACGCCCCATTTCGCACTATGAAGTGCAGTTCCCGGAGCAATGCAGCCTTCCAGTTGGCTTGGGAAGTTTGCCACATGAATTAAGCAGTGTGTGCGCTGGCTTGGGCCGTAGATAGTCACGCCGAGCGATGGCGCTTCAAGTGCAAAGCATTCACCAAACTTAGGTGATTTATGGCGCTTTACAATGTAGGTGCCAGCCGGAATACAGCTCACGCTTGGGTTGTTATTGTTCCACTCTCGCTCGACCGTCACGCAAAGACGCTGGCCGTTCATAAAGAGTTCGCCGTAAGTGCCGTTAGATAAGCCCTTAGTGATAAGTTTTAGTTTTTTCATATCGCGTTCCTACTGGAAGTTATTGGTACTGTTTTCGTCAACCACGGTATGCGTCACTGCCGTGACCGTGATGTTGGCGCGTTCTTGATTACTGATAGTTTTGATTTTGTCGATGGTGACCCCTTGTTCATCGGTGATGGTGACATCGGCGTAATAGACCCCTTCAATGGCTTTACAAATCGAGGAAATATCTTGAACCACGATGTCCTTGCCGTGAGTGGTTTTCCATTTCAAAAACTCCGCGCTCACAAGCTTGGTAGCGGTTTTTACAATGGTGTTACCAAGGGCTGCATAGTCCTTGAAGACAAGTAGGTTAATGGTCGCCGTTCCATCAACGCCGCTTGGTGCGACGACTTTCGGTAAGTCGCCCATAGGGACGCGCTTCTTACCAGAGCATTCAGCATAAATAGCATCCACAATAGGCTTCTCTGGCAAAGAGCCATCAAGCAAGATCGCGCTGATGTTGATGTGATTCGGCTCTGGTGACCACACCGAGACTGAGCCAATGGCGGAGCTGGCTGACAGAGCAAAGAACTCGTAAGCATCATATGGCCCTGCGACGCTAAATTGAGAAGGCGCAAGCCAAATACGATAGGCATAGCGGTCATCATCTTCTGCAGGTGCGCCGCCTTGACTGGTGGTCACGTTAGTCGCGCTCTCAATGGCTGGAATACGGTTATCGACCAGTGTTGCTATCTGTCCGCGAATA
>NZ_JADDYK010000100.1:74350-83771 GCF_015163615.1 Vibrio sp. OPT18
AACCCGTTACCCACAATGCCCGGAGTTTGACACTCAAAGTTGGCAAGGATGGTGGTATCGTCGGCATCGACAACATAATCAAGCATCGAGATGAATTGGGTTTTGCCATCCACGGAAAGCACCGGATAGCCCTTTGGGATAATCGTGCCGCCATGATTAGCCTTTAGCGTAAGCTCAATCACTACGCTTGCCGCACTTTCACCAAGTCGTTCACCTGCACCAACAAGCGCACCAAGGTTTTCAAGGCGAGAATTTTTGGCAAAGGCCAGCAGGTTTTGCTTGGATTCATTGTTGATCTCGTCAATCAGCTCGTTCTTGGTGTAAGCAATCTCTTCAAGGTGCGCCATTTCCGGATCGTTAATCGTTGGGTAATGGCCCGTCTTTTGAAAGTAGCGCTCTTTAAGCCTTGCCAAATCATCGTCATAGTTTGATTCAATGACTTTTGGCTCTGGCAGTGTTGGGAATCGGCTGTTACTCATGATTGCCTCTGAACATTCACAGTGGACTGCCAGCCGCTTCCAGTTAGCGAGGTGGACACTGTGGTGGGTTTCCATTTGTCAGGTAACTTACCTGCGTTAATTAACTTAATGACATCAGCGGTGGTGACCGTGGTGTTCACCAAACTCATGCGGCCTCTGGCCATTTGCTTGGTGTTATTACCAGAACCGGTTGCCATGTAGTTCTGCGCATAAGCCTTTGCTTCTTCGAGCGTGTGTATCTCTGGATACAGCTCTTTAACCTTTGCACCACTTTGAACATTGCCGACACTGAATGACCCAAACACCTGCTCTAACTCGTTAAAGTAATGCACTGTAATACCATCGTATTTCGTGCGATTTGAAACGGGTAAGGTGGCGTTAAGCAGCACGTCGCGCCGTTGAATGTCGAGCACGAGTTCGCTGTGGTTTATTTCACCCACCACCAACTGATTGCCCTTAATGGCCACGGGGATCGAGTTCTCATGAGCAAGGCGACCTAACATGCCAAGCGTATTCTCATCGCGCTGC
This sequence comes from Vibrio sp. OPT18, assembly GCF_015163615.1. Taxonomy (NCBI): domain Bacteria; kingdom Pseudomonadati; phylum Pseudomonadota; class Gammaproteobacteria; order Vibrionales; family Vibrionaceae; genus Vibrio; species Vibrio sp. OPT18. The sequence goes on from NZ_JADDYK010000100.1 coordinate 75,358, forward strand.
TGCACTCTGGCGTATTCCACATCACGAGCCGTAGGCGAGATAAGCACCTCTACACCTACTTGTTTTGCAATATCTTGCGCCAGCGTGAGAAAGCTGGTTTTCTCAAAGGTCTTGGATTCTTTGTTATCAATCTTGCCGCGTGTTGCAGGCTTTGCGTTCGCGCTCACCGTGACCTTGTTGGGGTTAACCGCAAAGGTGACACTGTCGATTGAAAACATTCCCCATAACCACGAGCCTCGATTACCCTTGTCGTCATACCAGCCAATGCCACACTCTAAGGTGTCGCCTTCATCGGGATACCAGCTATCAAAGAAGCGCCCATCGTTATTGTTTAGAGTCAGTGACACCGTATCGGTACCGACCTTGTCGCTATCAAGCACGTCGGTATAAGTCAGCGAGCCAACAAACGGCGCAAGCTCTGCGCTTATCTCTTTGCCTGCCCACTTCACAATGGCAAAGGGTTTGATGACGCTGGTGATTATCTTGCCCATGGCGGCTTCTCTACGGTATCGATGACGGTGGCACTGCTTAGCGTAGGAACTTCTATGCGCTCGCCACCTTCAAAGGTGAACCCTTTCATGTTGTTGGCCACAGTGCGGTTGGCACTGCGCAGCGCTCTGACTTGCGCCTCGCTGGTGCTGCCATAAGCGCGATGGCAAAGTTGATCCCAACGTTCGTGGCGATTGGCATAAAGCGGCATTACGCTCTCACTTCAACTAATTCACATTGATAAGTCAGACTGGTGATCACCCCATTTCTCGTGGTTTTTGCGCCCGTTTCCACGCGGCGACGAATAAGAAATTGACCGTAGACTTTCGGGCCTATCACCAAGGTGCGAGGGATTTGATTGTCCGCCATGTCATCCAGCGCTTTGGTGCTTTGAGTGATGTCACAAAACTTATTACTGAACTTCATTTCAATGCTCATCGTGTGCTCATCTTCACCTTGGCTTTGGTGGCGAGGATAGCCGTCGACAACACGCATTGCGGTCACGCGCCACTGCTTCGTATCTTGAAAACTCGCTGGCGTTAAACGGCCCTTAAAGACTAAATCCCCAAAGCCGCCCCATTGGGCATATTGCATTTCGTTCATGAGTTCGACTCCTTGTTAGTTACTTGTATCTCTTCATCTGTTTCGACGTTATAAAAACGCACTTCGCGCAGCTCTGGCGTCTCAAAGTCACGATGTACCGTCAGCACTACATTGAGGTTCCAATCTTCTCGATAGGTAAAAAGCTCGATATGTGGCTCATAGTCATCGCTAGGCTTATCACCACTAAAGGTGCTGGAGATGAACTTGGCGTCGGTAATTTCAGCGTCTCCAATAATGCGAAGTCTATTCATTGGCCCAAGTTGCATCAGACCTCGTGGCACTTGAATGACTTGAGTGACACCGCGCACTTCGTAAAGCTCGTTGTCTAAGTAGTTCGCCAGTTGCAGATTTATCCAAGCGGCTTGCCCTGATAGCGAGTGATCCGCATTGCCGCCTGTTGCTCGCACTGAGACCACGACAGGCAATATCCACTCATAAGGCACGTAGCTATCAAAGTCCCCATCAGGCTTTGGGAGCTGATTGAGCTTTTGTGTTCCCGTAAACATGATGCGCACTTCAATGGCGCTCATCGCGTTACTGGGTTCAACCACCGTGGTGATGTTGAGGTAACGCTCAATCTCAGCTTTCAGTTTATTGATGGCCACAAGCTTTTCTGGTTTTAACTCTGGAGCACTCATTTAATGGCCTTACTCAGTTCTTGTTGTACTAATTGCACTTGTTCACGTTGCTGCTCGTCACTCATAAACATGAACTCTCGTTTAGGGACTTTGACTTCACTGGCCCTGATATAGAGCACATAGAACACGCCTTTATTGGCGGCGGCATTGTTGCGATTTCGGCTTGATTGGATTTTTCGACCAATCCCTTTCGCACCAAGTGGCGCACGTCCCATCACTGAGTTAGGTCGCCAGAATATCGTCCAGCCTTGTTTCTCTAATCCTTCAAGCGTCTTGCGAACGCCGTAAGCCTCAGTTCGCCTTTTAATGCGCTTGTCTGCCGGGATAGTGAGCTTTTGCGCTTTAAGGGGTTTAATCGTGCCACCATCATTAACCAGGGGCGCATGCACTTTGTTCGTGCCTATCCGGTATTCCCCGCTGCCTGTTTGGTAGGTCAATGACGCGTAGGTCTCGCCTGAATCGAACAACGGTTTAGCGCCACCATTCTTACTTTGTTTGGTGAGCGTTCCGTTCGCGGTGAAGTTACCGTTTCGATAGTTATCACGCACACATTGAAGACCAAACGGAGCGATACGCTCTGGCAGCTCATCAATGATTTTTGCGGTTCGATTTAACGCATTTAAAAACTCTTTCATCTCGTTTTAATCCCGATTTAATCGAGGTTTATTTTGCCTGAGCCTATGCAACTAATGGTCGTTCGCCGCGTGCGCGTGTAGGTAGATGAAAAAATGCAAGCATCAAGAACCAGTCAAAAAGAGTGTTATGTGACTAAACGTTCCAAGATTGCGCTGCAAGGATTGAGCGAGCGTGTCGTTGATATGTACGACAATGACAAGATGACGCTGACTGACATTACCAACGTACTCAGTGACGAGGGTTATGAAGTCAGCCGAACGGGTGTGCAGCGAGAAGTAAAAAAGTGGGAGGAGTTTATTGCTGAGCAGAAAGAGCAAGAGCACCTTGCCAGTCAATTTCTCGATGCATTTAAAGACAGACCCAATACAGACATCTCTGAACTCACCATGCAGATCATGCAAAACAAGATGCTCAAAGCGTTGAAAGAGTTCGATGTCAATGAAAACTCATTTAAGGATGCGAGTCAGTTTGTGCATGCGATTGCTCGTCTATCCGATTCGCAGGTGAATCTGGACAAGCTTAAAATTGCGTTTCAAACGGGTGTGCAAGCGGCTAAAGAGCAACTTGAAGATGAGTTCACCGCCTTGCTGGAAAAAGAACATCCAGAACTATTGCTGCGAGTTCTCGATGTCATTCAATCAGTGCGCATTGAATCGGATGGCCGCAAGCGAAATAAACGCCGCAGAGGTTAGCCATGAAAACGCCGCTTAGACATCTTGCGCCTGCTGACATAGATAATATGCGTGATGCTGCGAACGCAAGCCTTGCGCATAAAGAGACAGAAAGCGAAAGCCAGCGAAGTTCAAAAGCACAACTTGAGCAAGAGCGCCGTGATGAAAAAGTGCGTCGCCGCCGCAGGGCAAGGGCGAAAGCTGACTTTGATTACTTTTGTAAAACGTATATGCCGCATGCGTTTACTTGCTCTGCTGCGCCTTATCAAAAAGCGCTCTCTCGTATTGTCGCCTCGCGCACCATGAAAAAGCGTGATGCTCAGTTATTTAAGAAGCTGATTTACCCAATCAATCATGGCTCTATTGTTCTTCCTCAAAGTGGGCGATTTGACGGCATTCTCGATTTAGAGCCTCGCGATCATGGTAAGACAACGCGCAACACCAAAGCGCTGCCACTTTGGTTGCTGCTTAATTTTTCAGAGCAATACATCATTGTGGGTGGCGCAAGCAGTCCTGCTGCGCAAAAGATAATTGCCGCCATACGTACAGAGCTTGAAACCAACGAGCTGCTCATCAATGACTATGGCGTTCAAAAGGTGCATGGCAACACGTGGAAGAAAACGCAGCTAGTACTGGCCAACGGTAATGCGGTTGAAGGGATTGGTCGTGGTCAGGCTATTCGTGGTGCCACACACGGCTTCTTGCGTCCGACCGCTTGTATTCTCGATGACGTTATTACGGATGAGGAAAAGAACAACAAAGAGATCCGTAACCAAGCGGAAGACTGGTTTGACTCGGTCATCATTCCGCTTGGCAAAGATATGCTTATCGTTGTGGCTAACACCATCATGCACCACGATGATTTGCCTTCTCGATTGCTTGCGCGTATCCGTGAAGGTTTGTTGCCCGATTGGTTGGGGCTTGTCTTTTCGGCACTAACGCCCGAAGGAAAACCCTTATTTCCATCACGCTGGCCACTTAAAGATTTGTTCAAACGAAGACTCATCATGCGTAAGGTTTGGTGGGCGGAATACATGAACATGCCTCGTTCGCGTGAAGAGGCAGACTTTAAGTCAGAATGGTTTAAGCATTACCAACTGCATGATCTCGATATTCGAGACATTGACATCATGATGGCGGTTGACCCGGCGACGGGTTTAGAAACGGGTGACTACAGCGCCATTGGTATTGTGGGACGCCATCGCATTACCTTGGTTGATTACATTCTATTTTGTGATGGTTGGCATGAGTCTGATCTCAAATTTGCAAGTCGAATTGTTGAGCAATATTTGTGGTGTTTAAGAACCTTCAATAAAGCGCCGAAGAAGATCTTATTTGAAGAGGTCGCCTTTCAAAAAATCTACCGTAAAGAGGTGCAGCGTTACGCGAAGTCTTATGGCGTTCGGCTGCCTATTGTGGGCTATAGGCCCAAGGGCAATAAGAAGCGCCGCATTAAATCGTTATCAAGCGATGTAGAATCTGGAGGCATTCAGTTTCTTGAACATCAACTGCTCTTGAAATCTCAACTTGAAGAGTTTCCACGAGGCAATGATGACTGTCCTGATGTGGTTGAAATGTGTACCAGCGAGTTTGAGGTGAAACAGTTTGTGGGAAGCGCCACACCGAGCGCGATCAATAAGATAAAGACCGCTGCAAAACGATTTGCTGGACTCAGCGGCGGCGTACGAGGAAGAGTCTGATGTTTGATGTGATTATGAGTTTGCAAAACAAAGCGGAAGACATCGTGACCATGCTGCGCCGCACTGTCTGTGTTGCTACGGTAAGCCAAGTGGATACAGAACTGCGCCGGGTGAAGGTCACGTTTTCGACAGGACGTATACCCGAATCAGATTGGCTCTCTGTGGTTGGCTCTCGAACCAAGGGCGTTAACGTAAGTTGGAATATGGAATTAGGCGAGCAGGTTCTGTGCCTCTTTCCTCCGATTGGTTCAATGGTCCGAGGCTATGTCCTTGGCTCACTCTCAAATGTCAATGCAAGACCTTACACCACTGATGCCAATAAGTTTGGGATGACGTTTAAAGATGGAACGCTTTTAGAGTATGACCAAGCGACAAAGACGGGCGTATTAAAAATTGGAGGGGCAACACCCTCAATTCAAGTTGGCCCTTCAAACATTCAGATAGTCTCGGATGTGCTCATCGATGGCGCAGTGCAAATCACCAAGACCTTAGATGTCACTAAGGCGACGACGCTGGCTGACACGCTGACCATATTAAAAGCGGTTAACGGTATGCAGACCGCGAACTTTATGGGGACGGTAGGCGCAGCAGGTTACGGTGGCCCGGTTGGAGGTGCGCCAGCGGTCATGCAAAACGGTATGGATGTGAAACTGGTCGCCACCATCAATGGCATTAAAGTCTCTGTCGATACACACGAGCATAATGACGCGGAGAATCGTCCAACATCGCCAGTTATTGGGTGATTTTAATTACCCCTTAAATCGCACTGTAAGGCGTTCTAAGAGGCTTTATTTTTCGCTGGTAACATTTATCGAAAAGTTTTTCTTGAAACTTTTTTAAACGGGTTTGAAACGATTTGAAACAGGTATCAAATGATTTACTCACTCAAGCTTGGCTCGCAAGGTCGAAATACGGATTTGATTGCCGATATTAAGCAATCTCTCTACATGATCGTTTTCACTAGCAAAGGGGAACGTATCTATTTACCCGACTATGGGGCGGATGCGCTCTCTTATATTGATAAGCCGATTTGGGTGGCTCAATCTCTGCAGGTAGGGATTGCGGAATCGGTCGCGAAATACGAAAAGCGCGTCAGACTGGATGAAGTGAACATCAATTATGTTGTTCCTGAGAAAGGCTTGATCAGCATCGGACTTTCATGCACGATAAATGAAACAGGACTTCGAGAGTATTTCGAGCTTTCAAACGTCCTTTAATCCCCTTTAAAGACTGGTCGTTCGCCGCGAGCCGTCATTGCCTCAATTCATAATGTCCCCTAGTTTCTAGGAGGGCATTATGTCTGTATTTATACACGGTATTTTCACAAATGAGACCACCACCGGGCCATTAGCCATTGTTGATGTTGCCTCTAGTGTTGTTGGTATCTTTGGCACGTCTGAAAAGGCTGCGCCATTTGAGCTATTCCATACCACCAATTATGACGATGCTTATGCATTGTTTGGTGAAGGCTCGATCACAAAAGCACTTCGTCGTATTCACACCTTTGTACCAAGTAACTCAGTGATTGGTATCTCACTCGGTAAGGACGCGGATTTTCCAGAGCTACCACCGCCACCAGAAACCTCTGGTGTGACGATTAGCTCCGCCAGTGCGTCGGCTTATATTGATGGTGCTGATGGTGCTGATGGTGCAATTAAGCCCGTTCTTGTTGTTAACCCTAAGAACGCAACGATTCGTTATGCTTCAAGTAATGAAGCAGCCGCGACAGTTGCATCTAATGGGGATATCTCATTGGTTGGTGTTGGTGAAACGGTCATCACATTAACCATCACGCCAGCCTCTCGTTCTAATGATGAGGTTGCCGCTGATGTCTCTAATGATGAACCAGAGCCAGCCGCACCAAAATCAGCTCGTTCAACGTCGCCTGAAAAAAGCGCTGAAGCTGAAGATGCGAAAGCCAGCAATGCCGAAACATTGACTTATAAACTAACGGTTGCGCAAACCAATCCAGAAGCGGATAAGAGCGCGAACGGTGCAACACTGTCAGCCTCAAAAGGTTCAGTGGCGATTGGCCTTCCTTCACTACCTGTCTCACTGGATAACCCAAATGAGTTAGCAGTGAACTACACATCAAGCAATGAGACGGTTGCGATTGTTGATAATGGTACAGGTGAAGTGACCGCCATGTCAGAAGGAACGGCGACCATCACGCTATCGCTGATTGGTAAGGGTGAGTTTGCATCATCAACACTCTCTTATGAAGTGACCACTGGCTCAACGCCTGATGCTCTACTGGCGGCATTTATTAAAGCGCTACCGCTGCTGCGTAAAGCTAAGAACAAATTCGGCTTCTCTGCAAAAATCCACCTTGCTCCGGGCATCTTGCATAAAGCTGGCGCAGCATCGCTTGCGGTCTCTGCTGTGAAACAAACTCGCGGTGTTTGGGCTGGCGATATACCAGAAGATGTGACCACTAAAGAAGAAGCGTATGCGTTTCGTCAGCAGTTTGGTCACCAGCGCTACTTTGTTGGCTGGCCTCGTCCGTTGGTTCTTCAAGATGATGGCTCCACGGCTGTGGATTGGTTTGCTCCGTCGATTGCAGGTTTGATGGCGCAAGTTGACCGCAATGGTGTTAACGATCCAATTGCAGGGCAAACGGGTTACTGGTGCTCACCATCAAACTATCCGCTACTCGATATCGTTGGCCCATCGATTGATATGGAATACATCCCAAGTGATGCAGCTTGTGATGTGAACTACCTCAACGCGAATGGCATTTACACCATGATCAACCGTGGTGGCTGGCATGGTTTTGGTAACTATTCGACGGCGTATCCAGCATCAACGGCGATCACCTCTTTCTTATGTGTGCGCCGCACCGCTGACATTATTGAAGAGTCAATTGAAGCGGCCACCTTGCAGTTCTTGGATAAACCAATGTTCACAGGGCCAAACGGCTTGGCAAACCAAGTGTGCGGTCGAGTGCGTGACACAGTGAATGATTACTTGCGCGAGAAAGAAGGCACCGCATTGGTCTATTCCAATGTTTATCTGCTGGCAACCGATAACCCGCTTATCAATTTGCAGCAAGGCAAGATCAAGTATCGCTATCAGTTTACGCCGCCTATTCCACTACAAACGGTCGAGTACAACGCTGAGATTTATGTTGAAGCGCTAGAGACTACATTTAACAAGCTGATTGGGGGGTAATCCATCATGGCAGAAAAACATATTACCAAGCGCAATCACATGTGCTTTTTAAACGAAACGCAGTACATCGGGCGCATTAAAGGTGTGACGGGTGAGCCGCAAATGAAGTTTGAGACTTTCACGTCACTGGGTGGTATCGGTGATATGGAAATCCCAACGGGCGATTATGAAGCGTTAACCATCAACGTTGAATTTGACAGTATCGCGCCAGCCGATTTGAAGACCATGACAAAGAACGGCGGCTATGTGGCCTTACGCTGCTCTTGCGATATCCGTATTCCAGATGTTCGAGATGGCACAAGACGCACTGCAGGTATTGCGACACGTATTTGGGGTTTTGTGAAAAACCCTCCGATGAACTTTCATTCCAAAGAGAAAACGCCTTACACCGCACAAATTGCAACTTATCGCGTGGAAGTGACAGACACCAATGGTCGTTTGTTTGAACTCGACTTCGTTAATGGCATTCGCTACCCAGAAGATGAACCGGGCAGCGGCGGAATCAC
>NZ_JADDYK010000100.1:83830-96964 GCF_015163615.1 Vibrio sp. OPT18
TATCACCTTGTAAGGGGGCGTCATGCCACGTGTTCGTACACTAGAGATTGTGGCGGAAGGTGTTCAGCGAAATGGCAAGCCTGTGGGCGAAGAAGTGCTTCGCTCTGTGGTGCGCAATTTCAATAAGGATGCTCGGCCCCCTGTCACTTTAGGTCATCCCGAAAAAGGGGATGACAAAGTCGCAGCCCTTGGTCGCATTGCTAACTTACGTGTAGAGAACAACGCCAAGGGCAAACCAGCCCTTTTTGGTGAGCAAATCTACACACCAGAGCTTGAGGGGTTAGAGGATGCGGGCAAGTTTGAAGGGCAAAGCGCTGGTATCTACCCACATCCTGGTAAACCAGGAGAGTTTTATCTTCATCACGTTGCGCAGCTCGGTCAATTGCCGCCTGCAGCAGACATTGAAACTCATAATTTAATCCAACTTAGCGATGATGGAACAAGCGATGAACCACTACTGCTTGCTGCCAGCATTATCCCTGAGAACAAACAAGCGAGTGAAAACGACATCATGAAATTTGAAGATCTAATGAAAGCGATTAAAAGCTTCTCGGAAGAAGAAAAAACACAACTCGGTGAAGCGCTTGGCTTTAAAGCGGAAGAAGAAGCCGACCCAACAAAAAAAGAACCTGAAACCAAACCGCCGACAAAGCCAGATGGTGATGGCAAAGGTGGCGATGATTTTGAAAACCCTCAAGTCAAACTGATGCAAGAAACGATGGCAGGCGATCGTCGCGACCAACTGACTGAGCTGGCGGATTCATCCAATCTGAGTGAAGGAATGAAAACCGTCATTACTTCAATGATCAAAAACGCTTCCGCTATCGAGCTGTGTAACTCAGGCGAAGGCTCACGCTTTAATGAAATTAAAACCCTCATCAAAGCGCAACCAGCTAAGCCTTCTTTTAATCCATTTGAAGAGATCAATCTTTCCGACGACAAAGGCGGCGAGAAAGAGACCTTCCGATCTGATGAATGGTAAGCGAGTACGACTATGGAATTTTCAACCAAGCAAACAATTACCAATAAAAATGTGGTTGCTGCAGGTAACAACAACCGTATCCACCAAATTCATGCAGGCTCGGTAACGGGGCTTGATATTGGTCATGTTGTGCTAGTGACAGCAGCAGGTATTCAAGGTCGTTGGGATGGCACAACCACGCCATCCACGCCGCACCGCCTTGCCATTATCACAGCAAAACAGATGACGGGTGATTCGTCGGTCTCTGCGCTAGTGAAAGGTAACTACGTGCGCCAGCATGCGGTTCTTGACGATGACTCAGCACTACCAGCCGCTGCACAGTTCACTCTGACACTGAGTGACTTATGGGATGAGGGTGAATGGTAATGGATAAACAAACGCAAGAAATCGCCTTTTGTGCGCAATACAACAAGCTGATGCTCGCTATGACTCAACTGGGTGGTCATTCTCGCTTCTTGTTTATGAGTGCGAACTGCGCTGAAAAAATCAATGCCGTGATTGAAGAAGCGAAAGTTTTACATGCTCTGTCTGCATCGCAACCGCAGTTACAAGAGGGTGTGGATGTTAATGAAGTGCTCGCTCAGTTGAAGCTTGAGCAGTCAAGTGGTGGCGTTTCAATTGATATCTCAAGTAAGCCAAAAGAAAACAATCAAGTGCCTCTAGCTGACTCTGCTCTGGAGAACAAACCGGGGTTTGCTCAAGAAGCCTTAGAGCTTGGTTTTAGCATTAACGATATTGGCCAGACTCTTGCCTCGCTTTTAACCGAAGGCTTAGTTCTGTACCACAACCCACATGAGCAGCGTGAAGTGATGCGCAGCTCAGATGAGACGGTCATCAGTGCTGAAAATGGCGAGTTCGTTATCAAAGGCGAAGGTCAATCGACTCTGTCGCTCACACTCTACAAAGATGAATGGCATGCAGGCGTTAAGTCAGAGATGGAAGTGACATTAACCCTGACTGATTCCGATGATCTGACTGACCAATTAAATGATGATCTGAAATCCGATTTTGGTTTTGTGCGTCCAAGTGATGATTTTGATATCGAGCTTGAACTGGGAACCTCAGCCTTTATCGGCCAGGTGCTGGATTTGCCGATATCGTTCAAAGCCACAAGCGAAGAGACCGACGTTGAGTTTGAAAGCTCTGACGAAGGGGTATTCCAAGTCGATGTGAAGACGGGAGCCATTCTTCCTGTTGCGGCTGGTGATGCAATGTTAGTTGCCCACGAAGGCGAGTTAACCGACCAAGTCATGGTTAGTATCAAGTAATTTAAAGCGCCTTTAAATCCCCTTAAAGGCGCATTGTAAAAAGTGCATAAAGAGAATTTTAATCATGGATATTATCGATCTATTTCGTAGCTACACAAAGATGGATGTTTGGGGTGAATACCTAAACAAATATCGCAAGCTAAAACCTGTGAATATGCCAGTGCGTAACGCAGTCTTTGGCCCGGCTATTTTCTGGCATGATGTGACGCTTCCATTTTCTGAAATCAAAGACACGCTAACGAACGTGCCTGTTGTTCGCCGTGGCAGCGCGTCACTGGCTCTGATGGACGAAGGAGCAGAAGCAAATGGCATTGAACCGCAAGGTTTTGTGATGTCGCAGCACGTGACCGCCGCTCGTCTAAACAACCTGAAGTCGCAAGGCTTGAAAATGCCGAAGCAATACTTCGATTTGCAAAACGATAAGATGCTCAAGCGCATCGATAAAGGTATCGAAGCGATGTGTTGCCAAGCGCTATCGGGCCGAGTGGAATACCCATTAAAACTTGAGAATGGTCAGTTTGATACATTCTCGATTAACTATGGCACGCCTGCTGTCTACCAAGCAGCGGCTGGCAACATCAACCTAGCCGATCCAAACACCAAACTGTCCGACGTATTTAAGATGCTTCAAGCCATGGAGCAGAATATCGAAGACAATGGTTATGGCGGCAGCTCGCTTACGTATGCTGGTCGTGTCGCGTTCTCACACATCATGGATAAGGCGACCAGTAATAATACGCGCAATATCCAAGTGACCATCAATGAGAATGAAATCACTATCGGTGGCTATAAGGTTGTGCGTCTGTCAGGTAAGTACGACACGATTGTTGGTGGTCGTCAGGCCAAAGTCGATAAGATGCCAGAAGATGCGTTGTGTATGGTTGACTTGGAAGCAGGCCATAGCTTCTACTACCTTGCGATTGACGATCTCGATGCAGGTCTGAAAGCGCTGCCGTTCTTCTCTAAGACGGTGAAGGTGGAAGACCCAAGTGGCGCAACCATCATCGGTTACTCGAAGCCTGTTCCGGTGGTTGTCGTTGGCGCTATCTGTTGGTGTAACGATGCAGTTGCAGCGGTGGCGTAATGACACTCGACGAGCTTAAAACGCTGGTCACTCCAGAGGGCGTGAAAAACGCCCTTGATGATCAGATATTTGATTCGCTCGCATTTGGTGACGGCGAGAACGTCACCAGTTCTTGTAAGAGCGCCGCGATTTGGTGTTATAGCTACCTTGCAAAAACAGGCAATCTCACCAAAGCCTTCTCTCAATCCGATAAAGAAGTCATCAGTGCCGCGATGGTTCAAATGGCAATTTATCATCTCAATGCCCATCACTTTTTTAGTATTGATGATCCCAAAGATATGGCGCAGGCATTGATTGACTCAATCCTTGGTATTTCACAAAGCAGCAATGGCACATCTGTATACGTTGGAGCAGCAGTAGCAAAAGATGAAAAATCTAACATTGTTTACAAACCTAGTGGCAGACCTACCCGCTGGAATCATCGATAACTTTTATCCGCAGCCAAGTGAAATCGGCGCTGATTCTTGCAACGTTACGAACTACTACTTCGGCGCAATCCGAGCGATGCTGCTTGATGAGCAAATCAGCTCAGATGTCGATATGCGCCACACCTACGCCTCACAAATCCCGTTTATCATCGAAGGCTCACAAGCTGATATCGCAAACGCTAAAGCGATATTGGCTGACTTTGATATGGAAGACTTGATCCTTCGTATGCTAACTGCCTCTGAGTTTGGTTTTCGCCCGGTGCAAATCAAATGGCAACAAGACAGCAACAGCATCATCCCCATTGAATCCGAAGCCAAACGCCCGGAAAGCTTTTACATGCTGCGTGATGGCCAGCTTGCGTATCGCGATAGTCTTTATGGCGCATTGCAACCTGTACCGATGGGGCAATTCATTCCCGTTCTTAGAGAAGCGTCTAGCGATAAACCTTACGGGCAATCGATTCTTGAATCGCTGTGGGCTATCTGGCAAACCAAATGGGTGAACTGGGCAAACATCGAACGCCTTGGCGAGAAGTACGCGATCCCAAACGTGGTGGCCATTACTGAAAGCACCAACGATGCAAACGAACTTCAAAAGATAGCTAATGCCCTTGCACCATTGGCAAACGGTGATGTGGCAGCGGTTAGTGGGGTGAAAGAAATTAAAACCTTATCAGCCACTGGCAAGATCGAAGAGCTGCTTCAATCGATAGAGTACATCGATAACAAAATCACCTATCGCTTAACTGGGCAAACACTATCAACGGGTAATCAGAAATACGGCTCTCACTCGATGGGTGAGGTTCACCAGATGAACGCACTCTTCTATGCCAAAGCAGATGCGAAGATGGTTTATAAGGCGTTGAACCAAACCCTGCTTAAATGGATTTTTATGGCGAACAACAAACAGGGCCACGTTCGCATGAAGGTTGATGAAGAGAAGTTTAAAACCATCTTGCAAAACATTCGCACGGGTTCAACGGAATCCAGCATATCTGGCGTACCTAAAATCGAATTATCCAATCCCGGAGAGGCGAAGCATTTATGGCTACTTTAGAAACGATAGCAAGCGCTGAAAAACTCAACTTAGACAAAATGGAGCGCCTCGAAAATGAGGCGCTTTCTTTTACCGCTAGCAAACTCTCACAAGCGGTGAAACACGCAGTAGAAAGCGGCAGCGAGAGTATTGGGGATTACCTTGATGTGTATGCTGAGACCTACACGGCATCGATGCTGGTGAGCTGGATGCTTGGACAAGTCCATATCCAAAAGCAAATCGAAGAAAGCATAGAACTTGCCAATGCGCCGATATTACTTGCTGTTGACCCGGTGCCGTTTCAAGAGGCGATTGACGCGCTGTCATCGATGATACCGACCGACGGTGATACCTATAGACAAACTGAAGCGTCAATGAAGCTACGCGCTTTTACAATTGCGAACGTCTCCAGTGTAGAGGCAGTCAACCGTGTTAAAAAGCTGTATGAAGATGCGCTCAGTGAAGGTCAGAGCCGTCCTGAAGTGCTGCGCAATATCGATGCCTACCTTGAATCAACAGGCATTTCAGAAGCCAATCCGTACTGGCTAGAGCTGCATTATCGCAACAATATGATGACCGCCTATAATACAGGTCGCTGGACGCAGATAGCGGACAATGATTTGGTGGAGATGCTAGTCTATAACTCAGTGATGGATAACGGCACGACCAAACTCTGCAAAGAGTTAAACGATGTGGCCAAACCTAAAAGCGATCCATTTTGGGAGGAGTTCTATCCACCGAATCACCACAAATGTCGTGGTACGGTATCGGTATTAACTCGCGCTCAATTTGATAAGTTACCCGATAACAAAAAAAGAGAATGGGCAAAAATTACGACCGCCTCAATCCATGATGATGAGACGTTTGCGAAAGAGCATCAATTTAGAAGCTCGCCACTGGTATCGATGAAGACCTTGCCTCCGTCACTGATGAAGAACGCGCAAGAGTATGGGCTGGTTGAAAAGATCTTAAAATACTCACACGCACAAAGCCAATCGCTTATCAAAGAGCAAATGACCAATCTGGCTAAAACCAAAGTGACCACCAGTGTCTTAAATCGCTCGATTAAAAAAAATGATGCTTTAAACCCGTTTAAAGAGGATTTAAACGATTTAGAACTCGGTACTGCAGATGAAGTGTGGTTTGGTTTTGATGAGTGGCCAGAGGGTGAATTTATGCCAGCACTGCAGTATGTGTTTAATCTCGATGATAAGCACAAGGCGGTCATGATGGTTATGGCGTTTGGTGGCGAACCAGCTTACAGTGTTCAATATTACAAAGCTTCAGATCTGATAAAACTTCAAGCAGACTTTATTCATATTCATTAGGTAAGTATTTATGATCATTAACTACGAATCCGCCGTTAACGCAATTAAAGAAGACATTGCTGAATGTACTAGTAGCCCTTCTTATGAAGGATATGAGCCATTAAGAAACGTGGTGAACGGCATGTGTCGCGCACTGTCTATCTTAGAAAATCTTGAAATAAAATCTAGTTACTCGAAAGCATTAGCAGGTCTCGATAAGAATGACCTGCAAAACATAAAGAGCTGCGTAGAGGTAAAGATTCGAGAGATCGAAAAAGAAGATGAAGTAACTCTATATTGCCTTTCTATAGATGGGCTTGCCCTTTACTACTCAAGATCCAGTGCAGCTAGGAAAGGATGTTTAAGATTGTTAGATGAACTCGTTGATGACTATCAAGAATTAAGGCTGGTCATTAAGCCGAAAACAATCCCGTTAAGTGAGTTGTCTTCTTATGATGTCGTTGAGTGACCATAATTAAGCGCACAATTCACATGTCTACACCAATTCAAAAGCCAGCATCACGCTGGCTTTTTAGTAATGCTAGCAGCTTTTTGGGTGACGTCTTATTACTGTGATGACACCGCAGATTTAATGCTAATAGTTATCCAGTCTTATTTGAAGTGAGTGAAATTCGCGATGATGGCGACTATATATTTCTTGAACGTTATTCCGTCATTGGATTTACAATTGATGCTGAAAATCAAGTTAAACCAATGACCACAATGGATGTATTTCAAGAACCAGATTTTCAAGACTTCTTTGGTTTTCTAGATAGGGAAACAACAATAGTAACTACAATAGATGGAAACTCTCCGTCTTACACAGTGAGAGAACAGTTGGAGAAACGCTGCTCAACTCTTGGAACTAAAATTGATACAACTGCACTTCAAATGGCTTTAGCTTCAAAGAAATAGCTTTTGTTCAGGCTTTGATTTTTTTCAAAGCCTTTTTCTATCTAGCGGCCTCTATCAGTATGCGGCATGCCACTTTGTAACGCAGTGGTGTCTGGCGAGTATAAGTATCTAAATTAACCTGAGCTAGTTCAGCTCGCTTTTCTAGCGACATCTTAGAAGTAAAACCTAGAAGCTGCTGCGCTTGCTTGTATTTCATAAATATCTTATCAAGTTGGGTTCAATGCACACTAGCTCTGACAGGGAATGACAAGCCACTCTTATTTTTTCTGAATGATAAAAACCAGCTCACCATCACTGTTACGCATATTGTTTAAAACAAGGACTGGATAGCTTTGGCCTCGAATGTAATGGTTCGTGTCAATGACAAACACCAACCCAAGGTTTTAACCATGTTTTTCGGTATTCAAGAAAATAAGAAGCCACTGATTAAGGCGATTTTAAATTGCATTCAAACAACTAATCCTCGATGTGAGGATGTGATATCCAATCCTTGTATTGTTCAACATGGTGTTAGTTCTGTTCATGCTGACTTAGTCGTTGAACAGCTACAACACTTCGACCTTGTTGAAATTGTAGATAAGCGCTTGTTCTTGACTTTTGATGGCGGTGACTTACTTCATAAGCTGCCATAACTTGCTCTCTATATCTGCAAACCAACTTACCAATAACTGTATGTGCATACAGTTATAATGTGATAAGCTCTCTTCGTGTTTTGATGCCTTGAGTACCTGAGACCCAACACGGTTGGAGAGGAAGCATTGAAACGCCACCAGTCTCTTTATTTAGGCTGGTGGCTGCTTTGTATTCAAGGCTCTTTTTAACGAGGAGATACGAATGCACGAACACACACTTCACAACAACCAAATCACTCTCGCAAATGCAGATTGCTTGCACTATCTAAAAACTCTTGACGACAATTCTGTTGATCTGATTTTAACTGACCCACCATATTTTCGCGTCAAAGCCAATTCATGGGATAACCAATGGCTAGATGTTGAAAGCTTCCTTGCATGGCTTGACGAGGTGCTGGTGGAGTTCTGGCGCGCACTAAAGCCAAACGGTAGTCTTTACCTGTTCTGTGGTTCAACACTAGGCGCTGATACTGAAATACTCATGCGCTCACGATTTGAAGTGTTTAACCATATTATATGGGCGAAGCCAAGCGGCCCTTGGCGACGTATGCACAAGCCGGACTTGCGCAAGTTCTTCCCGTCAACTGAACGCATTCTGTTTGCTGGTCATTACAATGCAGAGGGCTTTGCAAAAGGCAGTGCTGGTTACACCTCAAAATGTAAGGCCCTAAAGCAAGATGTCTTTAAACCATTAATGGACTACTTTATTAATGCGCGTAAAGAACTGGGTATTACCGCAAAAGAGATCAACGAAGCAACCAGCTCAAAGATGTGCTCGCACTGGTTTAGTCCTAATCAATGGGCACTACCGAACGAGCAGCAATACAATAAACTGCAGAAGCTATTTAAAGCCAAAGCTGGCCAACTATCAAAAAGCCATAAAGAATTGAGTGAGCAGTACCAAAGCTTACAGCAAACCTATGGTTCTCTGGTAAAAGAATACGATGATCTAAAAGCTCAATATGAAAACTTGCGCCGACCATTTGGTGTGACAGCCGACGTGCCTTATACCGACGTATGGCATTTTGCGCCAGTGCAATATTACCCGGGCAAACATCCTTGTGAGAAACCTGCCGCAATGCTTGAGCATATCATCACGACAAGCAGTCGTGAGGGCGATGTGGTTCTGGATGCGTTTATGGGTAGTGGCTCAACGGGTAAGGCGTGTGTCGCTTTAAGGCGTAAATTTATCGGTATCGAGTTTGAAGAGGAAACCTACGATAAAACTCGAAAAGAAATTGACGAAGTTGTTAAGCGATTGAATGAGAGTGAATAAGACAAAGGCCCGTTAAGGGTCTTTAACGTAAGTTTAAAGCGGCTTTAATTTGCAAGGTAGTCAGAGCTATTAAGTATGTCGCTCATCACGTCTCGAAGCTGCTGCTCAAGCTCTGGAGTTGCATTGCGAAGCGCATCGACCAGCGATGTTGATAATGCTTCTGCCTGCTCCTGCGATGCGCCTGTTAGCTCAATACTAATTTGCGGTGAGTAGGTGAATTGCACCGTCGTTCCACTTGGAGTTGCGGCGGTTGTTGGTGCTGGTGGCGTTCCTGTCACCAGTTCTTCTACCGCTTTGACTTCTGGCGTTGTACCGAACCATTCATCCCACACATCCATAATACCGGCTTTTTTAGGTAGGAGGGTTTGGTCAATTCCAAGTCGTCCAGTTTCACTGCTAGTCATACCAAAGAATGACGCTCGATCATCTCGCTCATTCGCTCTACCAATCTTAACTGGCGAAAAATCAGGAATAAGAGATACACCATAAGCAGTAACGCCAGCTTTCGCCAGCATCTTAGCTATACGGCTTAATTTTGGCTTTCGACCACTTTTGTTTGGGTCAGTTTTGTTAATGTCGTCTTGATCACGTAGAGGGTTCTCGACGATATCCGTAACCCCACCGGGAAGGCGGTTTTTAAGAAGCTTCCAAACAGCACCACCACCTAGCGCTCCGGCAATGGCTATTTCAGCGATAACACCGGCATATCCTGCTGCTGGGTTCTCGATAACAAAATCAGTAAATGACTGACTAAGTTCAGACACCTTCTCTGCGAGATGATCTTGCGAACCAATCATCTTTGCCATCGATGCATCGAGAGTTGATTGTGAAGCCATTAAAGCATGCTCACCTTTTTCAAACGCAGTTTGAACACTATCGGCAACCTTGTATAAGTCATACTCTTTGTTTAGATATTTCTCAGGATTGTTCGACGCGTCCGCCATTGCAAAGATGGCTTTATTGCCAACGTCTTCACTGAGTATTGTGCCGCCAGCAGCTTGCAGGATATTTTTAACGATGCCTTGATCGCTTTCCATGACAGGTATTAGCGACTGCATAAAGTTAGCATAAGCTTCACCTTGTCCTTCACCACTGCTCACAGATTGACGCATTTTATGAGCTGATTCGAAAACGTTATTGCGCACGTTCTCATCTTCAATCAGTCCAATTGCTCCTGCTTTATCATTATGGCCAACTAACTTTCTAAACTCATCGATATCGCTAAATCGCTCCTGAAAAGAGCCTTTTAACGAATCACCCAGTTTGTCATAGTTCCACACACCAGCTTTACGTCCAGCCATTAATATTGCGGAATATTGATCGAGTGATAACTTATCGCCTATCACCGGAGAGTATTCAGCAAAGGTATCGAATATATCTCCGTTAGCATCACCAGCTTGCGTCCTGATATCCATGATCCGGTTATGTGCTTCTTGGATGCTAACACCAAAGCTTTTGGCCGCATTGGCTACACCTCGTGCGATTTCCTGTGGATCGTAATTATCGTACAGCTCTCTAACAGATAAGATGGACTTAGTTAACTCTTGTGATTCTTCGTCGCTCAGACCTTGCTGTGTAGCAATGGCTTGAGCAGTAAATATCTCACCACTGGTTGATCCATAACGTCTGACTAAATCAGTTCGAAACTTTTGCTGTTCCTCCGAGTTCACTTCTGAAATATCCGTGCCTGTTCTGGCTGCATACATCAGGCTATGTTTTTGCATATCGTTCCCACGATAGGCCAATATGCCTGCAGCCGTTACCGCGCCAGCAATAAGTCCCATTTTCTCACCAAAGTTCTCCATCTTTGAGCGAGCATCGCCGAGTTTGTTGACGGTTTGAGTTTGCTCTTTTAGCGCCTGAGTGGTCTTGTCGATCTTTGTTTTTAACTGTGTCTCTTCGCTAGACAAATTATTTAGATCAACGCCAGTCTCTGATAGCGAACGCTTTAGGCGGCGTAGTTCTCGCTCGTACTCATTCGTTGAGATTTTTACTTCCTTGTTATTCTTCTCTAATCGGCGTAACTCCTGTTGATGCGACTTTAATTGAGTCGTATCGCCGGATTCTTTTTTTAGTCCCTTAATAGCAACTTTATGTTTCTCAATAGCCTCAGAATTTTTTATCTGCTGGCCTTCAAGTTCCTCTAACGCTTTTTGAGCCTTTTGAAATTTGCCAATATCACCAGTAGTCTTTTGAAGATTTTTCACCTCAGATTCAAGCTTCTTGGCCTCCTTTTGAATCGCGACCGATTTATTGTTGAACTCATCCTGAATCCCAACAAGAAGCTCTAGTGCAAATCCGCTATTTTTTTTGCTTATTGACATTGTTGTATCTCTCAAGTATGTAAGAAAACTCAGCCCAGTCCATGGCCATTAATTCTGATACGGACAATAGCCCGTTACGCCTATTCGTTAGCGCTTCAAACGCTCTATCAAATAGAGCTTGCTCCATTCGTATCAGGTTCAGTTCTTTCCCATCAAGTATGATGCATTGACATAATCCCCCACATCCATCATATCGATGATGGTATCCACCGGTAGCGTTACAGGCTCATCTTTAAGTCTTGCAGATTTGATAGTGATAACGTCTTTGTTTTTGGTTTTATCCTTTGTTTTGATAGGTTCTTCCCGCTCCAGAACTAAAGTGCCGAACTCACATATCTCCGAGAGTAAATGAGCACGAACGGCATCCATGAACTCGCCGTCATATTGATCTATTGACCATTTCACAGCCTGAATGCGATCACCGACTTTTGCTCGTCGAACACGAATCAAACAGTCATAAGTTTTACTGTTAAATTTGATGGGGGTTTTCAGTGGGCAGATGTCATGTTTCAGAATGCATTGGGCAATGATCGCATCATCGGAGGCGTCAATTTCAACTGGTAGTTGTTCTTCAATTTTATCTTGGTCTTTCATTGTTTTTACCCGTTTAAAAAGTTGTTTAAAGCGTACTTTTAAACAAGGGAAAAATGGTCATTCGCCGCGCATGCGAGCGCGATATAGATACACTTCCAAGCATCAAAAATGGAGTGACCAATGCTGCCAAAAATACTGAGAAGTGATGCGCGAATCCGAGCGCTAGATGACTTAACAACCGAAGAGTTGAATGCGCTTAGAGAAGCGATTAAAAGCCTCGATGTTATGGATGTAGATCATGTCCACGAGTCATTTCTTCCTTGGTTAGCGTGGTGGTTCAGAGCGGAGCAATGGGATGACAAGTGGTCTATTAAGCAAAAAAGAGCATCCGTTAAAGATGCGTTAGTGCTATTTCGTTTTAAAGGAACGACATGGGCTGTTGAGAGAGCGCTTAACTTAAGCAGCTTAGAATCTGAGATCATCCTTTGGCATGAAAAAACTCCTGTTGCTCAAAACGGCACTTTTACTGTTTCATTGCCAGTCAACAAAATAAGTCACTTGATTGATAAGCCACTGCAAAACACGATTGCAAGTGCTATCGAGCGCAATAAACGAGGTAGCCAACACTGGGATGTTCGATTTGAAGTTAATGATGAAGTGTCAATTTATTTAGGCGCTTATAAAACTGCAATACATTCGATCACTATTGGGCCCAAACCGCCACAGTCCAACGTTAATGGCTGCGTAAAAGTAGCGCCTTATGTCACTGTTTATGAAGATATAGAGATACCAGCAAAATGAATAAATCCATGCGTTCTTCTTTCGACTCAGAGCAATATGCCGTACTTACTGATATTGGTAAGCAAAAACTTAATGCGTTAGCGACTGGTCAAGCACTTTCAATTACTCAACTAGCTTTAGGGGATGGCAACGGTGACGTTGTTATACCTAGCATTGATGGGACATCTCTTGTTAATGAAATCGGCCGAGAGCCAATCACAGAGCGCGGCTCAGGCTACCTTGCAGCCGGAATTATTATGTCATCCGAAATGGCAGCAAAATACAAAGGAAAGTGGCTACGCGAAGTGGGGTTATTTGATGACGACGGCGATTTAATCGTGTGGGCACGCATGGCAGAAACATTAGTGTCATTGTTTGCTATGCGAAAAATCATGGTTCATGTCCCGGTTGAGAACCAAGACACTGTCACCATTATCGTGGACACGACTAAACAATTTGTCACGGTGAGTGATTTTGAATCATTTAAAGAGAACATTCAGTCGCTATTAAGCCCAATGGACTACTCCGCGTATGCAGAATCTCTAGGCAATACCAACAATGATATATA
>NZ_JADDYK010000101.1:0-429 GCF_015163615.1 Vibrio sp. OPT18
TGAATCGAATACAAGACACTTGAATGTGTTTGTTGTGTTCATCTAATGAAAGATAAACATTGAGAACTTTTAAATTTGATTGAATTACTCGTAAGTAAATCAATCAGTCAGCTTTCCAAATTGTTAAAGAGCTAGATATTTCAAAAGAAATAACCATTTTTAAAGATTCTTAAGGAAGAACACTTAAAGATGGTGGAGCTATGCGGGATCGAACCGCAGACCTCCTCGCTGCCAGCGAGGCGCTCTCCCAGCTGAGCTATAGCCCCATCTGGAAAAGTATTTCCTACTCTTAACTTATTAAACCATCAATCTGTGTGGGTACTCATCGTAAATATCTTCGTATAAGGAGGTGATCCAGCCCCAGGTTCCCCTAGGGCTACCTTGTTACGACTTCACCCCAGTCATGAACCACAAAGTGGTGAGCGTCCT
>NZ_JADDYK010000102.1:0-294 GCF_015163615.1 Vibrio sp. OPT18
TGTGTTTATCTAATGAAAGATAAACATTGAGAACTTTTAAATTTGATTGAATTACTCGTAAGTAATCAATCAGTCAGCTTTCCAAATTGTTAAAGAGCATAAAGCAAAAAGCTTTAATCAATAACTTACGTTATTAATTAAAGCTCTGGCTTTAACTAAATCTAAACCATCAATCTGTGTGGACACTCATCGTGAGTATCTTCGTATAAGGAGGTGATCCAGCCCCAGGTTCCCCTAGGGCTACCTTGTTACGACTTCACCCCAGTCATGAACCACAAAGTGGTGAGCGTCCTC
>NZ_JADDYK010000103.1:0-151 GCF_015163615.1 Vibrio sp. OPT18
AACCCGAAAGGGTCTTAGTGTATGGCAACTAACCAAGGTTTTTGGTTGTCATCAAAAAAAAAAAAAAAAAAAAAAAAAAAAAAAAAAAAAAAAAAAAAATCAAACAAGTTTGAATCGAATACAAGACACTTGAATGTGTTTGTTGTGTTTA
>NZ_JADDYK010000103.1:426-510 GCF_015163615.1 Vibrio sp. OPT18
GTACTCATCGTGCATATCTTCGTATAAGGAGGTGATCCAGCCCCAGGTTCCCCTAGGGCTACCTTGTTACGACTTCACCCCAGT
>NZ_JADDYK010000014.1:0-3155 GCF_015163615.1 Vibrio sp. OPT18
CATAATACGCACTTAGACTAGTTTGATTTGTGGGCCTTAGTGCGGATTCATCTAGCTTTCTATTTATCATTAATTGGTGTTATCAGTATACCGAAGCGTTTCAGTTCTAGTGAGCCGTACTGATTTATGACAAAGCTCGATGGATGTAATGTATAAGTTCCGGCAACGTAAGCCGGTTGCCCTTGTTCGAGTTGCAGTTTCATTTCGACTGGGAACTTCCCACCTAAGTATGCGTAAGCTATTTGTTCATAGATATTACGCGGTGGCTTATTGTCTTTGGCTGGGATTGAACGACTTTCGACTTGTGCGTTCTCTGGGAATATTTCGATTTTTAACATATGGTTGGTTTCCTTTGGTTGGATAATTACTTAGCTCTATGTATGTACCTGGTGCGCTGCGCGTACCAAGTACATACATAAAACTAAGCGGATAAACGAATAACATTGTCGCCACCGTATCCGTAGAGTTTTGATATATGGCCTGCTATTGGCTCGACATAATCAGTCGGATGTTGTTGTGAGAAATCAATGTTAATGACTTGAAGTAAAGGAACGACATTGTCACTTCCATTGCCTTGCAAGTTTTGTAATTGAGCTTTAGAGAATCCGATTGATAGCAAGTCATTCAAATGCCTAGAAAAAGTTTGTCTTGACGTAAACGATTGATAAACCGCTTTATAACCATCTGAGATAAGTGAACGATAAAACCGGAACAACTTATCGGCTTTGGCATATGAAATATTTCCTTTAGGTGTATAGCGAAAGTAAGTCTGTTTGAGTTTTTGATGCACTTCTTCATCGTTAAATATGTTCATGCGTTGTCCTTCTAGCGCTTCAAGTAATGGTGTAAATGATCTCTTCCAGATGTCTGCAATTAAGTTTTTTCCTGTCGATTCGTATTCTTTTTGGTAGCTAATTGCGTCGAATAAATTCTTGGGGATGTCCATTGCGTCTAAGTATCTACGGTGTGCTCCAGCTTCGAAACGAACTAAATGTCGAGCATAATTAATGAGCTTTGGATCTGACATAACGTCTATGACCCGGTCATATGAACGATTACCTTTTTCTTGTTGTGCGCGGAAGTCACGTAACTGACGGTTAAACTCAGGCCCCTTTAAATAAGCCTTTCTGTCGCAGTGTCGTGAGTTTTTGTTGAAGTAAACTGTTGTTTCGTGCTCATTGCGAACAGCTGTACGCATTTGTTTGTTAGAGACATTTTTAAGTTGTTGGATAACTTGACGAGCTTCTAATTCTGTTTTTACTCGCGCCGAATATGTAGCGTCTACAGCATCAAGTGTTGATGATGGAACATTTAGCATTTCGTACACATCAGGGTAACTGTTGTAGAACGCCATAAGCATTTCGATAGCACCGACTTCGATAGAAGTTGGTCCATATACATTATGACCTTGAAGAATTTTTGCAGGCGACGCTTTCAGCTCAATACAAGGTGAACGGTATTTTGTACCTTGGTAAATTTTGAACGCCATACCTGTAAAGTGAGTTGGTAATGACTCGAATGGATGGCGTAGATCAGCAACTTCATATTGAGCCGCCCCAACCTCACCAGTAAAAAAGATCGTTTTTGCCTCAAGGCCAATTCCTCGACGAGAGCATTCCTTGATATCTGCGTAAGACACAGCTTCACCCGACTTCTCTTGATGAGTCGTATGGGTAAATTCAGTCTTAAACGGTATTGATATCTTAAGTTTGTCTATCACTCTAAAAACCTGTCAAGAAGATTAACAACTACTTTTGTGTATTTACACATACATTAAAGTATGAGCTAATAATTGGCAACACAAAAATGGGTGTAAACTTAAACTAAAGTAAGGTTCTTATATGGAAAACGTAAACATGAGTATTGGTGAGGTCTTAAAAGACCGCAGAATTGAACTATCAATCAAACAAGACGATCTTGCAGATAGAATGGATGTTACAGTGCAAACTGTTAGTAAATGGGAACGTGGAATCACAGAACCTAAAGCTAGCCAAGTAGCTGAGTTATCTAGCATCCTTAAATTAAATGAAAAGGAAATCTGTCAAGGTAAGCGCAGCTCAAGCAGTATCGACCCTTTCGATTTTTTAAAACTGGTTAGCTCATGCATACGCGATGCATCAGAAACAGATCTAATACTGACGATCTATGAGCATTTAGAAGATCCAGAAGAGTTTATGTTGGCCCTTTCAGAAAAATCTAACACCCCTTTCTTTACTCATAAAGAAAGACAAAGAGAACAAGCTAAGACGATGTTAGAGCTTTATAAAAATGGTTCTATTCAGTTCAACAATGAAGAAGAAAAAGATCGTTGTTTAAATGCTTGGGAAGAAGCACTTAAGAGTTGAATGTCTCAAAATGAGACAAGAGTACACTATTAAAGATAGTGTACCTTTGGCCGAAAGAGCCATTTACGAATGGCTCCTTCCCCGACGAAACGGGGCCCCTTCCATTCGAAAAGTCTAGCTTCGACCTACTCCTCAATTTTCCTCGCTTAGTCTCGCTCGTCAATATTCGTCATAGGTCGAGATAAACTAAAAACTGCCGCGCGATTGACTGAAACTACCCCTTGAAAAAAGTGGGCGCTTAGCTACTCATTTTCTCTCTACAAGCAAGCTTATAGCAGTGAAAATCGAGCATTTATCACAAAAGTAAAATAAATATAGTCCGAATGTGTAATATTAGAGGACGCTGTTGCTCAAGCTTGCGATGTATCAAATAATCAAAAAGGCAAATAGTTGCCAATAAAACATCGAGGTAAACATGACATCAGTAAACAACGAACTAGAAACAATAAACAATTCAATAGCTGAAAATATTAACGAGCTAAGTAATAAACTAGGCGCAATTGCAGATGAAAGATCATTCGGAGGTGACACTACTGATAGCACACTCTTACTACTAGCGAGTATGATTGAAACAATACAAAAGTTAAAACTAAAAACAGATTTGCTAGAAAACGAATACGACTTAGGTAACTAGAGAAACTCGCATTATGCGAATTATATTACGGGCTCTCGCTACAAAACGATTCTCCCGATGAGCATTAAAAAAGGCCAGCAAGCTGGCCTTTCTAATTGAGCATATCCCTCGCCCACGTTGTTGTATGCTCTAGGCCCTTGGCAGACCCTCAACATAATTCATCACCATAATACGCA
>NZ_JADDYK010000104.1:0-454 GCF_015163615.1 Vibrio sp. OPT18
AGGACGCTCACCACTTTGTGGTTCATGACTGGGGTGAAGTCGTAACAAGGTAGCCCTAGGGGAACCTGGGGCTGGATCACCTCCTTATACGAAGATATACACGATGAGTACCCACACAGATTGATTAGGTTTAGAAAAGCAAAGAGATGAAGAACTCCCAAGTTCTTCGAAGTTTGTTTCTACTTTTTAAAGTAGAGATGAATTGCAGTGTCCCGTTCGTCTAGAGGCCTAGGACACCGCCCTTTCACGGCGGTAACAGGGGTTCGACTCCCCTACGGGATACCATTGGGTCGTTAGCTCAGTTGGTAGAGCAGTTGACTTTTAATCAATTGGTCGCAGGTTCGAATCCTGCACGACCCACCATTTCCTCCCAAGGAAATAAAAATATGGGGCTATAGCTCAGCTGGGAGAGCGCCTGCCTTGCACGCAGGAGGTCTGCGGTTCGATCCCGCAT
>NZ_JADDYK010000104.1:504-1357 GCF_015163615.1 Vibrio sp. OPT18
CTTCCATAAGGAATTAAAACTTTTATGGGCGATTAGCTCAGTTGGGAGAGCACCTGCCTTACAAGCAGGGGGTCACTGGTTCGAGCCCGGTATCGCCCACCATCTTTAAGCATTCTCGTAAGAGAGTATTTAAAAATGGGTTTAAAAGTTTAACACTTAAAACTCTTGCTCTTTAACAATTTGGAAAGCTGACTGATTGATTACTTACGAGTAATTCAATCAAATTTAAAAGTTCTCAATGTTTATCTTTCATTAGATAAACACAACAAACACATTCAAGTGTCTTGTATTCGAATCAAACTTTAGTTTGATTCACAATTGAGTCCGGCAAACAGTCATTGAGAATTAACCCTTCTTGATGACAACCAAAAACCTTGGTTAGTTGCCATACACTAAGACCCTTTCGGGTTGTATGGTTAAGTGACTAAGCGTACACGGTGGATGCCTTGGCAGTCAGAGGCGATGAAAGGCGTAATAACTTGCGATAAGCCCAGATTAGGTAGTAATAACCTTTTGAGTCTGGGATTCCTGAATGGGGAAACCCACTTACATAAGTAAGTATCCTGTTGTGAATACATAGCAGCAGGAGGCAAACCGGGGGAACTGAAACATCTAAGTACCCCGAGGAAGAGAAATCAACCGAGATTCCGAAAGTAGCGGCGAGCGAAATTGGATTAGCCCTTAAGCTTTTAATGAGACAGATGAAGGCTCTGGAAAGTGCCGCAATAAAGGGTGATAGCCCCGTAATCGACATCTCATAATCAGTGAAAACGAGTAGGGCGGGACACGTGATATCCTGTCTGAATATGGGGGGACCATCCTCCAAGGCTAAATACTACTGACTGACCGATAG
>NZ_JADDYK010000105.1:0-206 GCF_015163615.1 Vibrio sp. OPT18
ACTGGGGTGAAGTCGTAACAAGGTAGCCCTAGGGGAACCTGGGGCTGGATCACCTCCTTATACGAAGATATCTTTGATGAGTACCCACACAGATTGATATGTTTAAAAAGTTAAGAGTAACCTATGTCCCGTTCGTCTAGAGGCCTAGGACACCGCCCTTTCACGGCGGTAACAGGGGTTCGACTCCCCTACGGGATACCATCTTT
>NZ_JADDYK010000015.1:0-21466 GCF_015163615.1 Vibrio sp. OPT18
TTTAAGATTTTGTGACTCAACGAATACTGACTTCAAAACTAATATTTACCGCTCTTTCGAAAAAGAACAGAAACATGTAATTCTAAAGCTATTACCATTCCAACAGAATGGTAATGAATTGACTGTGCCGAATAACTACAAGTAGTTAAACGTATTGGTCACTCAGTTCATTGAAATCAATTTTGTTACCGAAGTAACTGTCATTACCTAAGTAATAACGTTTTGATATTCATCAACGAGTGCCCACACAGATTGATAGGTTTAAATTGTTAAAGAGCGCTAGCGTTTTGTGATTCACATCTCAGTCGCTAGGGGTGCGTACTATACCTGCACCACTTTGAGAGTCAAGGGTTATTTTCAAACTCTTTTTCTCTACCGATTTCGCTGTGTGACTTTCGTCTCACTCCGTGTCGGTGAGGCGGCATTATAGAGAGATTGAGATGGAGCACAAGGGCTTTTTGAAATAAAAGTTTTGTTCGCCTAAAAAGCCACCAGATCCGCATTTTTCGAATAAAAACTAAACATTTGAGACGTATCACAGCAATACATTGGAAAAATGGAAGCCATGAACGTAAGATTCATGTGTCTATTTTGTTAATGGTAGATGCGTCTATTTCGTTTATTAATATGTAGTATTCCGATATGAACTCAAAAAAATCGATGTTGTTAATTGTCGCACTGGCTGTATTAGGCGGCATTGTTTTCTCTCAGGTAGATATATCGCCTGCAATTACCTTTATCCTTGGTGTCTTGGCTTCCGCTTTTGTTGTTAACTTTTCAAGCACCGACTCAAAATCAGATTCAGAACCTAAGGCTTCAACCAAAACACTTTATGTGGGTAACCTTCCATACAAAGCGAACGAATCACATGTACGTGAATTATTCTCAGAGCATGGTGAAGTATTTGCAGTACGTTTAATGAAAGACAAACGTACTGGTAAAAGAAGAGGCTTTGGATTTGTTGTTATGGCAAGTAATGATGTGAATCATGCAATCTCTGCACTTAACGATAAAGATTACATGCAACGCACTTTAAAAGTACGTGTTGCAAATGATCCTAAACATCCTGAAGCGGACGAATCTGAACTGAGCTAAACCCTAACTGCTTTAACATACTATTTAGTGCACTTTCTTTTTTAGGAAGTGCACTACAAAAAACCTCACGCACTCCCCCTTCTTTATTAATGCTTTCCAAACCCAACAAATCTTGAACCCGTTTAGCTATCGCTTTACCAGAATCTATCAGCACTACACCTTCACCCAGTACTTGTTGAATCTCTGATTTGATCAATGGGAAATGGGTACACCCTAATACGGCTACATCAATTGTGTTGATCATCGGTTGAAGGATTTGCTGCAACTCTTCAAGGTTAATCTCCTCACCTCTGAGTTTATCTTCGGCCATATCCACCAGCCGAGTTGAACCCAACAGCTCTACTCTTTTATTACTCGAGAAGTTTTTGATGAGCTCGTGTGTGTATTCACGAGTAATCGTCGCAGGAGTTGCAATAAGTCCAACCGCTTTATTAGCCAGTAACGAGGCAGGTTTGATTGCCGGGACAACACCGACAATAGGGATAAGGTTATTAGCGCGAAGTGTAGGCAGGACTATCGTACTGGCCGTATTACAAGCTATCACCACAATATCAATAGCGTGACTTGCCATAAAGCTGGCGACAATACTTTGGACTCGCTGAATGAGGACTTGCTGATCGAGCTCACCATATGGGTAAGCCTCGTTATCGAATACATAGATATAGTTGTGATTGGGCAGTAACTGGCTTATCTCTTTATATACAGAGAGACCGCCAACACCAGAATCAAAGACCAATATGTTTTTTTGTATGCTTTCCGACACAACCATTACCTGTAAGAAGTTCCGCAGCAATGATACCCCTTCACTTAGTTTTCGCCAATCATCACTCTATATAATGCAAGCTCGGTAGCGTTGATGCACAAAGCGCTCACCCTGCTCTGCATTTTCTAGCTCTATCTTAAGCTTTCCTTTAAAGCATGGCGCTGACGTTACTAAGGTATGAAACTCACCATCTTCACCACATGGGTCGACGTGACTTGGCAAACTATCAATTAGCTCAGGCGTGTATTCTTTCCCGCAATAGGCCATGTCTAATGCATCGCTATCGACTGTGACGAGAAAGGTTTCGATTCCTCTATCTATGATTTCTTGAGCCAGCGCTTGACTACTCTCTCCCAGTAGAGGAAATACACACTCCCAACCCGCAGGTTCTATATAACTTCTTCGGTAATCAGCAATACCATTGCAAAACATATCGCCGAATGCCACGGCATCAATAGATAAACCCGATCCTTTAAGCGCCGTAACAATCGTACTTTGATAGATCTCGTTACTTGGGAAGACTTCCGGCAGCTCAATCGTTATTAATGGCAAACCAATCAATGTTGCCTGCATTCCAACAACCTCGATTGGAGTGACTTGGAAAGGAACCTCATCTCCCACATACGTAGTATAGAGAGCAACAACTTCATACTCGGTGCTTTCAAGTAGACGTTCTAGGGTTAATGTAGAATCTTTGCCTGACGACCAACTTATGACGACTTTCTTTTTCATTGATATACCCAATAAGAAAAAACCGCCCGAAGGCGGTTTAGGTGATAATTAGAATTGGTAAGCTACGTTCAAGTAGTAAGCTCGCTCTGCGGCTGGATACCCTAAAGCCGTTTCGTAATCTTCATCAAGTAAGTTATCAACACGAGCACTGATCGTCGTGTTCTCATTAGCGTAATAGCTAACAGCAGTGTCAACCAATGAATAAGATGGGAGAGTGACATCACTATATGGCCATGTACCGTAATCAACATCAGGTCGCTTACCTACATATTGATAGCTTATAGACCAGTCGACAACGTCAAATGCCACCAATGCATTCCACTTATACAGTTCTTTTGCTCGGCGTTGCAGCTGCTTACCATCATCACCTTCTGCATCTTTATAATCAGCACTCAACTGGTGTTGAACAATGCCCGTGTCAAACTCGGCAGTCAGCTCTACACCCTGAATATGCGTCTCACCATCAACGTTAATGTATTTATATGTTGTTGGGTGGTAATCGATTAGATTGGTGATTTTGTAATCGTATCCAGTTAATGTCCAATATACGTCTTTCACTAGACCATAAAAGCCCACCTCAATCGCGTCAGACTCCTCTGGTTTAAGATCTTGAGTTCCGTATAACGGATCATACTGTTGGTAAAGGTTTGGAGCTTTAAAAGCTGTACCATATGAAGCTTTCATTCCAAATTCTGGAATAAATTGATAACCAACGCCAACGTTATATGTCGTTTCTGTACCAAATTCTTCATTGTCATCGACTCTTGCACTTGCTTCTAAAGTTGCAGAATCAACAGTGACCGAAGATAGGCCGAATACAGCCAAGTTAGAACGGTCGAATGTTTTATTCGCATTCTTATCTACATATGACTCATCACGCCAATCAACGCCACCAGCTAACACAACATTCTTGTTTAATTTATAGCTATTAATCCACTGAACATTGCTTTGTTCTAATTCATCTTGAGTTCCAGAGGTTTTGCTTTCACCAAATTGATAGTTCCAAGAATCTTGGCTTTGTACTGTAGCTTGCATCTCAGAGCGTAATTGACTGCCTTGATAAGTACCACCAATAGACACTGATAAATCGTCTTTTTCAGACTCCATATAACTACGTGTACTATATGTATTGTCATACTGATAAATATTCTCATAGGCACGAACATTACCAAATACACTGAATTGTTCATTCAACTTATGGGTATAACCAATCAAACCATTCAACGTTTCGAAGCCATGGCGGTCGCCGTCATTTAAGCCAGGTACGGGCTTAACGTTGTAGCCTTCATCGCTTTCATGACTAATAGCAAGGTTTAGCTGACCATTTTCAGAAGTCGCAACACCGGATGCTAGACTAAGTTCTTGATAATCTAAGCTACCCAAACCAGCACTCAATGTTGTTGACTCATCCGTCGCACGAGCAATCGTAATAATGTTGATTACACCACCAATTGCTTCAGAACCGTATAAAGAAGCCCGAGCTCCTCGCACATACTCAATCCTCTGAACATAACTCAATGGGATCTGGTTGAAGTCTACTGCACCTTTTGCTGCACGAGCAAAACGAACACCATCAACTAAAACGAGGACTTGATCGGAACTTGTTCCACGAACAAATATAGAAGCGAGCTGTCCTCTACCACCATTTTGAGTAATCTGGATCCCTGTTAATCTTCTCAGCACATCTGGGATTGTTTTAGCTTGTGTTCTTTGAAAATCTTGGCGAGTAACAACTTCAACATCAGTTAATGTCGCCGTGGCAGACTGCTCAAAACGGTTAGCCGTCACCACCATGGTTTCGTCGGCAGATGCTTGTTGGGCGTGTAAATTGGAGATAGGTGAAAGCAGCGATGCTACAGCAACCGCTAAAAGGGATTTGTTCATGTTGTGATCCTAAATCGCGTAAAGTCCTACCAAACCACATCTTATGGTTTGGCCGCTGGCAGGTATTCGGACTCAAGAGCACAACCCTTATGGTTACCTAATATTCGACTTCCCACAAAAAGCTATTTGCAGTGTCTTATGAATACTCGTTCTCTTTTACCGCTGCGCGTCAGTTCTGGATTTACACCAGATTCCCTCTTCAGCCATCTATACATCTAAATGGCACCAGCTTGCCGAAGATAGTATTGGCCTCTGAATCATTTGTCTAGTCTAAGATTGTTATAAGCTATAGTTTTCATGGTCGATTTACATTGAATGGCTCTCAACACTGGACAAGCGCCTGTGATTGAATAAAATCTGCGCTCTTGATTTAAAAGCACGACAGCAAAAGGCATAACAATGGCGAATTTAGATGTAAACCCGCAACGCTACCAAGAACAACTGGCAGAAAAGACAGAGCGTCTTACAGAAATGTTCTCAGAATATGATGTGCCTGAACTGGAAGTGTATGAATCTCCAGAACAACACTACCGCATGCGTGCTGAGTTCCGCGTGTGGCATGAAGGTGACGATATGTATTACGTCATGTTCAATCAAGAGACTAAAGAAAAATACCGCGTAGACCAGTTCCCTGCAGCTAGCCGTCTTATCAATGACCTAATGCCTCTATTAACAGATGCAATGAAGGACAACCACTCTCTGCGCCACAAGCTATTCCAAGTAGATTTCCTTTCTACATTAAGCGGCGAGATTTTGGTGTCACTGCTTTACCACCGTCAATTAGGTGAACAGTGGATTCAAGATGCTAAAGCACTTAAGCAACAATTAAACGATGAAGGTTTTAACCTAAACCTGATTGGCCGTGCGCGTAAGATGAAAATTGTACTGGACCGCGACTACGTAATTGAAAAGCTAGACGTGAATGGTGATAGCTACATCTACCAGCAAGTAGAGAACAGCTTTACTCAACCAAACGGCAAAGTAGCAGAGAAAATGTTGGAATGGGCTGTCGACTGTACTCAAGACAGCAAAGGCGACTTGCTTGAGCTTTACTGTGGTAACGGTAACTTCTCATTAGCACTGGCACAAAACTTCGAGCGTGTACTGGCAACAGAACTGGCGAAGCCGTCAGTAGAATCTGCGCAATACAACATCGCGGCGAACAACATTGAAAATGTTCAGATCATCCGTATGTCTGCAGAAGATTTTACTGTAGCAATGGAAGGCAAGCGTGAGTTCCGTCGTCTACAGCAAGCGAACATCGATCTTAAGAGCTACAACTGCAACACTATCTTTGTTGATCCACCGCGTTCAGGTATGGATGTTGACACTTGTAAGATGGTTCAAGGCTACGAGCGTATCATGTACATCTCTTGTAACCCTGAAACATTGAAAGAGAACCTAGACATCCTAAGCGAAACGCACGACATCACTCGTTTTGCTCTGTTTGACCAGTTCCCTTACACCCACCACATGGAAGCGGGTGTGTTCTTAGAGCGCAAAGCATAAACCTCGCTTTCTCGGTCTAAGACAAACAGCAGATACAAAAAAACGAGCCAATTGGCTCGTTTTTTTTATTTGTAGATTGGTTTAAGCAGTTTTACCGATAAAGCCTAGCTTCTTACCTATCCAGGCTAAAAGCAGCATCGCGACAATAATCGCAAAGAAGTTTGAGCCAGCATCAGGGTGTTGTGCTTTCACGAAAGCCGAGTGGCCAAATGCACCCACGAAGAAACAAGCTAGACCTACTAGTGGGATATCTTCAGATACTGGGTTAGTTAGGTATTCTTGGTAAAGCGCTTGTACTGCCAAAACTAAAGCGATCAGCGGGAAAATAGAGAAGCCCACTTCGCTCATTGTTACCCAAGATAACAATGCATCACCACACACACCGGCTACAACAGCAAGTACGAGTGTCTTTCTTTCAGAACCACGGTTTACAGTATTATTTTCATTCGACATTATTCAATCCCGCCTTTTAATCGGTTACGTTCACGTTCTTTACGATACCAAAAAGCTCCTTTGGCCATCATTCGCAATTGCATGATCAAGCGTTCAGCCAATTCATCTCGCTGACGTCGATCTAAATCTAATGCTTCTGCCCCTGAGTTGAAGACTAATATGACCGAGGCTTCTGCTTGAGTGAAAGCTTCGTCTCGTGTCATGCCAGTCGTTATTAAATATTCGGTTAACTCAGCAGAGAAGTGCTGTATCTCACGAGCTACCGCTGCACGAAACTCAAATGAAGTTCCTGAGCGCTCTCGCAATAACAGTCTGAATACGTTAGGGCTGCTTTCAATGAATTCCATAAAGGTTTCAACCGATGTTCGAATCACACTGCCTTCTTTTACTATGCGTTGCCTAGCTTGACGCATTAACTGGCGCAACAGTAAGCCACCTTCATCAACCATGGTTAAGCCAAGCTCATCCATGTCTTTGAAGTGACGATAAAAGGAAGTCGGTGCTATTCCAGCCTCACGAGCGACTTCTCTCAAGCTTAGATTGGAAAAACTACGATCGGCGCTGAGTTGGCTAAATGCTGCATCGATTAAGCTGCGACGAGTTTTTTCTTTTTGCTGTGCGCGAATGCCCATTGGTTTCATACTTTATCAATTTCTTCTTTTACAGCCTAAACAGGCATGTCTAATACTCTGTTCAATATAACGCGAATCACTTATTTATATAAGGCACTCTGGTTATATAAGACACTAAACATACCTCTTTGTTCACGTACCGAAGTAAATACGTTCGAAGAAAAAATTTCAATATCCACACTGTCATTTGGAGACATACGACATACCAAATATTATTTTTTCGATAACACTGCGTGATCCCACCGACTCTCTGATGCCCTTTTCATGTACCCGAGAACAGAATCAGTTAAAATCTCGCTAAAGCAATGTTAATCAAATATAACAAGGAAGATATCTATGCCGCACTCCAACCACTTTGATGTAATCGTAATTGGTAGTGGCCCCGGAGGAGAAGGGGCAGCGATGGGATTAACCAAAGCCGGGTTGAACGTTGCTATCATTGAAAAAGAGAGCAGCGTTGGTGGTGGTTGTACTCACTGGGGAACCATTCCTTCAAAAGCACTGCGCCATGCCGTAAGTCGTATTATCGAATTCAACAGCAATCCGCTGTTTTGTCAGAATAACAAAAGCATTCACTCAACGTTTTCCAACATTCTGGGGCATGCTAAATCGGTTATCGACAAGCAGACTCGATTACGCCAAGGCTTCTACGACCGCAACCAGTGCACGTTGGTATTTGGTACTGCACGTTTTATCGATACCAACACTGTCTCGGTAATGCAAAGCGATGGCACTGAAGAACATTACAGCGCAGACAAATTTGTTATCGCGACAGGCTCTCGCCCTTACCAACCAGATAACGTCGACTTCCTGCATGAACGTATCTACGACAGCGACTCGATTCTTTCTCTTAAACACGACCCGCAACACATCATCATCTATGGTGCTGGCGTTATTGGTTGTGAATACGCATCGATTTTCCGCGGTTTGGGTGTAAAAACCGATCTTATCAATACTCGTGACCGTCTGTTGTCATTCCTAGACAATGAAACCTCAGATGCGCTTTCTTATCACTTCTGGAACAGCGGCGTCGTGATTCGTAACGATGAAACCTTTGAGAAAATTGAAGGCACTGATGATGGCGTGATCATTCACTTAGAGTCAGGCAAAAAGATGCGTGCTGATTGCCTGCTGTATGCTAATGGCCGAACGGGTAATACCGATAAACTGAACCTTGGTGCTGTTGGCTTAGAAGCGGACTCGCGTGGTCAAGTATCAGTAAACACCAACTACCAAACCAATGTTGACCATGTTTACGCTGTCGGTGATGTGATTGGCTACCCTAGCCTAGCAAGCGCAGCTTATGACCAAGGTCGATTTGTGGCTCAGGCAATTGTGAAAGGTGAAGCTGAACGCCACCTTATCGAAGACATTCCAACTGGTATCTACACCATCCCTGAGATCAGCTCTGTTGGTAAAACCGAGCAAGAACTTACCGCAGCTAAAGTACCGTATGAAGTAGGACGTTCTTCATTCAAACACCTAGCTCGTGCTCAAATTGCGGGTAAAGATATTGGTAGCTTGAAGATTCTGTTCCATCGCGAAACCAAAGAGATTTTAGGTATCCACGTGTTTGGTGAGCGTGCCGCTGAAATCATCCATATCGGACAAGCGATTATGGAACAGAAAGGTGAAGCAAATACCATCGAGTACTTTGTGAATACGACCTTTAACTACCCAACGATGGCGGAAGCTTATCGTGTTGCCGCTCTTAACGGGCTTAACCGTTTATTCTAGATAAATAACCAATAGGAGTATTTGACCACCCATAGGCCAAATACATAAACAGCAAGCAACGCGCTTGCTGTTTTTATTTAAAATACTGAATAATAAGACATTGATAGTAATTAGATCATGATGTTCTAAATGCCCCTTTACCTGCACAGCTTCTCTTTCTCGCTCCCTGAACTACTCTATCTAAGTAAGCTAAGCGAGAAACTCCCCCTTCTTCCACTGAGAAACAAACAACACACCAAGACCAATTCCGCGCATTGCCATAAAGCTCAGCATCGCTAGCCACAGTGCATGGTTCTCTAAACCTGATGCTAAGTAGAAAATCGCAAAGAAACTGCAGGTCGCAACAAACATACTATTGCGCATACCCTTGCCCTTGGTTGCTCCAACAAAAATACCATCCAACAAGAAGCACCACATAGACACCAATGGCATTGCGATTAACCATGGTAAATACACCTCAGCTTGGCTCTTAACCTCTGGGATTGTGGTGATCATATTGATTAAGCTCGAGCCAGCGAGTGCGAACACTATGGTCAGTACCAAACAAATATTGAAGCTCCAGAAGAAAGTACCAATCAATGACTGGTTCAGTTCATCTTTGTCTTTCGCGCCTATCGCTTTACCGACCATCGCTTCCATTGCGTAGGCAAAGCCATCCATCCCATAAGAGATGATCATCAAGAAACTCATCAACACGGCATTGGCCGCAACAACATCATCGCCAAAGCTTGCACCTTGGAAGGTCATGAAAGTGAAAGTCGCTTGTAGACACAATGAACGAAGAAAGATATCGCGATTCAATTTCACGAAACGACTCAAACCTTGGCTGGTTTTCTTAAGCAGATCCCATGCCGATGGTAACTGTTTCTTCGCCCAGATTCGGTAAACACAAATCAAGCCAAATGTTAGACCGGCATAATCAGCCATTACAGATGCCAATGCTGCACCTTCCACTTGCCACCCTAAACCGATAACAAAAACGATATCCAAAACGATATTGGTGATATTGGTGATGATCACCATCCACATTGGCGCTTTGGCATTTTGAGTCCCGAGCAGCCAACCTAGAATCACAAAGTTAGTCAGCGCGGCAGGCGCACTCCAGGCGCGGATTGAAAAATATTGCTGACCATAGTGCTTAACTTGATCGCTGGCGCTACTCAATGAGAAAACTAAATCGGCGACTAGACTGTGTAAAAGCAAAAAGATACCAGCAAACCCTAAGGCCATGGTCACGCCTTGCACGAATACTAAACCAAGTTGCTTGCCATCATTCGCACCATAAGATTGTGCGGCTAGCCCTGTTGTCGACATACGCAGGAAACCGAGCAACCAAAAGGTCACGCTGATCATTGTGCCGCCCAGCGCCACACCACCTAAATACCAAGAGTGCTCGAGGTGACCGATAACCGCCGCATCGACTAAGCCCAGCAGTGGCACAGTAATATTAGAGAGAACCATCGGGATCGCGAGCAACAGCACTTTTTTATGCATCGCCTGATTGGATAGCGTTTGAAAAATAGTTTGGGGATTAAATAGCTTCACGATCACCTCTTAGATTAGAGGCGATAGTTTAACCTAGTGGGTGGGCTTTCACTATGTTGTGGAATTTTACTTATACCGGCTATGTACTCAGTTACTCGAAATACAAAACACCTAGGATTACCACTTAACGAGCACTAACTGCGGCGTTAAACGCTTTTTGACCTGAGAGATCTTACAAAGAAGTCGCTGCCACAATTTCCAACGGTTGCATTGCTGGTCTAGGGGAGAGAACGCTTTTACCCATTGTGCCCATGGCAGCCAATTAAGAACGCTGTCTATTGGTGAAGACAACCCATGAGCATACTTTCCTGAACCAAGCTTTTGTCCCAACGTACTTGAGCTTTTATCTCCAGCTAACACTAAACACGCGTGTGCATGAGTAAAGTAGCGGCTCAAAGACTGAATGAAGTTCGCGGTCTGTTGCTCGTTGCAATCGAGCAGAGCATGTTCACACACCACCATCACCGAGGCTTGTTCTGGAATATTCAGTTCATCCAACCAAGTTAGGTCATCGACAGAACCACACTCCAAACGATAGCGTTCATTTTTGTGGAACAGGCGTTGGCGCCACACAAGGTTTTCCGTCACATCCAGCTCAACCCAATGGCAGCGTCCATTATCTAAACGGTAGAAGCGGGTATCGAGCCCTGCTCCAACATTGATGATCCAAGCATCTGGGTTGTGAGATAGAAATTGCTGAACTTGAGAGTCACAAAGTTGAGTCAGTGTTGCGTAGAGAAGTTGTTGTTGGTCGAGCTCACCAGTAAGGCATTCTGGTGCGAGCTGGCAACGCTTGCAGGCTTGAGCTGCGATGGGGTCATAAACGAGACCATCATCGGCTAGGCTTTCGCGACTACGAAACCAAAGGTGTTGAACGAGGTTGGTCGGAACTTGGAATTCTTGATGTGCAGACCCTTGTTCAGAAGAAGCCTTTTGAACAGAGGAGCGCGGCTTACGAGTAAGCGGCTTCATTTGAGGTTTGGTTGGGTTTGGCATCATCATCTTCCTTGTATCTCGACAAAGAAGATGATAATGAATATCAATTACAATAACAAGTTGTTGAGAATAAATATCAATAAGCTGTTTGTACTGACTACATCCAGTCGGTGTTGCGAATAATACCCACCGCAAGTCCTTCAATAGACAAGTGTTGAGATTCTAGATCGACATGGATTGGAGAAAACTCTTCATTTTCAGCATGTAACAGAACCGTTGAACCTTTACGTTCTAGGCGTTTTACCGTTACATCATCATCGACACGAGCCACGACAACCTGACCATCGCGTACATCTTGTGTTTTATGAACAGCTAATAAATCACCATCCATAATACCGATGTCTTTCATACTTTCGCCATTTACACGAAGTAAGAAGTCAGCTTGTGGTTTAAACATGCCAGGGTCAACTTGGTAATGCATTTCTACATGCTCTTGAGCCAAGATAGGCTCACCAGCGGCAACCTGACCGATTAATGGTAAACCTTGCTCTTCGTTTGCTGCATCTTCAAGCAAAATACGAATACCGCGAG
Organism: Vibrio sp. OPT18; assembly: GCF_015163615.1. Lineage (NCBI taxonomy): Bacteria > Pseudomonadati > Pseudomonadota > Gammaproteobacteria > Vibrionales > Vibrionaceae > Vibrio > Vibrio sp. OPT18. Next base: position 11,878 of record NZ_JADDYK010000015.1, read on the forward strand.
ACGCACCCGGGATAATCTCAATCGCTTCTTTACGAGCAAGAGCTTTCAAATGTTCTTCTGCAGCATTAGCAGAACGGAAGCCTAGTTCACGCGCGATTTCTGCTCGTGTCGGTGGCATACCGGAATCTTCGATCTTACCTTTGATAAGGTCAAAGACTTGTTGCTGGCGGGGCGTTAACGGCTTCATGATTCACCTGTCTTTTTATACAGTTGACTGTGAGTATATCCAGTAACTGAACAAAAGCAAAGCAATTGGTTGTTTTTAGTTCATTTTTAGCAAATTACAAAAACAAGATCTCTAGCCACACATAACCTGCGAGTGCCAAACAGATGAAAACCGCTGCCGAGCCGACATCTTTCGCCATCCCAGATAACTCATGATGCTCACTGCCGATTCGGTCGACAACCGCTTCAATCGCGGTATTGATTAGCTCGACAACCATCACCAATACCACCGATGAGATCATCAAGATTCGCTCAACTTGGCTTACATCTAGGTAAAATGCCAACGGAATAAGCACGGCCGCCATGAACACTTCTTGTCGAAATGCAGCCTCGTTTTTAAACGAACTCGTAATGCCTTGCCATGAAAAGCCTGCAGCTTTGATGATGCGTTTGAATCCGGTGTTTGATTTTTTGGTCATTTTTAACCCTATACTCAATCAGTCGATGAATGATTTTCCACAAACTTAACGGCAATATGACTATTTCCATTAAAAGGTTAGACCAGTTTCTGGTATTCTTGCATCGATTAAATTTACGCCTAGGCTTATCCCTATTTCACTCATAGGATTTATCCTTTTTATCAGAGAAATAGAGATACGCTTCAGCACATTGAAATAACTATTGAGGCAGTGAACCTATATGTCTTCTGGACAATCTTTTTCACGTTCATTAATGAAGCTACCTTTATCCGTATTGGTAAAGGGCACATCAATTCCTTCAAACCCTGTTGAGGATTTGAACATTGATTTGAGCAAACCGATTGTATACGCCTTACCGTTTCGCTCAAGTGTCGACATTCTTACATTGCAAAAACATGCACTTGAATTAGGCCTACCTGATCCGTTGAGCAAGCTTGAAATCAACGGCAAATCACTGCAACGCTACGTTTTCATCTCTTCTCGCAAAACTCTGCTGCAAGACGATGATTATGTACCAAGCTCTTCAATTGAAGTGTTCTCTGAATTGCTTTCACTGCACGCTGACGACTCTGAACTCGATGTTCAAGTTATCCCTGCTACCGTTCTGTGGGGGCGCAAACCTGGTAAAGAGAATAATCAGAAGCCTTACCTACAGGCAATGAACGGCTTAGAGAAATCAAAAGCGGTATTGCTCGCAGGTCGTGACTGTCTGGTGCGTTTCAGCCCAGTGGTTTCTCTACGCTACATGGCTAATTCACATGGCACTGACAGCACCATCGCACATAAATTGGCGCGCGTGGCACGTATTCACTTCTCTCGCCAAAAGCTTGCAGCATCAGGCCCTAACCTGCCAAGCCGCCAAGCTCTGTTTGATCGTCTACTAAAATCAGAAGCGATCAAAAAAGCGATTGAAGACGAAGCGCAAGCAAAGAACATCTCGATCGAGAAAGCGAGCAAAGAAGCTCAAGACATCATGGACGAGATTGCTGCGAACTTCTCTTACTCGCTGATCAAGCGTGGTGAGAAGATTCTTGGTTGGCTGTGGAATAAGTTGTACCAAGGCCTACATATCAGCAACGCTTCAACGGTTCGTAAGTTGGCTCAAGATGGTCATGAGATTGTTTACGTGCCTTGTCACCGTAGCCACATGGACTACTTACTGCTTTCTTATGTGCTTTATCATGAAGGCATGGTGCCTCCGCATATCGCTGCGGGTATCAACCTAAACTTCTTCCCTGCCGGTCCTATTTTCCGTCATGGTGGTGCGTTCTTTATTCGTCGTAGCTTCAAAGGCAACAAGCTGTACTCGACGATTTTCCGTGAATACCTAGCGGAACTGTTCGCTAAAGGTTACTCAGTAGAGTACTTCAGTGAAGGTGGTCGTTCTCGTACAGGTCGTCTACTACAAGCGAAAACGGGCATGCTAGCGATGACTATTCAGGCTATGCTGCGCGGCATGAACCGCCCGGTGACTTTGGTTCCTGTATACATCGGCTACGAGCACGTGATGGAAGTAGCGACTTACGCGAAAGAACTTCGTGGTAAGCGTAAAGAGAAAGAAAACGCGAGCTTAGTGATTCGTACCATTCGTAAGCTGCGTAACTTTGGTAAAGGCTACGTGAACTTCGGTGAGCCGATTCAACTGAACCAATACCTGAATGAACACTCACCTGAGTGGACCAAAGACATCGACCCAATGGGCACCAGCAAACCACAATGGATGAACCCGGTGGTTAATGACTTGGCGACCAAAATGATGACGCACATTAACGATGCGGCAGCGACCAATGCCCTGACTCTTTGTGCCACGGCACTATTGGCTTCAAGACAGCGTGCATTGTCTCGTGACTCTTTGGTTTCTCAGATCAATTGCTACCTGTCTCTGCTTAAGAACGTTCCATATTCGGCAACGTTCACTGTGCCAAAAGACAGCGCTGAAGATTTAGTAAAACATGCTGAATCACTGAACAAGTTCTTGATTGAATCAGACTCAATGGGCGACATCATTTCGCTAGACCGTCACCAGTCAATTCTGATGACCTACTACCGAAACAACATCATTCACTTGTTTGCTCTACCATCGCTAATTGCACAGATGACCATTCGTCAGCGCGGTTTATCGATTGACGCGATCCAAGAGAACGTTGCTGCTATCTACCCGTTCTTGAAGAAAGAGCTGTTCCTTAGCTACGACGAAGACAAGCTTGAAGACGTAGTGTCGAACATCATTGAAGAGCTGGTTAACCAAGGTATGCTTGTGGTTTCTGATAACGAAGTCACCATCAACCAATCAAACAGCCAAGCACTGATGCTGTTAGGTCGTACGATTTCAGAAACGCTACAACGCTACTCTATTGCTTTGAACCTGTTAGCAGAGAACCCTGATCTGGATAAATCCGATCTTGAACAGAAGAGCCAAGACATTGCACAGCGACTTGGTCGTCTGCAAGGCATCAATGCACCAGAATTCTTCGATAAAGGCGTGTTTGCGTCGATGTTCGCCACTCTGAAACAACAACAATATCTGGATAACGATGGTAACTGTGATTTAGAAAAGACTCAGCAATTCGCTAAGCTTCTCTACTCAATGCTTTACCCAGAAGTACGTTTGACGATTCAAGAGAGTATCCACCAAGCAGAGTAATCATCAGCTTGGAATCTCTTGAATAGCGAGACCGAAACGCGATCAAAAAAGGCACCCAATGGGTGCCTTTTTCTTTAGCATTCGTCAACTAGAAAAGCCGATGCTTACCAGAAGGTAATGAACAAGCCCGCTGTCACTGCCATTCCAACATAGTTATTATTGAGAAAGGCTTGGAAGCAAAGGTCTCGATCACGGTGGCGCATCAGGTGTTGTTGATACACAAACAAACTTCCCGCTACCAACAATGCCCAATAGAAGGTATCACCTAGTTGGTAATGCATGCCTAACGCAATCAGCATCGCTAGGGTGACGAGTTGCAAAGAGCCCACAATCAGTTTATCGAAGCGACCAAATAGAATCGCCGTCGATTTAATACCAATCTTCAAGTCATCATCTCGATCAACCATCGCATATTGCGTGTCGTAAGCAATCGTCCACAACGCATTAATCACGAAGATAAACCACACAATACTTGGCAGTTCATTGGTTTGTGCCGCCCAAGCCATTGGTATCGCCCAGCTAAACGCTAAGCCAAGAAACAACTGTGGAAGATGCGTAAAACGCTTCATGAAAGGGTAAATGAACGCCAGACCCACACCAATAAATGAGAGCTTAATGGTCAGTGGATTCATGGTCAGTACCAGCAAGAATGAAACTACGGCGAGCACTAAAAAGAGCAGAATCGCTTCCTTGCTGGAAACCAAACCTGAGGGTAATGGGCGCTGCTTGGTACGTTTAACATGGCCATCTACTTTACGGTCAGCAAAGTCATTGATCACACAGCCAGCTGAACGCATCAACACCACGCCGAGTACGAAAACAACCAAGACATCAAAATCAGGCATACCTTGTGCGGCGATAATCAGTGACCACAAGGTCGGCCAAAGGAGTAACAGGGTACCAATCGGGCGATTCATTCGCGTTAATTGCCAATACGCCTTCGCTTTGGTGGCAAGCATTTACACACTCTCCTTAGAGTAAATGGGTGATGTTGGTAAAAACAGTTCAGCCACAAGCATCGGTTTATGATTCATCCATAATCGAGAACGACGCGCGAGTAATCGCTCATCGCCTGCGATAACCCAACCGACTTGCAGCGCATCTCGCTCCACGTTCTCAGCACTGAAAACGGTCAATCCAAGCGGGACATTACCTTGTTGAGAAAGGTCTGAGTGCTGATGATCTTCTAATGTGACTCGGGGAATCAAGGTTCGACCTAACACCCACGGTTCGTCATCACCCTTTAAAATCACTTTACGCAGTAAGCAATCAAACGATGATAAAAGATGTTCCTCGTCCTGTTGTAGCATTGAGCGTTCTACAACTTGATTATGAAGCAACTCAACAGACAGGTGCTGACAGCACTTCCCCAACTTGCGGGAAAGAGAACCTTGCTCCATAAGCCACTCTTTGGTGGTTTCATTAGGAAAATCAAATGTTTCTGTACTTTGCCAATCTACATTCATTAACGAATTAAGATACAGCGATATTGGCTGATTCATACTAGTATTCAATAGGTGACTTTACACGTACAATAAAGCTTCAACTTTCGAACAAAATTAAAGCGCTCTTCGAATTGTAAACGTATTTAGATTTAGACCGCTCATTGTAACAAGACTAATGCGTTTCGAATATCGCGAATAAACTAAAGAAAAGTCACAAATATGCACAAACGTTATGTAGCCCAAATAATTCTTGCGATTACCCTACTCTTTTCAGCATCAAGTTTCGCTGAAGAGGAATTGGCACCCAAACTAGCCTACTTCACGCTAGAGCCAGACCTGACCACCAATTTTTACACTAAAGGTAAAAAACTGGGCTACATTCAGGTTCGCCTCGATATTATGGTTGCGAACAGCAATGACCTAGCTGCCATTGAGCATCACCAACCACTGATTCGTGATGCGGTGATTGAATTGCTTGGCAAACAAAACGAAGAAACCATTAAATCTCTATCTGGCCGTGAAGACTTAAGAAAATCCTTAGTTGAACACCTCAACAAGATTTTGCTTCCAGAGACAGGTAAAACCCTGATTGCTGATTTACTGTTTACCAAATACCTTTATCAGTAATGATGTAAAACGAATCCCAACAAAAAAGCGGCTCATCTGGCCGCTTTTTTGTCTCTATCGTTTGGCTACTCGCTAGAAGAGATGAGTTAACTTCTTGCCGAGCTTGGTGCTTTCATCGCATCGATAAAGCCTATAATCACACCGGCGGCTAGGCCGGCTAAATGCGCCGTATTGGCGATAGCCATAAATGGCTGCATGTACCCAAGTACCAACCACACCAACATAAAGCCGACAATCTGTCTTGGGATACCCAAACCAAGCTGTGGCGCCTTCGCACCGACAACCCATAAGTAACCAACCAAGGCATACACAACACCAGACAAACCACCGAAGTTCGCCCCTTCAACCCAATACTGCCCAGCACCTGAAAGCGCAGAAGATACAGCAAAGATCTGAAGTAGCTTGAGGCTACCTAGTTTCTTCTCAATGTCTCCGCCTAGCTGCCACCACCACAAAATATTAAATGCGATGTGCATAACAGAGAAATGCAGAACGGCATGACTCAGCCAACGCCACAATTGCCATTGCTGTCCATCCACCGCTGGGAAATGCAGGGCATTGAAAATAGCTTGGCCAAAACCGATCTGTTGCAGCGCAAAAATCACCACACACACCAACATCAGGCTTAGTGTCACTGGGCCTGCTTTGGCTTTGATCATGCCCATGAAGCTTGGCGTGTGGTAATGGAAGTTGCTCTTTCTGGTCTCTGCCATATCCCAAGACGCCGCTTGATAGCGCTTATGATTGGGTTCAGCCAGAAAACGATTCAGCTCAGCTTCGGTTTCAACCTGAAATTGGCCATCAAGAAGCCAAAGAGCAAAACGCCCTTCTCCCTCTGGAGACATCTGAATAGGGATCTGACGAGAGGCCATATAATCAATAAATGCTTGAGCAAGACGTGGATTGTCTAACACCATCAATCTAATCATTGTTACTTCCTATTCATTCTATGCGGGATGCTTGAAGCGGTTCAGGTGATGAAAGTAATTAACCTGCGATCACTGGAAGTTCAGCACGATGCCAAGCTTCGAAACCACCATCAACACTATATACCTCTTCAAAGCCTTGGTTCACTAAATATTGTGCTGCGCCTTGGCTACTGATGCCGTGGTAGCACATCACTAAAATAGGTTGTTCGAACTCAACCTCATCCATGAACGACACCATCGTATCGTTAGTCAGGTGGTAGGCTGTTTTTGGGTGGGCAACCGCAAAAGATTGCGGGTCACGTATATCGACAAGTCGAGCTTCGCCTTGTTCGATGAGGGCTTGAGCGCCTTTAACATCGATATGTTTAAACTGGTCCATGACTTTCTCTTTTTATACTGATTTACTTTGCTGCCATTGTAACCTATCCCAAGGCTAACATTCACATCCACTTAATAAGGTTATCCACCAGCGATCACTTTTACACCATTTGTGGATAAATCTGTGAATTGCGTGAATAAAGTGCCTTTTCAAAAATAGATCCACAACATGTAGTAATGATCCTGATCTAACTGTGGGTTAACTGAAACATATCCCCACTCGAAAAAACCCGTCAAAGTCTTACTACACCCTGCTTTTAGACAGCTGACGAATAAACTTCTCACAGAGTTATCCACAAAATCATTTTGCAAATTTCGATCGCAAAAGTTGAGAAATCGATCCAAAACAAAAAGGCCGAGATCTCTCGATCTCGGCCTTTTCAAAATTCAGCTATTTGTTAGCTCTACTAGAAAGTAGAAGCTAATAGAAACTAGATGCTACTAGAAATCACCAACGGCTTGTTTCAATTTCTTCATCGCATTCTTTTCTAACTGGCGAACACGCTCAGCAGAGATACTGTAGGTATCCGCTAAGTCTTGCAGTGTTGCCTTGTTGTCGTCTAACCAACGTGAGCGAACAATGTGTTGGCTACGCTCGTCTAAGCTTGCTAGTGCTAGCCCTAGGCGATTATTGGTGTGTGACTCCCAGTTAGCCGCTTCAACCGTCTCAGCAACGTCTGACGCTTTGTCTTCTAGGTAGTAAACTGGAGCAGTATAAGCAGAACCGCCATCGTCATCGTCCATAGGCGCTTCAAACGTCGCATCTTGTGCTGCTAAGCGAGATTCCATCTCACGAACTTCTGAAGGCTCAACACCCAGTTCACGAGCAACCGTCTCAACTTCACCGTTATTGAACCAACCCAAACGCTTTTTAGACTTACGAAGGTTAAAGAACAGTTTACGCTGTGCCTTAGTGGTCGCAATTTTAACGATACGCCAGTTACGTAGAACGTATTCATGGATTTCAGCTTTGATCCAGTGAACAGCAAACGAGACGAGACGAACACCAACTTCTGGATTGAAGCGCTTAACAGCCTTCATCAAGCCGATGTTACCTTCTTGGACGAGATCAGCCATTGGCAGCCCGTAGCCAGAGTAGCCTCTTGCAACGTGCACCACGAATCGTAGGTGGGAAAGGATCAAGCCTTTCGCAGCGTCGATCTCACCTTTGTAATGTAATCGCTCTGCAAGTCCACGTTCCTCTTCAGGTGTCAGCATTGGGTAGCTGTTCGCTGAGCGGATATAGCTATCTAAACTATCTTGTGTGACTAAAGCCATTTGATACGCTTGGTTTGCCATTCGGTTCCTCATCAATCTCTGATCTGGAGTAATACATCTATTAAAACCCGACAATCTTGAACCTAAAATGAACAGGTTTCAAGGAGGGGGAAGTAATTATGCATAATCAATTCGTCTATACAAGGCAAAAACTGGTTAAGAAGTGCCTATTTTTCGTCTAAATATGACTCTATTCACCTAAACTGGTTCAATTTCTTTTAGGTGACGCTGTGCAGAAAGCTTCGCAGCCACACTACCAAGCAGGGTTCCGACGATCAAAAGCAGTAAAGATTCATCCCAACTCAGGCCAATTAAACGGAAGTGGCTGTCGTATAGCTGAGCCAAGTCATCCACTGCGCTGTTCAGTAATACGGTAATTAATGCCGTCATTACCCAAGCGCTAATCGAACCTAATACGCCAAACCACATTCCAGCATAAAGGTATGGTCGAAGAATGTAGCTGTCGGTCGCACCAATCAGCTTCATGGTTTGAATCTCTTCTTTATGCGCCAACACATTAAATCGTAGTGTATTGCCGATAATCAGAAATACCGCGCCCAACATCAATACCGTTAAGGTAATCACGATGACAGCCGCGAGTGCTTTGATCGCATCTAATCGAGCTAACCAATCTTCGTCTAGACGAACATCGGTGACTAATTCTTGTTGTTTAACTGTGCCTGCTAGCTCTTTAATTAAGGTATCGCTGTGTACGCTTGGCGTAATCACCAGAACACCTGGCAGTGAGTAATCGTCGAGGATGGTTAGGGCGTCTTCAAAACCAGAATATTGGCTGAGGTCTGCAAGCCCTTGCTGCGGAGAAATGTACTCCACCAGCTCAACTTGATCCCAACTTTCGATTTCATCCTTAAGCACCATTACTCGTGGCTCAGGAATACCATCCTCTACATAAGCACTTATTTGTGACGGGCTAGTGACATCTTGCGCCACTTCCCCAACATTTTTACCTAATAGGTACAAACAAGCTGGCATCGCCAACGCCATAGAGATCACCGCAAGGGTCAGCAAGTTGCCTAACGGGCGCTGCCACATTTGCGAGAACGATGACTTGGCTTGTTTCCAGTGAACAACAAAGAAGCCGTCGCTTGAAGCGCGGTTTACTGCTCGATTAGATTGAGGTTTCTTGATGCGCTTATTCGCGGCCATAATCTTCAACCTCACTCAAAAATCCTTGGTTTAATTCAAGATGGCGGTACTGAGGGCGAGTGTTCACTAACCCGATATCGTGCGTCGCTAGGATGATGGTCACACCTGCGCGGTTGAACTCTTCAAACAAGCGTAATACACGGTTAGATAATTCAGGGTCTAGGTTACCGGTGGGCTCATCGGCTAAAAGCAGAGTTGGACGGTTAACCACGGCGCGAGCAATACCCACGCGTTGTTGTTCACCACCCGAAAGTTGGCTTGGCAAACAACGGGCTTTATCTAATAAACCGGTTTTATCCAACGCAGCACTGACTCGGCGTTTTATTTCGTTTTCAGAAATAGATTCAATACGCATAGGCAGAGCGACGTTATCGAAAATCGAACGGTCCATCAGCAGGCGGTGGTCTTGAAAAACAATCCCAATATTACGGCGTAAGAAAGGAATATCTTTGGCTGGGATTCGAGTGATATCGTGAT
>NZ_JADDYK010000015.1:21521-58036 GCF_015163615.1 Vibrio sp. OPT18
CGTTGAACCAAACACGCCCATCGGTTGGACGCTCTATCGCGCAGATCAACTTCAGCAAGGTACTTTTACCAGCCCCAGAGTGCCCACCCAAAAAAGCCATCTCTCCACGTTTCAGGTGAAAGTCCACTTTTTGGAGCGCTTGTCTTCCACCTCGGTAGGCTTTACTCACTTGCTGAAATTTGATCACCGAAAATTCCTCTTACGATCACTAATATCAAATTTAAAAACGGTAGCAGATTAAGGATAAACCACTTTGCTACTCGCGTTACTCTTCGCGGCTAAATAGTGCTTCAATGAAGTCTTTAGATTCAAATGGACGCAGGTCATCAATACCTTCACCCACACCAATGTAGCGGATTGGAATCTGGAACTGGTCAGCAATTGAGAAAATTACACCACCTTTCGCCGTACCATCTAGCTTAGTCAGTGTAATACCCGTAACTGGAGCGACTTCACTGAACAACTTCGCTTGGCTGATAGCGTTCTGACCTGTACCTGCATCGAGCGTTAGCATGATTTCGTGTGGTGCAGAGTCATCAATCTTCTTCATTACACGAACGATCTTGCGTAGCTCTTCCATCAGGTTGCTCTTGTTCTGCAAACGACCTGCCGTATCAGCAATCACAACATCAACGCCACGCGCTTTCGCAGCTTCAATCGCATCGTAGATCACAGACGCACTGTCCGCACCAGTGTGCTGAGCGATAACGGGCACATCGTTACGCTGACCCCAAACCTGAAGCTGTTCAACGGCTGCTGCACGGAAGGTATCACCCGCCGCTAGCATCACTTTCTTGCCTTCATTTTGGAATTGTTTCGCCAACTTACCGATCGTAGTTGTCTTACCGACACCATTCACACCCACCATTAAGATAACGTAAGGTGTTTTAGCGGTATCAACAACCAGTGGCTGTTCCACTTGGCTTAAGATGTCTGCCATCTCTTCTTTGAGCAGACCATAAAGCGCTTCGCCGTCTTTTAGGTCATTGCGAGATGCTTTTTCTGTCAGGTTTTCAATGATCTTAACCGTGGTATTCATACCCACGTCAGCGATCAGAAGTTGCTCTTCTAGCTCTTCAAACAGATCTTCATCGATTTGCTTGCCTTTGAACAGACCAAAGAAACCCGCACCGATGTTTGCTTTAGTGCGGCTTAGGCTGCGCTTAAGGCGAGCAAAGAAGCTTTCTGTCGGCTTCTCTTGTACTTCTTCAACCTTAGCTTGAGGAGTTGCCACTTCTTCCTGTTCTACTTCTGCTTCTGCTTCTGCTTCTGCTTCTGCTTCTGCTTCTGCTGCGACAGGTTGCTGCTCTTGTTGAGCTTCTTCAAGCGCTTGCTCAAGTTCAGTTGGCTTAGATTGTTCAGCTTCAGGCGCGACCTGTTCAGCCTCAACTTGTGATTCAACTTCAGTTTGATCTTCAACGCTTTCTACGTTCGCTTCATTCTGAGTTTTAGGGCTTTGTTCTTCTTCACCAAAACCAAGCCACGATAATAATCCGCGCTTCTTTTTTTCCGTCATCAGAGGAGTTTCCTAGATCTACTAATTAGCTGTATTGACTTAATACACGTCGACTCTTTGCTATTGTTATACAATACAAGCTTGTACAAACGAATAGTAAAGAAAAATGACAAAGCAGTGATAAGTTTGCTTTTAGCTTGATACACTTTGTCATTGCAAATTTATTTAATACACGAACCCACTTAAATTGGGCTCGGTATAGTATCACTTTATTAGCGGTCAAAAAATCTATGGTAAGACGTCGCCAGCAAAACACATCACAAAAAAAGCCATCCGGAGGCTTTGTTCGAATTATTAGTGGCTCATGGAGAGGTAGAAAGCTACCTGTTCATGATTTAGAAGGATTACGCCCAACCATTGACCGAGTAAAAGAGACGCTCTTTAACTGGGTGGCTCAAGATATCCCACATTCAACTTGCTTGGATGTATTTGCCGGCTCTGGCGGTCTAGGTTTTGAAGCAGCTTCTCGCCAAGCAAAAATGGTGACACTGCTCGAAATGAATCAAAAGGCGGCTAAACAGCTTTCTGATAACGCGAAAGAGCTCAAGGCAGACAACATCAATGTCGTGAATACTGATGCTATCTCTTTCCTTAAGAAGCCAGGTACTCCTTACGATATGGTTTTCCTTGATCCACCATTTCGTCAAGGCTTACTAGCAGAAACAGTACAACTACTTGAGAGTAACGGTTGGCTTGCAGACAATGCCATCATTTACGTCGAGACAGAGAAAGAACTGAAACTCGAAGCTATGCCAGAGAACTGGGAATTGCATCGCGACAAGACCACCGGACAGTCAAGCTACCGACTGTTCAATCGAATCACTGAAGAATAGGAGTTAATGAATGAAGTTCTTGCTTCCACTAGCAAAAGCAGCCATCGCCTTTGTTTGGTTTATCTTAATCGTAAATATTTTCTACCCGTTCCCGGGTAATGCTGCGATTGCGCTTTATATCATGACAGCATTCTTGTTCTTCATGCACGGCCTACAGATGCTGATTTTCATCGGTGCTTTCGGCGACAAGATCGAGATGTCACGTTGGGAGAAGTGGTCAATATTGATTTTCGGTGTCTTCGCCTTACTCGATATCCGACGCAAACACATGATGTAATCGAGCTTAAGCCCAGATATAAAACGCTTAGCTACAGAAAACATCATGACAGAAACAATAGAGACAAAAACGCCGCTCATTTGAGCGGCGTTTTTTTATTCAGCAATGATATTGATGTTAGCCCATGTAGCCTTTCACACCATCGAGGAACATTTGCGTCGACAGCATAACCAACAACAAGCCCATCAAGCGTTCGATGGCTTTAAGACCTCTCTCTCCCAGCACTCGCAGGAAGAAGCCATTAAACATCAGAATAAAGAAGGTAGCACCCCAAGCCAGCATCACAGCACCTGAAAGCTCTAACATATTGTCAGGGTGCTGTGTCGACAACAGAATCAATGCCGCAATCACTGAAGGGCCAGCAATCATTGGGATCGCCATCGGCACAATAAACGGTTCTTCACCCGCCGCGAGGCCAGTAATACTGCCCGCACTTGGGAAAATCATCTTAATCGCGATGATGAACAGAATAATACCGCCTGAGATACTCAAGGTTTCAGGCTGCACATGCAGGAAGTTCATGATGCTTTGACCAGCAAACAAGAACAACAGCAGGATAACCAGCGCAAACATCAGTTCACGAACAAGAACAATACGGCGACGCTTCGGATCAATATGCTTAAGGATAGAGAGCACGATTGGTAGATTGCCAAGCGGGTCCATAATAAGAAACAGCATGGTTGCTGCAGATAAAATTTCCATAAGTTTGTCTCGAAAAGCGTAAGTGCGCGGAGTATAGCAGCCTCAACATTGATTTTCGAACGCAGTAATAAAAGGATTAACTTATGTAATTAGAAGGGAATTTTGCGAGAGCAAATAGAAAGGTAGAAAGGAGAAAAGTAAAAAGAGAATTTAAAGAGTGAAGCCGAAACGTCGCATCCACTCTTCTTATCTATAAAAGCCAAAGGCTCTAAAAACCAAGTCACGGGGAATCAGTGGTTACACACACGTTCGCGATTAGTGCAAAGCTTGTCATCAATAACTACAACTTTTTCCATCTTCAGGAAAAACTTCAGCAATCCATCTAAATCCAGGCCGTTCAGCTTACACGTATGAAAACGCGCTTCTGCGCCATAAGTTTGAGCGAGTTCTTGCGTCAACTCTTCACGAGTCAGTGACTTTTCACTCAGTAGGTTTAAAACGTTGTGTGCATGAATTTCGGTAGTCATAACTCTATCTCATGTTTAATGAACTAGACGTAGAGTACCTACTTTCATCTAAGCTGCCTTGATGTAGCTCAGAGTTAAGCGAGCTCTACCCTAAATGGTAAGGGAAGCAACAATGAGAGCGTGTGCCAGAAAGTAACAGCCCGTCACCCAAAAGTAGGCACCCTTAATTGGGCTACGATAGAAATTTAGCGCGTACGCCAATGCTGAAAGCAGCAACACGACACAACCCGCAAAACCCACCGCATGCGACAGTTGAGGATCAAGCAACCAGAGCTCACCAGAAGCCCATGCAAGCTGAATAAGCACGATACCCATGATAACTACAGGAAAGACGAGTTTGTCTAAACGAGGCAGAAGTAAGAAGAAAGCAACGACACAAGCCGCCAACAGCAGCGCGAACAACCACCAGACCATTTCTCCTGATAGCTGTAGCCAAAATGCTTTGCTGTAACAGAGCTGAGCCAGCAAGAAGCAAACAAAATGCAGAGGACGTTTTTGAGTAACAGTATGCAAGACATCTGCGATCGCAGAGACCGCCAACCCAGCAACGACCCAATAGGTAAAATCAGCAACGACAGATTGAGTTAAAGCAATGGTCGCTAATAATACATAGGTAAAAACCTTATACGATAAGGCCTGACCGAGATGTCCATGTTTCGTTCCTGCTATTGCTCCGATACCAGACAAGGAAACCGCCAACCAACTCCACATACCATTTGCCCTATTGCTTTAAATCGTCGCCAGTCTAGGCACACGAGTGTTGATGTAAAGCCTCAGCCCCTCAAAATTGGATCTTGATTACGCTTCCACTAAAAAGAGTCTCTTTAGATTGAAGTCGTAACAATTACCACCATGACAATGGCCATTCGTTTAAAACTAGAACGAATCATCATAAAACCCATTCAAACTGGCATTAGAGTCGCCATACTTGAATTTTGGCCAATTCTAACCTATCGGCCCCACCAAAACCGGCCTAATTCCGTCAAATATCACACTTAAAAAATTAAAATAACCACATTTAAAGCAAATAATAACAACAACTTAAATAAACAAACTCAAGATTAATAGGAAAATAAAAACGCCAACCAAGCCTAGACTTGTAAAGTAGCCAATTTTCTTTTTTAACGCCCAGTTTTGTCAGGTTATTTCAAGCCCCCGGTAAAAATCGCCACAAAAACCAAGCCGAAAACTTAAAAAACCAACCAAAACCAACCTAGCCACCACCAACCTCTATTAATACAGTTTAACAACCTTTAACAATATAAATTACACAAAACAACCATTACAAAACAACAAGTTAAATCAAATTAGAGCAAACATAAATCACAACGAACAAATTAAGAACACACCATAAAACACAGTTAAACACTGTCAAACAAGCCAAAAACTCATAGTTTTCTACTACTTTTAAAGCTTTCGAAAGTAATTCTTGATCTAAAGCCATAAGTAGTGCTATTCTTTAAAACATAGCGAGAGACAACCAAATTTAGGAGTAGTGTTATGATTTCATCTTCGCAAAGACAAGGACTTGTAATGATCGCGGTAGTTGTAGGTCTAATGACACTACCGATGATGTACTAAGCAAGTTACAGATAAAAAAAGGGACGCCATGAGCGTCCCTTTTTTTGTTCAATTTTTTCACTTCGAAAACAGATGCAGTGTTAGCACATCCCAGTTCGCATAATAGAAACCTGCGGCAGCTAAAGTCATTGCCATCATCAGTAAGATCGCAACTCGCCAGATAAAACGACCACTACGTGGAGTCAGCTCCTTCTCACAGTCGTTACACATCATGATGAACTTATGTTGGTCTTCCAACTTAGCCTCATGTTCATTGACTACCTTGTTACGACACGTTGCGATATAACGCAGCTTGCTCACCATATCGTGCGGTAGCCTTTCTTCACAGCTTGTTACAAGCTCATGCAATCCTTCGCCTTCGGCATGATATTGAAGTCTCAATAATTTCTCTATATTGCGAGTTCTTGTCACCACTTTTTCAATATCGGTCATCTTGGCCCTCCCACTCCACACTATAATTCTAGTCGAGCATTTCCCTATTCTTATACAAAATCACTGTTATTTACGAGAGAAAGAGACAATAAATAACAATGCTTTATCTCAAACTGGCCATTAAATGTGATGTCTGCCGAAAAATAATCAGCTTGGCGTACAACAGTTCACGAATAACGGCTTTAAACACATATCCCTATTGCCTGAAAGACTAGAATAACCATCACGACTACATGGAGGTTATATGCCTAATTCACTCTTTTTTGCCATCTTTGCACTCGCTGCTCTAGCGGCTTGGGTATTTATTGGTTTCTATCGAAAACACTCGCAAGGTGAAAATGCGCCAGAGAAGAAAGTGAATGTCACTGTGTTAGACAAACAATCCATCGACCTTCCTGACGCAGAACCTGGCCAAGAAGATCAAGAGTACTGGATTTACGTTCAACGTGGTGTGGTTGGTCCGAAGCGAGAATTCCAAGTCGGCATCCACTATTTCCACGCCCTTAACCCTGGTGACAAAGGAACCTTAACCTACCAAGGCGATAAGTTCTTACACTTTGCGTTGAAGCGCTAAACGTCAGCCACTTCAACTGTCCCCCTAAGTAATCCATCAGAAAGCCTTAGCGGTCACCGCTAAGGCAATAACCAACGCGTTTTCTCTGACTTAGACACCAACCAGCTCATCCATAACGCGCCAGCTCCGCTGATCACTATCCATAATGGAATAACCCATGCCGGATGTCCTTGGTACCAACCAAACTCTTTCATCGGCCACAAGAAAATCGGGTGCAGCAAATAAATACCTAAGCTGTGCTTACTAATAAAGCCAACCACCTGATTACTCTTCTCAGACAGGCCTTCACCATAGTAACGGCATACCATGAACACCATGCTCGCGGCTAATACCGTATTCAACGTCTTGTAAGATAACCAGCGCCCTACCGTGTACTCTTCTGCCACCAAGCTTGCATCAACCACCATGTAAACCGTGGTTAGTAAAGCTAGCCCACCCAGTAACACACTCACGCCAACAGTCATCTTGTTTAGTGGCACAATCTTATACAGCAAGTAACCCAATGGTAAGTAACCGGTGTACAACCACAACTCGTGACTCCAAGGGCCATCGATTTTCAGTAAGAACAGCAATGTTGTGAACAGCCATACCGCTGTAAAGGCATAGACCGATCTATCACCGTACTTTCTAACCATGATCTGCAAGAACGGAATCACAAAGTAGAGCGGAATGAAGTAATAGAAGAAACCAAGATGGTAATAGGTGTAATGATGGTAGCTATTAAGCAACACGTCCCAACTGACGTCGGTATCAAAGCCCATTGCCGACCAACCCGACAGATAGGTATAGAAAAGCGACCAGACAATGAAAGGTATCAGTACCTTGCCCAGACGACGCTTGAGGTAGTATTTGGCGTCAAACGGGCGCTGATCACTGAGCATCAGTGCACCAGTAATCAAGATGAACACAGGTACTGCCCAGCGGCTGAAACCGTTTACCGTAATGGCAGTAAGCCATTCACCGAAAGGAATAGTGCCCAATTCATTGCGATAAGGCGCCAAAACATGAATCGCGATAACCGCTACGGCCGCGACACATCGTGCTAAATCAAAAAAGAGAATTCGCTGCTTCATGTAAATGCCTGATTAATATTCAATCATTCTACTATAGCAATAAAAAAGCTGACCGGAATAAATACCAAGTCAGCTTAGTGTTAAAGGAGATGCTTATCGCGAATTTAGCTCATACGACGCTAGCTTATGCGACTTTGGCTCTCAATCATGCGGCTGAAGCTTATGCCGCTGAGATTTGCGGCACTTTCGGTAAACGCAGAGAGATCACCGTCGTTATCGCTAAGAATGCGAAGGAAACCCACAGACACGCAGACAAACCTGCCATTTGGAATACCAAGCCCGATAATATCGTGCCAATCAAACGGCCCATCGCGTTTGCCATGTAGTAGAAACCGACATCAAGAGAAACGCCATCACCTTTCGCATAACTCACAATCAAATATGAGTGAAGTGATGAGTTCACCGCAAAGATGGCACCAAATACCATCAAACCACCCACGATAACGAGCTCTGGTTGCCAACCAATCTGTACCGCATAAGCAATAGCAGCGGTCACGATAGCCAACGCCCCCGCCCATAACAGCGCAGCATGGCCATCAGGCACCTTGCCTTGGGCTTTACCAGTAATCTTCGGCGCTATGCCCTGTACAAAGCCATAAGCGATAGTCCAAGCAGCTAAGAAGCCACCGACCCATGAGTGATCCCAACCAAACACACTGCCTAGGTAAATCGGCAAAGCAATCACAAACCACACATCACGAGCGCCAAACAGGAACATACGTGCTGCAGATAGGATGTTGATGGATTCAGACTTAGAGAAGATCTGTTTGAACTTGGGTTTAGTTTTCGCTTTACCCATGTCCGCTTCTAAGCTCAACACACTGCCAACGAAGACCAATGCCAACACGGCTGCCATCGCAAGCACAGCGTATTGGAAGCCAATCGTTGAAAGCAGCAAACCGCCAATAAAGAAGCCAGCCCCTTTAAGCGCATTCTTAGAACCTGTCAGAATCGCAATCCACTTATAAAGCGCGCCCTGTTGTTCATCAGGAACCAGAGTCTTAATCGAACTCTTGGCACTCATCTTATTGAGGTCTTTAGCGATACCAGACAAGGCTTGCGCCGCCATGACCCAAGGAATGGTCAACATCGCCGTTGGTACCGCGAGCATACCCAAGGCGACAACTTGCATGCCTAACCCGATGTTCATGGTCTTATTGAGGCCAAGACGCGCCCCTAACCAGCCACCGATTAGGTTAGTCACCACACCAAAGAATTCATAGAAAAGGAACAGTGAGGCGATTTCTAACGAACTGTAACCAAGGTCGTAAAAATACAGAACCACCAGCATACGAAGTGCACCATCAGTAATGGTGAAGTTCCAGTAGTTAAAAGTCACCAACATGTATTGGCGAACGCTCTTACTTAGATTTGAAAACATAACGCTATCTCTGCAATCTAAACAAAAAGAGCTTTTAGATCATAGGTGTCCAAAAGCTCTAATTCTTACTTTCCACTTAACTTATACTCAAAATAATTGGAGTTGCAGCTAGGCAACAAGCAAGTTCAGCCCTATGAGCATAGGTGTTCTATGTGATTAGGGTGAACTTGCGCAGTTAACAACGCTGCAGGTTCAAGTATGAAGAGCTACGCAGAAGCTACGCCGTTGATATACTCAACCTGAATAGGCTTAGTAAATGCGCCGGGACGCAGTGCCTGCACCTCTTGAACAACCTTGCTCAAATCCCAGCCTTTTTCTAACAGTAGATGAGCCGCGAACAAACCAGTGCGACCAGAGCCGCCCATGCAGTGCATCGCAACCTTGCCGCCGTTATCGACGATGTTATGTAGCTCAGGGCTAGCTGCTTGCCACTTCGCAGCAAAATCAGCACCCGGCGCACAGTCATCTTCAATTTCGATCTGGAACCATTGCATGCCTAGCGCACGTGTTTTTTCGCCAAGTGCCGCCACGTCTTTGCTTGCAAGCTCATGGTCATCAAGTGCTGTCACGATAACTTCAACGCCTTGCTCTTTTAGCTGAGCCAGTGATGCATCAAGCGTTGCTTCTTTTGTACCTGGGCATGGAGTCAGGATTAGCGCACCTTGCTCTAGGTCTAGTTGCCATGTTGGATGTGTCATTGTGTAATCTCTTAAAATTCTTATAGAACCAATACTCAAAATAATTGGAGTTGCAGGTAGGCAACAAGTAAGTTCAGCCCTATGAGCATAGTGGGTCTATGTGATTAGGGTGAACTTACGCAGTTAACAACGCTGCAGCTTCAAGTATGAAGAGTATTATGCTAAACCGACAGTGCGAACAAGCTCAGCGGTACGTGTCGCGTAACCCATCTCATTGTCGTACCAAGCGTAGATCTTAACCATGCGCTTACCGACCAACATCGTTGATAGTGCATCCACGATTGTTGAGCGTTGGTCGCCTTTGTAATCGATAGAAACCAGTGGACGCTCTTCAAAGCCAAGAATACCTTTTAGTCCATTCTGAGACGCTTCTTTCAGCATCGCGTTAACTTCTTCTGCCGTGGTGTCTTGCTTCACTTCGAAGATGATGTCTGTCAGAGAAGCGTTCGCTAGCGGTACACGAACTGCGTGGCCGTTGATGCGGTTTTCTAGCTCAGGGAAGATCTCAACAATCGCTTTGGCGCTGCCCGTCGTTGTTGGGATAAGACTCATGCCACATGCACGTGCGCGGCGTAAGTCTTTGTGCGGCGCATCAAGAATAGTTTGCGTGTTAGTTAAATCGTGAATAGTGGTGAAGGCTGCGTTCTCGATACCAAGCTTCTCGTTGATCACCTTAACCACTGGCGCGATACAGTTCGTTGTACAAGACGCTGCCGTTACGATTTTGTGTACCGCAGGGTCGAAGATATTGTCATTCACACCAACAACGATGTTTGCGATGCCTTCTTCTTTCACTGGCGCCGATACCACAACACGTTTCACGCCCTGCTCTAGGTATTTGTTTAGGAAAGAGGTCTTACGGTGAACACCTGTCGCTTCGATAACCACATCACAACCAGACCAGTCGATCGCATCGATGTCGCGCTCTTGTGTGGTCTTGATGCGCTGGCCATTAATGATAATCTCATCGCCTTCTGCAGTTACTTCGTGGTGAAAGCGACCTTGAACTGAATCAAATTCTAGAAGGTGGGCCAGTGTTGTTGTGTCGCCAGCAACATCGTTAATTTGAACAAATTCTAGCTCATCCCAATCGAATGCTGCGCGAAGTGCTAGACGGCCGATACGACCAAAACCATTAATACCTACTTTGACTGTCATTTTCTGTTCTCTCAGTTAATTGCCTTCATATTTGAAGCCGCAGCGTTGTTGACTACGTTCACTTACCGGAGCGCCGGCCGCCCTAATTACATAGAGCCACTATGCTCATAGGGATAAGTTCACTTGTCGCCTAGCTGCAACTCCAACTATTTCGGCATTAAGTTTTAATGTATTTAAACGCAACATACTGGGCGTGAGTTCATCGACTCTAAGCGCTCAATATCTTGCTGGTATTCAGTTTTCAAACAGTTCGATGCAATAAGGTCGTCAATTAACTTTAGCATCCAACCTGGTAAATCTTGTGACAGGCGGTAAAACACCCACTGCCCCTGGCGAACATCAGTCAAAATACCGTTTGAACGCAGCTGCGCAAGATGGCGTGAAACCTTTGGCTGACTTTCTTGCAATGCCTGAGTCAACTCACCAACCGATAAGCACTCATTGCGAACTATCAACATTAAGCAACGCACTCGCGTTTCATCGGACAGTAATTTAAAAAATTGGTGAGGAAGCATAAAAACATACTTATATATGGATATGCATATATCTTAGATATAAAAAAACGCACGTCAAGGCGTGCGTTTCAATTGTCATAAAAGTTTAACGAAGAAATATCAGAGCTTGTTGGTCACGGTATGGCTCCAACGGCGCGCTTCAGTAAGCTCCGTTTTAACCTGATCCACGCTTAATCCTAAATCGGCGCAGTGCTCATCAATCTGTTGCCAATCGGCATGCTCAAAGCTCTCTTCAAGTGCGAGCAAGGTACCATATGGCCCTTCTCTACGAAGCAGAGCCACCTTGATACTTTTACACAAAGGCAGTTGCTCTACTAAATTCTCTAACGATAGATCGAGCAATGCATCCAGCAACGAGAACAGACCAATCATAAAGGCTTGCTCGGTATGTCCTTCAAATGCCTGATAACG
This sequence comes from Vibrio sp. OPT18, assembly GCF_015163615.1. Classification (NCBI taxonomy): domain Bacteria; kingdom Pseudomonadati; phylum Pseudomonadota; class Gammaproteobacteria; order Vibrionales; family Vibrionaceae; genus Vibrio; species Vibrio sp. OPT18. Next base: position 33,140 of record NZ_JADDYK010000015.1, read on the forward strand.
AGACATACGCTGGCAAAACTGTGCACGCTGCAAAGACAAGCCATACAACTCTTTCGGTTTTTTATCCGAGACGTAAGACGCCACCGCCAGCGAGACAAACATTTTCAGTTTTTCTTGCCCTAGGTACACCAAGGCCTGACGGAATGAAGAGATGGTCACTTCTAGACGAGGCGACATGGTGTTCACAAAGCGCAGTAGCTTATAAGACAAGGCGACATCTTTCGCGACGATACTCTCGACACGCTGAAAGTCGACATCGGGCTTACACACTTCTTGGAACAGCTCCATGGCAATCACTTGCTCAGGGCTGATGTACTTAGTCTTAATGATTTCCGGCTTGCTAAAGAAATAGCCTTGGAAGAACTTAAAGCCCGCCTCTTTGGCTTGCTGGAATTCTTGTTCGGTTTCGACTCGTTCAGCAAGAAAACTAAACTTTTTCCCTTGATGAGCTTTGACCAAATCACACGCCTCATCCAAGCCCATCTGCATGATATCGAGCTTAACAATATGCGTGTATTTGAGGAAACGTTCCCATTCTGGCGTCGAAGTAAAATCATCTAGGGCAATCATGTACCCCGCTTGATAAAGCTCTTTAACGGCTTCTAATAATTCGTCGGTCGGTTGGCAAGTTTCAAGGATCTCAACCACCACCTTGTCTTTCGGCAAGCTCAAAGGCAACCGACGAATCAAGCTTTGGTAAGGGAAGTTAATAAAGCAGCGTGAAGATGGGATCGACGGGTTAAGCCCAACCGACAAGAAATTCTCAACGATCAGACGATACGTTGCTCGATTAGACTCTATATGCGCTGGATAGGCATTCCTTTCTCCGTCACGAAACAGCAGCTCATAACCAAGCGTGTTCTTCTTACGGTTTAAGATAGGTTGTCGAGCAACGTAGGTAGCGGTCATTTCTTGATAACTCTAATTGGTTTAACTATAACTCTATTGCTTTGATTAGGCTTTGGCGGCAGCCAGCAATGCGCCGCAGCCCATGAACATACCACCAAAGATTTTATTTATCTTACCCATTATGCGATCTGAACGAATAAAACGTCCCATTTGTGAAGCTAATGAGGTGTAACCCAACATAACAACGCTATCAATGAATACCGTTGTAACACCTAGCACTAATAATTGCGGTGCTTGCGGCTGTGTTGGATCGATAAATTGAGGGAACAGAGCCACCAAAAACACGATAGATTTTGGGTTAGTAAGGTTAATCAGCACCGCATTTCTAAGTAGCTTGCCACTCGATAGCGTCGAGTTTCCTTGTGAAGCCACTAAGCTAGAGTTGTCACGCCACTTTTGAATACCCAACCAAAGAAGGTAAACCACACCCACCCATTTGATGATGGTGAATGCCAACGCGGATTGAGCCACCAATGCACCAATGCCCGCGCCCACCAGCATGATGTGGAATGCAAGACCGAGTTGTAAGCCCGCGATCGACGCAAGTGACTTCTTGGTGCCATAACTTAGCCCATTGCTGATTGAGTTAACAGTACCTGAGCCCGGAGCCAAACTAAACAATATCGCCGTAACGGCATAAGCAAGCCAAACATGAGTATCCATTTGCATTTCCTTACTAGTTCTTTAATCTAACAACATTAGTAGCAATAAAGCTCTCACACGCATCAGTTCAGGTAATTTCCCATGGAAAACCACAGCGGCGCCCCGATTTCGTACACGCAAGAACCTCAATTCGAGCAAGCGATTAAACACCCGATCCCCACCCTTTGGCAACAACGAAAAGATGGATATGTAACAACATCTGGTAAAAAGAAGCTGTACTGGTGTAGCCTGACTTCAGAGACTCATACCAAGGCGATTGTTATTTCAAATGGCCGCATCGAGTGCTGCCAAAAATACCAAGAACTCTTTTATGATTTCTATCAACAAGGCTATGACGTTTATTCATTTGACCACCAAGGTCAAGGCCAGTCTGAACGTATGGTAACAGACTCTGACATTGGTCACATTCATGAGTTTGATGATTATGCATCTGACATGTCTGACGTCATTGCCAGTTTCGATCTCAGTAAGTATTCCAATCGCTACCTGCTCGCACATTCAATGGGCAGCACCATAGCCACTCGCTACCTACAAACTCATCCAGACCATCCATTTGATAAGGTGACTCTGTGCGCTCCGATGTTTGGTATCAATACCGAGTGGTACCTGAAACCTATCGCGATGATCGTTGGACAAGTGCTCACCGCTTTTTATACCAAGCCGACTTACGCGCCGGGCCAGCAAGCATATTATTCGAAGCCTTTTGAAAACAACTTACTAAGCCACAGCAAGGTTCGTTATCAGTGGTTCCGTCGCTTATATGACGAGTCTCCATCTTTGCAGGTGGGTGGACCAAGCACGCGTTGGGTGTGGCAAGGGTTAATGGCCGCCAAGCAAGCGATTCAACAAACTCGTCAAATCAAGATCCCTCTGCTATTGATTCAAGCTGGGGATGAAAAGATTGTCAGTAACAGTGCCCAAGTAAAGTTCATCTCTAAGCTGAAGAAAACCAACTCTGATTGTCAGTTTAAGTTGGTTGAGGGTTCTAGGCATGAGGTGTTGTTTGAGCAAGATGAATATCGCAATCAAACACTGGATGCGATCAATCAGTTTTTCGCCTAAAGCCAATAGGCTAAGCAACCTACCAAGAAAATAAGCGCTAAAGAGGAAGAGAAGTAAGTGAGCTTTGCCCTCTTTTCTTGCATGAATTTGGCATACAATTTCTACCTAGAGATATTGTAGTTAAAACGATTCTAGCGCTGGCTAGCGTCAATATTGGTTAAGCATTTTGCAATGAGGGTTAAATGAGTATTCCTGCACTAAAAGATTCCGTGAAAATTGTTGCTTCTGATTTAGATGGTACGCTTTTGGCTCCCAACCATCAGCTAAGCGACTTTACCAAGCTAACGCTTAAGAAATTACACGACCAAGGTTATACCTTCATCTTCGCTACGGGTCGTCACCACGTCGATGTGGCGGGTATTCGTCAGATAGCAGGCATTCCGGCGTACATGATCACTTCAAACGGTGCACGCGTGCATGACCAGAATGATCAACTGATGTATAGCCAGAACGTACCTCAGGAACTCGTTCAGCCGGTTATTGATATTGTGCGCCAAGATCCAGACCTCTTTATTCACATGTACCAAAATGAAGATTGGCTACTAGACCGTGAAGATGAAATGTTGGCTAAATTCCACAGTGAGTCTGGCTTTAGCTACAAGCGCTTTGAAGCTGAAAACGCACCAAGCGAAGGCATCGCGAAAGTCTTCTTCACACACCCAGAACAAGACCACGAATATCTCGTCACGTTTGAACAAAAGCTAAGAGATGCTTTTGGCGACAAACTGAACATCGCGTTCTCTACACCTTGGTGTCTGGAAGTGATGGCCGCTGAAGTCTCTAAAGGCCACGCTCTAGACGCTGTTGCAAAATCACTAAACCTGACACTGGATAACTGTGTTGCCTTTGGTGATGGCATGAACGACGCTGAAATGCTGGCTATGGCAGGTAAAGGTCTAGTCATGGGCACATCACATGAGAAAGTGATGAAAGCTCTGCCAGACAATGAAGTGATTGGCAGTAACGCAGACGATGCTGTTGCTCACTACCTAGAAAAGCACCTGCTCTAATTTCGCTCGTCGAACAGATCTGAATAAATAAAAAGGCAGCCAACTGGCTGCCTTTTTTGAACCTTACGTAAAAAGCTCTCTCTAACGCTATCGAGAACCTAGCACTTCTTTGCTTAAGATTGCCTGCCACTCTTGTTCGGTAACCGGCATGATCGATAAGCGATTACCGCGTTTCACCAATGGCATTTCGGAGAGTTCAGGCATGGCTTTAAGCGTAGCCAAAGGAATCAAGCGCTCAGTCACTCGCACAAACTCGACATCCACCATAATCCAGCGAGGGTTATCGGGTGAAGACTTAGGATCGTAGTAATCACTCTCTGGGTCGAACTGAAAGTGGTCTGGGTAGGCTTCTCTGGTTACTTTAGCGATCCCCGCTACGCCAACTTTTTTGCATGATGAGTGGTATATCATCACCAAATCTCCAAGCTTGACGTCATCACGCATCATGTTTCGAGCCTGATAGTTGCGTACACCCTCCCAACAAGAGGTTTTTTGTACTCTCAGAGTCTGAATAGAGAAGGTGTCGGGTTCTGTTTTAAATAACCAATATGCCATAATAAATCCAATTAACGGTTGCTCCGAGGAAGATATAACATGAAGGTAATGAAAAACCCAGTGACATGGCTAGTCGCGTTCGCTCTACAAGGCTGTGTTACGGCACCTGATACGCCACAACAACCTGAACAGCCCCCAGCAACCTTGGATGAGCCACTGAGCATTCAACCACAAACCTTCATCATGCGTGGTCAGGTGGTGGTTGGTCATGAAAGCCGAACCTTCACTCCTTGCGGTAGCCAACAACAATACTGGCTAGACTTATCTCCAGAGTTAGCGTTAGAAGCACAAGGGCTCTCAACGAGACCTTACCAAGCCTTATATGGCGAGCTGATTGGTCACCTAACTGTACCGAGCCAAACGGGTTATAACGCAGATTTCACAGCCCGTTTCGTGGTTGACCAAGTGAACATCCTAACCGCAGAGAACCCAGAGCGCTGCGACCAACCACTGCGTTCAACACGAGTATTTGGTAATGAACCCTTCTGGTCAGCAACCTTCGATAAAGACCAGCTCAAATACACTAAGATGGGCGAACAGCCACAAACCCTCGATATTGAATCAAGCCGCACCACATCGAGCAGCCGTGATTACCAATTAGAAGGTAAAGCAGCACAAGGCAAACTCAACCTTACGAAAGAGAGCTGTAGCGACGGCATGAGCGATTCTATCTATGGGTGGCATGCCAAGCTTAACCTCAATGACAGTGACTACAATGGTTGTGCGACAGTCTCTAACCAAGATCCAACACTGGATTGGAGCGGACTCTACTTCGCTAGCTCAACGCAAAACTCAGGGTTCTCTATCAACCTTGAACTCAACAATGACCACAGTGCTATCACGACTTATTCATACAACAATGGAGACCCTTCTATTGTTGAACAAGGCTTCTGGCAGCAACTGAACCAAAATCAGGTACAAGTGGTTATGACTCGCCACCAGCAACAGTATTTGATCTCCGAGCGCATCTTCACACTCGATAATGGCAAGCTAATCGCTGAAAAAGAGAAAGTGGGCAACGTAGTGTATCCGATTGCCAATGGCGGTCTGGTGCTATTCGAAGCTAAAAGTGCGCAAGCGCAAGCAAACACCAAAGCTAACATTGATCTAACCGCAAAGCAGGTGAACTCCAGTGATCAACTTGATCCAAAAGTCGACCAAGCGATCCGCGAATATTTTAAGATCAACAACAGCTCACCTGACGATACCAAGTACCGCTGGTTAACTTACGACCTCAACGGCGACGGTAAAGAAGAGCTGTTCGCCCAACTCGATTGGTGTGGTTCTGGTGGCTGTACACTGCTAATTTTCGAAAACCATCAAGATAACTGGCGCTTCAATAGCCGAGTGACACTGGTTAAGGGCGACATACGCTTAGGTAAATCGCAAAACCATGGCTGGCAGGATCTGATCTTCAACGTCAGTGGCGGCGGTGCAACACCGGCGAAACACACCCTGTCATACTCTGGAGTCAGCTACCCGCTAAACCCAAGTGTCGCTCCAGTTGCAGATGATGCTGATATCAGCGACGTGGTTTTGTTTGCTGATGGTATCTCACCCGCACAAAGTGGAGTGAAGCTGTAAACATGAGTAACCAACAAACTTGCCCTGGTTGTGGCTTTACTCACCAATGTATTTGTCACCTGATACCTAGTGTCGAAAGCCAAATCGATCTTGTACTGCTCACTCATGAGAATGAACTGTCGCGCGATACCAATACCGGAACGCTGCTTCAGCAATCCCTTGATCAGTGTCAGTCCATTGTATGGCAAAGGAAAACACCACCAGCGGAGCTAATGGCGCTGCTTGACGATGAAACACGACAACCGTTTCTGTTATTCCCAAGTGATCAAAGCATCGAGTGCCAGCAAGCTGTAATGACCCAAGCCCAGAGTCGTAAGCCGCTATTCATCATCTTGGATGGCACATGGCAAGAAGCGAAGAAGATGCTTAACAAGAGCTCGTGGTTACAAGCCGTTCCACAAGTTCACCTCGACATCACCAGCGAATCCTCTTACACCTTGCGCCGCAATCAAGACAGCGGCCACTTGTGTACTTGTGAAGTGGGTATTGAGCTACTCAAGTCTTTAGGTGAAAGCGAACCTGCCAAGCTCATTGATAACTACTACCAGCATTATCTAAAAGTGTTCCACGCCGACAAATGTGGCCACGCCCTCAAATAGACCAAACAGGCGCGCGGGAAGGTAATAAACACATTTCAGGACGGGACAGGTACTGAAAACAAAAAGGGTGAGCCATAAGCTCACCCTTTTTACATCGTACTTTCGTTATTGAGCCAACGAGTGTTTCACGTGAAACGCTGCTCCATCAAAACAAACGCTGAGGTTGACCAAAGTAATACCCTTGCAGGTAATCGACGCCCATGTCTTCAGCAATACGACACACCTGTTCGTTATGAACGAACTCCGCCACCGTCTTAGCATTCAGAATCTGGCATAAGCTCACTAGCTGCTGAGCGATCTTGCGCTGCTTTTTATCTTTATCAATATTGCGAATCAAACTGCCATCAAGCTTGATCACCTGTGGTTCTAGCTTCAATATCTCATCAATGTTCGAATAGCCCGAACCAAAATCATCAACAATAATATTCACACCAAGATCGCGGAAGTGATTACACACCTCAATCAAGCGACCGTAATCCTGAATTTGTTCCGTTTCTAACACCTCCAAGCCAATACGCTGTGGGTGACTGATTTTCTTGATGGCTTGCTCAAGGTGAAGAATGGTTTTCTCATTGCTGAAATCTTGTGGCGCTAAATTAATTGAGAACGAATCTGTTCGCTGACTCATAAAATCGAAGGTGCGCGTTATCATCTGACGACTGAGGCGTGTATAGAGATGGGTTCCTTCAATGATTGGCAAGAACTTACCCGGCGCAATCAACTGACCGTCCTCTTCAATTCGAACTAAACACTCGTAGCTCTCTACCTGATGACTGTGTGCTGAGACAATCGGTTGAGAACACGCCACAATATTCTGGTTAAGCACGGCGCGACTCACGCACGACAGCCAACCAAGTTGTTCTTGGCGATGCTTCTCTAATTGAATGAGTGCCTTGGCACTCACTAGGTGTTTGTTTTGGCTGACAGCGCTGCGCCGCGCATCAATCGCCTTCAACAATAAGTCATCAATAGAGGTAGTCGGGAAATCTCGACGGCTGGCAATACCCGCACAGATAGACACCGACAAGTAATCAATATCGGGTAAACCGGTAGGCTCAAAATTCACATGCTCGGTTTGATCAGCAAATTCCGAAAATCGCTGGTGAATATGTTCTTGGCTCGCCCAACTATCAAACACCACCGCCCACTCACCAATACCGATACTGTAGAGCTGACAACCCTCATCAAAGAACTTCCACAGCGCCTTTTGAAAGTACTCACTCAAGTCATGTAGAAGCTTGTCACCCACTCGATAGCCATACTTCTCATTGATCTGACCAAAGGTCGTCACCTTCAAAGCTAACAAGTGGCTGTCACTGCTCATCTTCGACAGCTTCTCACGCAACACACTTCGATTGGGTAAACCTGTACGGTGATCAATTCGATAGCTTGCCGTCAATGCGGTGGCTTGCTGCTGAATCTTACTCGCCATGCTGTTATTCATGTCATCAACATCAAGCAGTGCATTTCGGATCAATGAAAACAGAGGGGATATGTTGGTCGCGGGTTGCGTCTCTAATGGCAATACCGCCTTACCTTCGCCTTCTCTAAGCGCAAGGTAAGTGAGGCTATGGTGCAAGATTCGCTGTTGGCTATTCTCTTGATAGAGTTCTCCCATGCAGTAAACGCCATAGCTGTCGGCCAATTTTTGGAAAACCTCAACCTCTTGGTTACCATCGATAAAGTCGATGCGAGAGGTGCAGTTGTAAATGAAGAACTGTTCTGGTCTATGAGAAGCTATCTGTTGAACGCCCAGTCGTATTTGCTCTAGGGTCAATGATGGATGGTCATAACAAAACCGGACCTCATCGCCTACTTGGAACAGGCCGCTGAACTCTATCTCTCCACTTTCCGTTACCTTGAGCGGTAAGTGAATGTTTTGCTCTTTCGGGTCACCGACCATCAAGGGAAAATTATGCAGTTGCTCAAAAGGTACTTCGAGGCCATCAGCGAGGTAACGATTATAGAGTTCGCGAACAGGCATCCCATCCAGTTCCAACAACCGGTTATCTTGAGCACCTGTCACTCGAAAAGTTCGACCAATCGGATTCCATTCAGTGTAATAACCCTTAGCGATGGAGAGCTCGACACTGTGCAGCGCCAACATCACATAGGCATTTTCATAGCAAATGCCGTCTAACATCACCCAACGTCCATTATCTGTGATGGTCGATGCTCCGCCGCAGATCGGTAATGAATATCTCGACTGCTCAAACGCTGAAAATAGATCTCGGTTATTTATCTGCAAGCGGTCTGCGAAACAAATGATGCTTTGAGTATTATCATTGCACCCAAGCTGTTGCCACATAGCGTGGCTATCGAGCAATGGTTGTTCGCTATATTCGACAACACCACAAGAGTAAGACGTCGCGTCAAAGCGGGTAACAATCAGATAAAGACCTTGGTGCAGGATGACGCCTTGGCTGATGTAGTGGTTAGCACTGCAACCAATCAATTTGGCATTGGGAAAAGTCGATTGAATCACTTGGCAGGCAGCCAAAACAGAACCTTTCTCGAAAGACGAAAACACCTGAATCAGTAGGCTTTCATGTTGATGAAAATCTATCTTTTCCAATTCACGTTGGGTTTGCTCAATGTCTTGTATCAGGAGAGAAGTCGACTGCATATTCACATTAATCGTTACGTTAATGATTTGTTATTGTGCTTATTATAGATAAGGCTTGCACGGAATACTTACGATCGTGTTATGAATAATGTGACCTTAGTTAGACATCATTCATTCCGCCCAAAAGCAGTCATTAATGACGGCGCAGTACTTTTATCGTCAGTAGTTACACAATGCGGGAAGCTTTAACAGCTAAAACAGTCGCTTAGGCTCACCAAAGTAGTAACCCTGCAGATAATCAACACCCATTTGCTCTGCTATCTCACAAACTTGTTGGTTATGGACAAATTCAGCGACCGTTTTGGCATTGAACACTTGGCACAAACGAACCAACTGAGAAGCGATATTTCTTTGTTTTTGGTCTTTGTCGATATTACGAATCAAGCTACCGTCGAGCTTAATGATCTGCGGCTCTAGCTTGATGATTTCATCAATATTGGAATAACCAGAGCCAAAGTCATCAACAATGATTCTCGCTCCGAGAGCGCGGAAGTGATCACACACCTCAATCATGAGGCCATAATCTTTAATCTGTTCTGACTCTAAAACCTCTAAACCAAGTCGAGTAGGATCGTTCATGCCACTGATCGCAGCCTCAAGAACCTCGAGCGTCTTGTCGCTCAACAAATCTTGTGGGGATAGATTGATAGAAAATGAGCTCTGCTTATCCGCCATATAGCTAATAGTACTCTTAATCATGTGTCGACTAAGGCGCGTGTAAAGATGGGTATCAGCAATGATAGGTAAGAACTTTCCTGGTGGCACAATGGTACCGTCCGACTCCATGATTCTGACCAAACACTCTTGGCCAATCATTTCGTGCGTACCCGATTCCACAATCGGCTGTGAATAGGTGATGATGTTCTGATCTAAAATCGCACGGCTGACACAGCTCAACCAACCGAGTTGCTCTTTGCGGTCCTCTTCGCTCACCTGAATGTCTTTGGCATTGGTGATATGGGTATTGTTACGTACTCCATAGCGTCGAGCTTCGATCGCTTTCAATAAGATCTGGTCACCGCTGTCGGTTAAAAAATCACAACGACTAGCAAAGCCGCCACACAGAGAAACTGACAGGTAATCAATATCAGCCAAACCATACGGCTCAAAATTTATGTGTTCGATGTCATCGGCGAACTCAACGAAACCTTCTTTTATTTTCGTACTACCAACACTAGCATTGAAAATAATCGCCCACTCTCCAACACCAATACTGAACAGCTCAACCTTCACGCGAGGCTCTTTGACGACACGAAGCTGCAATCGCTCGATAAAGTGATTGGACAGATCAAGCAGTAGCTGATCACCCACTTGATAGCCGTATTTTTCGTTAACTTGATGGAAATTCGTGAGCTTTAACGTGAGTAAGTGTTCACTAAACAGAATCGTATTGAGGCGTTCTTTCAATACGATACGGTTCGGCAAACCAGTACGCGAGTCAATGCGATAGCTTTCGGTTAAGCGACGCGCTTGTTGATGGAGTTTCTTTTCCATCTGAGTATTCATACTGTCAAGATCAGCGACTGCATTTCTGACAAGGTTAAGCAATGGCGACACGGTTGAGCCACACTGAAAGTCTTGACAATGAAACTCTTTAATCTCGTCAGACTCGCGCATAGCGATATAAGTCAGGCTATGGTGCAGTATCTCTTGGCGGTCTTCATTACGGTATAGCTCCCCCATGCAGTAGGCACCACATGTATTCACTATCCCTTCAAATGGCTTGAGCTCAAGTTTACTGTCGATAAACTCAAGTCGAGATACACAGTTATAGATGATCACCGATTCAGGCTGATGCATGGCTAGCATCTCGGCCCCGTGGCGTACCTTTTCTGCAGTGAGAGATGGGTGGTTATAACAAAACTGCGCCTCTTCACCGACATGCCAAGGGCTATCAAACTCGATACTGCCATCATCATTAATACGCAGCGGCGTCGAGATCCCCTTCTTTCTGCCAAGTTCTCGATAAAGCGGAAAGCTCATCAACTGGCTAAAAGGAAGGTCTTTGCCATCCGCAAGGTAATGTTTGAATACTTCGATAGCCGACTTGTCATTCAACGCGTATAAGCGATTTCCAACGGCATGTGTGACTCGTAGCTTCATCCCAATCGGGTTCCACTCAGAGTACGCGTCCGACCAAACCTTCAATTCTGGGTTAGTCAGAGCCACAGCAACACAGGCGTGCTGGTAGGTTTGCTCGTTATACATAACCCAACGGCCAAATTCATTCTCATGACACAGTCCACCAGCAATCGGTAATGCGTAAGGCAAATTCTCAAAAGCGCTATAGATAGGGTAATCACGCCCTTCAACCTGATCGCACAAGCTGATGACCGTTTTTGTGTCTTCTGTAAGGTGCAGTTGAAACGCTAAGTCTTGGCTATCTTGATTTGGATTGCCGGTAAAAGGCTGGACCGAAGAGGTTAGATGGGTTTCGTTGAACTCACTAACGATGACTAAGGTGCATGCACTTTCAAGGCAATTGTCACAGATAACATGACGAGCACTCTGACCAATTAGCGTCGCATTGCTTAAACGATTGAGGGCAACACTCGCGATTTGACGAGCTAGATCTGAAGATTGAGCTGAGAAAATTTGAATAAGGTACTGTTTGCTGTCACACCATTCTCGCTGATCAAATTGAGCTCTAAATAACGCCTCAGTATTTGCGAGAAATGTAAATGTTTGCATGCCAACCCTTGTTCAAAATCGAGTGAAGTAACAACCCGCAACCACTGCTATGACTGAAATGAATCGATAAAAAGTAGTCGCCAATTATCCTAGCCTAATCAGGCTTTTATAGGCGACCAATGTAACAATTCACTATCATAAATGCGACACAATAAGCTTGTTGAGCCATTAAATTAGTCGCATAAGATCGCTAAGTTGGTCTATTTCAACATCAGGGAGCACGCTCGCCTTCGGGGAGCGGTATAAATTGGAACCAGTGTCATTAAACCAACACGCTTGGAAGCCATTTTGCTTGGCTCCACAGACATCCGTTTTGAGGTGGTCACCAACATGAAGAATATTCTCAGCGTCGCAATCTAGGTGTTGCTGAGCTTTTTCAAACATATCTGGATAGGGTTTTGCTCTGCCATCAGGGCCAGCTTTAAGGATTAATTGAAAATACTGCCCTAAGCCAATTTTGTGTGGGTCGACATTGCCATTGGTAATCGCAACCAGAGGAATACGTTGGCTAAGCTCAGTCATCACTCGATGTGTTTCTTGAGGAACGTCAACTTGATTGCGCAGCCATAAGGCATGCTCAATGCCCTCTCGAGCCGCTTGCTCTGCTTGCTGCAGAGAGTAACCCAATTGCAGCAAACCACTCTTAATCTGAGTTTCACGCCACACGGTGACATCATGTTTCAAAGCTGGGTTTTTAGAGGCGACTTGCTGCTTAATGCCCTGCCACTCTTCAAGCGATAAAGAAGCCGACACTGGGTGCTTTTGATAAAGCCACTGTGCCATCTCTTTCTCAACCTTCATGATCACAGGCCAGTTGTCGTACAGGGTGTCATCCAAGTCAAAGGTCATGGCTTTGATGGGCTTTAAGCCTCGATAAATTCGCATAGTAAACCCTTTAATCTAATCTTTGTTCTTCTTACGAGCTCTCGGATGAGCCTGATCATAAGCTTGTGCTAAGTGTTGGAAATCTAAGTGGGTATACACTTGGGTCGTCGAGATATTTTCATGACCAAGCAACTCTTGCACAGCACGAAGGTTTTGACTCGACTCCAGCATATGCGTTGCAAAGGAGTGACGCAGTTTATGCGGGCTGATATGGCTCGCGACAGATTGCTTCTTGCCCCACTCTTCCATGCGCTTTTGCACGCTGCGGTGAGAGATACGAGTCCCGAGCTTAGAGACAAACAGCGCGCTTTCACCCGGTGAAGCCAATTCACCACGAACTTTGAGCCATTTATCGACCCACTCTTTTGCTAAACCAGAAAAAGGCGCTTTGCGTTCTTTGTCGCCTTTACCAATCACTCGGATTTCGCCTTGTCGACCCAACACATCTTTCAGATTGATACCGACCAGTTCTGCCAGTCGTAATCCAGCACCATACATCACCTCCATCATCGCTCGGTCACGAATCGACAATGGATCGTCCTCATTCACATCAAGCAGTTGACCCACTTCATCAACATCGAGGTTTTTAGGCAAAGGGCGTTGTTTGCGAGGTGCTGAGACACCTTTAGCTGGATTGGCGGTCATTTCGCCACGTAACACAAGGAAATCAAAGAAGCTGCGCAATGACGATAAGCGCGTTGCAATGCTGCTCGCCTTCATTCCCTCACGCATGCCTTTGCTGGCAAGTTGTCTGACCCACGCCGCATCGACTTGACCCCAATCCTTTAGCCCGAGCGTGACTAAATGACCGGCCATGGTTTCAAGTTGTTGTTTGTAATTACGTTGGGTGTGTAGGCTGAGTCCCTTCTCGCTTCTGAGATATTCATAGAAGCGAGAAAGTGGCTTTTGAAGGCTGTTAGGAAGAGGTATTTTGGGCTCTAGGCTCATTATTTATCTGCCAAGGTAAGGTGTCCGCCAAATGAGCGACAACAAGTGCTAAATGGCGTAAAAAGAGCGTATCCATATGGGGTTGGAAATGTCCGCCATCTTCACTAGAAAAGGCGAGTAACCCCAATGGAGACTGCTTAGCAAGCGGTAGTACTACATAAGAGCCTAGCTCTGGAACTGGATAATCACCAAACAAATCGTGTCTGTCGGCTTTTCTCAAGCGTCCAAGATAAGCATCTTTACCGTTGAAGTGGTTAAGCGAAAACTTAGAGTAACCCTCAGCACTCAACTGATAAAAGCCCGATTGCGAAAGAATTCGAACATGAGCTTTAAGCCCAAGATCTAACGTTTTTTGTTCAACGGCTTTTATCACCTGCATAAAGTCACTGCATTTCAGCACTTGCGCTTGCAGACCCATAAACTCATAGAAGGTTTTATCGTTATTTGCCGCCAACGACATCAAGCCAGTGATCTCTTCTTCAAGCTCTTCGATTCGATGACGCTGGCGTTTAAGCTGAACCTCAACCAGAGAAACAGCGCCCTGCTCAACGTTATTGATAGCAAGGCGATCAACCAAATCTTTTCGGTCTTGGAAAAAATCTGGGTTATCACGTAAATATTCCGCGACCACTTCTGCGGTGAGTGCGTCGGCTTCAACGTAAGACAAAACCTATCCTTTATTTTTATGAATCTATTTGTTTTGGGTTGTTATTAGCAAGAAAGTTGACCATCAAACACATGCGTTGCAGGGCCAGTCATAAACAGAGGTTTACCCGGGCCTTGCCAGCTAATGTGTAAGTCACCGCCTGGTAGACGAACCTTCACATTCTCAGCCAGTAAGCCTTGAGTGATACCCACTGCAACTGCGCCACACGCTCCGCTGCCACATGCCTGAGTTTCACCCGCACCGCGCTCGTAAACACGCAAGCGAACTTCTTCACGGTTAACTACCTGCATAAAGCCAGCATTAACACGCTCAGGGAAACGTTCGTGTGATTCAAGTAGCGGGCCTAAGGTGTCCACATCAGCCGTGTCGACGTCATCAACCACAGTCACCACATGTGGGTTACCCATGCTTACCGCACCACAGAATAATGTGTGTACATCCGTTCTTAGGATATACGTCTTCTCTGGCTGCTTGGCCTTGAATGGAATCTTACCGGGTTCGAACTCAGGAATGCCCATGTTCACGGTGATCAGGTCATTCTCTTCAATCTTGAGAACCATTTTACCTTTCTTGGTGCTGACGTTGATGCTGTACTTATTCGTTAAACCTTTCATGCGAACGAATCGTGCAAAACAACGCGCACCATTGCCACACTGCTCCACTTCACTGCCATCTGCATTGAATATGCGGTAATGGAAATCAGTTTCTGGATCATAGGGAGCCTCAACCACAAGTAGCTGATCAAAGCCCACGCCAGTGTGACGATCCGCCAAACGACGGATCAAATCTGGAGAAAAGAAAATATTTTGAGTAATGCAGTCCACGACCATGAAATCATTGCCCAAACCATGCATTTTAGAAAAGTGGAAGTGCATAACGCTTAAAATTACTCCGGAAGAATGTTTTCAAGTTCCCACAGACTCGTAAGCTCTTCACGCTGACGAACCAAGTGAGTTTTATCGCCATCCACCATCACTTCAGCCGCACGCGAACGAGTGTTGTAGTTAGATGACATCGCGAAGCCATAAGCACCCGCTGAACGAACTGCTAGCAGATCACCTTCTTCAAGAACAAGGTCACGATCTTTACCTAGGAAATCGCCTGTCTCACAGATTGGGCCAACCAAATCGTAAGTCACAGCTTCACCCTGACGAGGGCTAACAGGAACAATATCCTGCCAAGCTTGATAAAGTGCTGGGCGCATTAGGTCGTTCATTGCTGCATCGATGATGGCAAAGTTCTTGTGCTCTGTTGGCTTGAGAAACTCGACTTTCGTTAATAATACACCAGCGTTAGCAGCAATCGCTCTTCCAGGCTCGAAAATCAGCTCTAGATCAGAATGATTGTCTAGGCGAGCCAATAAGGCTTTCGCGTAGTCAGAAGGCTGTGGTGGTAATTCATCACGATAAACCACACCCAAGCCGCCACCAACATCAAGGTGTTTGATGTTGATACCGTTAGCACGTAGCTGGTCGATCAGCGCAAGTAGGCGATCGGTTGCATCGATGAAAGGTTCGATATCCGTTAGTTGAGAACCAATGTGGCAATCAATACCATGGATAGACAAGTTATCGAGTGTTTTTGCAAACTCATAAACGGCAGGAGCACGGTCGAAAGCAATACCAAACTTGTTATCACGCAGACCAGTAGAGATATAAGGGTGAGTGTTGGCATCAACGTCTGGGTTGATACGCAGTGAAATCGGCGCTTTAACACCAAGCTCACCAGCCACTTTATTCAGTCGCTCTAGTTCTGGCTCAGACTCTACGTTGAAACACTTAATGTTCAACTCAAGCGCACGCTTCATTTCAGCGGCTGTTTTACCGACACCAGAGAATACAACTTTTGCTGGGTCGCCACCGGCAGCAACCACACGCTCTAGCTCACCGCCAGAAACGATATCGAAACCAGAGCCCAAGCGAGCCAAAGTATTCAACACGCCAAGGTTCGAGTTAGCTTTAACGGCATAACACACCAAGTGCGGATGCTCACCAACCGATGAGTCAAACGCATTCCAGTGGCGTTCTAATGTTGCACGAGAATATACATACAGCGGCGTACCATATTGCTCTGCTAGTTGTGAAAGTGCGACGTCCTCAGCCCAAAGCTGGCCATCTTCCTGATAGTTGAAGTAATCCAAAGTTCTTATCCCTTATAAATAACGATTTCTGCGTGTTTTCACTTATTGTGATTGTTCGGTTTGCTGAACTTCATCAGGATCGTACAAAGGACCCGTTTGACCACAACCAGAAAGTCCAATAACGGACAGCATAAATAGAGCAGTAATTAATTTTTTCATTTTGCATATCGTGATTATTAACTCAATGCCCCCTATAATCGCACCACACTCAGGAAAAGCAATAGGATAGAAAGGATGAACGAGACTGAATTTCATCAGCTGGTCGATATACAGATGCAAAACATCGAAGAAGCTATCGATGAATCAGAGGCAGATATTGATTACGAAGTGACTGGTAACGTGATGACGCTGGAGTTTGAGAACCGCAGCCAAATCATCATTAACCGCCAAGAACCAATGAAAGAAATCTGGTTAGCGTCTAAATCTGGTGGCTTTCACTTCAAGCTAGTTGACGACAAGTGGACATGTTCAAAGACGGGCATGGAGCTGTTTGAGATGGTTAAAGAAGAATGCGTGAAGCACGCAGGTGAAGCGATCGATTGGGTCTAATCATTTGTAAGAAAAACTAAAAAGGAGTGAATCAATCACTCCTTTTTCAATATCAATCAGTCTTAGTAAGACTAGATGTTAACTATCTTTGAGCTCCGAGAAGCTAAAGTTGCATCGTTACGATAAGGCACAACGTAGGAATTGCCTTCTTCAGGATGAACGATTTGGTAGTACTGAGGTAGATTAAAGTTAATCAACTTAGACGACATCTTCGACTCATCTTTTACCGACGTGTAGAAAGAATTCACGCTCGCGATCATCTCATCTTTTTCACCGCTGTACTGGTGATACACCTCAACTTGGTTCGACTCGTCCAATACATAAATATTGAAGCCTTTGTCGGTATCTTCGAAGAAGAACTGAATCAAACCCTCACTCGCAAAACCATCAACCACTTCTGGTAGCTGATACTCTTGCTCTTTGTCGAGCATCAGTAAAGGTGAGCCCTTGAGCTTATTGGTTGAAATGCTACGGTAGAAATCGACCGAGTTTTCCAACATCTGTACCGACACACCACGACGTTCGAAGAACAGACCAAACATCTTATTAGCTAAACGAATAGCCTTAAAGCGGCGGCGCTTCTCGGGTTCAATCGGTTTCAATCGTAAATCGATACACTCAGCAAGCAGTTGATACACCATGTTACGCATCACACCACGCAGGTTTTTGCTGTAACAGAACACATCAACCGACTCTGGTGGCAGCGCATCTTGGTGCATTTTGCCAAGTACCGTCTTCAGCGCATCCAGCATTGCCGTATCACCTTGGAAATGCAGCGTACGTACTTCATGCCAAGAGTTACGATAAACCAAATCGACACTGCCGACTAAGCTCTTACCTTCTTCACCAAAGCTGAAGATATCCGCATTTTTGAGATCCACTTTTAATGAACGACCACTTAACTCAGACGTCGGATCATTTTCAAAGTTAATGAACATCGCCAACTGGCTTATCTCACACGGGCTCGCCAGTGCTTGCATACTCGGGCGACGCTTACGCAAAGAAAACGTATTACGCAGGTCGCTCACCATTTGATAGAACTTATCGATATCAATGTGAGCGTCACGAACCACAGAGTGCAAACGCGTCGACTCGGTAATCAAGCCATTAAAAAACGACCATGCTACCAACTTACTCAAGTACTCATGGTGTTCAAGAGAAGGCTGGCCAAGAATGCGGTGTGCAACCAGTGGCTGCTTATACAAGTACCAACCGGCTTTATTCGACTGACCCTGACGAACTTCGATGAAGCTCAAGTCTGGTTCATGCAGATCCGGAGAGATTTGCGGGTTCAATAGCGTCACTTTGCCCGGCAAGACCTCAAACGCAGCGTAAAGCTTACGTGCCAAGATACTGATATCTTGTGGGCTGATTGCCGAAGTGATGTCGTTACGACGCGCAAATTGAATCAGATTACGGTAGCTCAACATCAAGGCATCAAGCAGTGCATGGTGCACCACTTTAACCTGCTCAACCTTCCAGTTACGGCGGTTATCGAGCTCAGCAATGGTTTCATGTCCCCAATTCCAAGACTTAGTCATCTCAGTTAGGGCTTCACGACGCCACGCAACAGAACCAATGCCCGCATCTCGTGACAACTTCTCGTGGGTCTTAAGGTAGAAACAGCGTCTCACCAAGTCCAATCGAGTGTGGTCGTTAATACGTTCTAGGTAGCGCGTTACCTTCTCAAGCATCAGATAGTAGCTATCCATGCCATACAGATCCGGTTCATCCGCGAAGAAGCGACGCTTGGTATCAATACTCAGAAGTTGGGTGTTTGGGTATTCCCATGAATAGGCCTCTAACAGGATCGCCTTCAAAACCGATTTATACGGGGAGTCGATACTCTTATAGAGCTGCCACAGGTTTGAACCAAAGTACTCTTCAGCGGGAATGCGATTCAGCTTGCCGAAATCGATCCACTGCGAGCAATCAAGATAGCCATCCTGACACAAACCTTGAACATACTCGTCGTAACACTCTTCCATTTCTGGCGGAATGATTTGCCACAACAAACGCTGACCAGCCAAACGAACCGCAGAGCGATAGAACTCATCAAGCAGTAATAAGTGCTGTGAAGAACCACAGTTATCGCCGGTCATCTCTTCCGAATGGTTCGAACGGAAACGCTCTTCATCCATCAAGAAAAAGTTCGCTTCTACTCCCAAGGTTTCAGCCCAATCGGTAATCAAGAGACACTTGTTGGTTAGGCTATCGCGAGATGCGCCATCCATATCTGGGGAAACACACACCCAGATATCAAGATCACTTGAAGTGCTTTGACCAATAGAAGAAGTACTGCCCATGGTGTACAAGCCAAGGATTGCAGGTTCATCCGCCTCGGTGAGTTTGCCACCAAGCGTTAATTCGGTATCAGAGACAAATTGCTTTTGGAATTCATTAAGCGTGAAGCTACGAATTCCAAAAGGAACTTGTTGGTCATAATAACCAGGCATCATCGGGTGATTGAAGTGAAGCAGTGCGGGAATAAGGTTGAATACTCGCTGGCCTTGCACATTCATCAACGCCAACGCACGATCAATGCGCTGCTGATTTAGATTGTCTAATCGTTGAATCAAAGTTTGAGTGTAAGCCTGCAAGGTAAGTCCTTGGTTTGAGGTTAAGTGCAGTTCTGTTTAGTTACTGAACGAAAGGAGCAACAAAACGTGATCAATTTAACACTTTTACCCTTAATGGTAAAGCAAAGGAACCCGTCATACTGGTCAATTCCTTGATGACAGAAAGTTAAACTCACGGCGCCGTAGTGTCCTCTTTATTGACTATTTCTAATAATAGCCCATGTTTCAAATGAGATACCAATCACACTATTTTGGTGAACTCATGAAAATCTCTCAGCTATCAAAGTATGGAATGATCAAACAGTAAGAATTCTCGCCTCATAATGGTAGGATTAGGCTATTACAGAACCTATATCGGAAACACCATGACAAATTCAGCACCAATCCGTATCGCGACCAGAAAAAGCCCTCTTGCCCTTTGGCAGGCATACTTTGTAAGGGATGCACTGCAAGCTGCTCACCCTGGTTTAGAGGTTGAGTTGGTAACTATGGTGACCAAAGGTGACATCATCCTCGACACTCCGCTTGCTAAAGTGGGTGGTAAAGGACTGTTCGTTAAAGAACTTGAAGTAGCAATGCTAGAAGGTCGTGCTGACCTAGCCGTTCACTCAATGAAAGATGTACCTGTCGACTTCCCCGAAGGTCTAGGTCTGGTAACGATTTGTGAGCGTGAAGATCCGCGTGATGCCTTCGTATCAAACACTTACAACAATATCGACGAACTCCCACAAGGTGCTGTCGTGGGTACATGCAGCCTGCGTCGCCAATGCCAACTGTTAGAATACCGCCCTGACCTCATCATCAAAGAGCTACGCGGCAACGTTGGTACTCGTCTAGGTAAACTCGATGATGGTCAATACGATGCAATCGTACTGGCTGCTGCAGGCCTTAAGCGTTTAGAGCTAGAAGAACGTATTCGTAGCTTCATCGAACCAGAACAGTCTCTACCGGCTGTCGGCCAAGGTGCCGTTGGTATTGAGTGCCGCCTAGACGATGAACGTCTAATCAAACTTCTTGAGCCGCTGAATCACAAAGACACGGCTGATCGCGTACTTTGCGAGCGTGCAATGAACCTTACTCTAGAAGGCGGTTGCCAGGTGCCTATCGGTAGCTATTCTCTATTAGATGGCGACAACATCTGGCTACGTGCATTAGTTGGTGAACCGGACGGTTCTAAGATGGTTCGTGGTGAGATCTCTGGTCCTCGTAAAGATGCAGAAGCGCTTGGCGTGACTCTGGCAAATCAATTGCTGGATGATGGTGCAAGAGAAATCTTAACCAAGCTCTACGCTGACCAAGAATAATCATGACAGTGTTGGTGACTCGTCCCGGTTCTGAGGGACAATCGCTTTGCCAACAACTAGCGGATGAAGGTATTCAAGCAATCCATCATCCGCTGATTCGTATCGTGGATAATCCAAACTCTGCGGATTTAAGCACCCAGCTTAATAACAGCGATATCATTATTGCAGTCAGTCACCACGCCGTGACGGCTACCCAAAACATCCTTTCGAAAACCTCATCCATTTGGCCCACTTCGCCGCTTTATCTTGGCGTTGGTCAAAAAACTGCGCACGTTTTAAGCAAAGTCTGTAAACAAAAAGTAAACTACCCTCAAGTTAGTGATAGTGAACATCTTCTTAAACTTACTGAACTTAATGGCGTAGAAAATAAGTCCATTTTGATACTACGTGGTAATGGTGGGCGTGAGCTCATTAGAGATTCTCTACTCAATCGAGGTGCACAAGTCTCTTATTGTGAGACCTACCGTAGAGAATATATTCCCATTAACGATCACAATATCTATCAAACATGGATAAACAAAAAAACGTCCAAAGTTGTCATCACTAGTCAGGAACAATTGGAGTATCTCTGCTCAATTACCCCTGATGAGTATTTGGCTTGGCTTTCAACGAGACAACTATTTGTCCCAAGCCAGCGCATAGTAGAACGAGCACAACAACTCGGTTTCTCGAACGTGACCAATACTCAAAGTGCTACGAACCAAATATTACTGGCTGCTCTCCGGCCCTAGCTAGAAACAGGAAATAAGCATGACAAGCAAAAAAAATAATGAGCATATTGAACCTGAAAAGAAACAAGACACTCAGCCAGTAGTTGTTGAAAACGAAAAAGCTGAATCTACAGAGACAAAACAGCCTGAAAAAAAACTTGATGCCTCTGCGTCAAATACGGTTCAAAGTGAACAGCCTCAAGCTGAGCATAAAGAGCAAATCGAGAAAGCAGAAAAGCAAGGTAAGCGCGGTGTCAAACTAGGCGCTATTGCGATCGCTATCTCTATTATTTTCAGTGGCGGTATCGCATTTCAAATGCAGCAAAAGAGCGCTGAGTACTCAACTCAAATCGCTGCTCTTCAAACACAACTGCAAAATACCCAATCTGCAGTAAATAAAGACCTGCAAACCATCAAGCAAGAGACTATCCAAGAAGCTTCTCACGCAGTGGAGAAAACTCAGGTCGTACAATCCCAGCAACAAAAGAGTATTCAAAGCCTGCAGTTAGCAGTAGCTGACGTGAAAGGTCGTCGCCCGAATGACTGGTTGCTTGCTGAAGCCGATTACCTAGTAAAACTAGCAGGTCGTAAACTATTCCTTGAGCATGATGCCGTTAGCGCAACCAAACTAATGGAAAGCGCCGATCAACGTATCGCAGCACTAAATGACCCAAGCTTAGTATCACTGCGCCAATCAATGACCAATGATATTACTAAGCTTCGTACTATCCCTCTTATCGACCGCGATGGCTTAGTTTTGCGCATCACGAGCCTACAACAGCAAGTCGATACGCTACCGCTTGCCAATGCAATTCTTCCAGAAGCTGCAGTTGTTGAGAAAAAAGCGGTATCGCAAGATATCAATGATTGGCAGAACAACCTGATGACGTCGATGAAAGACTTCTCAGAAAACTTCATCACATTCCGCAGTCGTGATGGCGAAGTTATCCCTCTACTATCACCAGAACAGCACTTCTACCTACGTGAAAACATCAAAGGTAAATTAGAAACCGCGATTCGCGCCGTCTACAAAGAACAAGGTGAACTCTATAGCGCAGCTCTTAATACAGCTAGCGAATGGTCGAAAGCGTACCTAAACCAAGATAACAACTCAGTGATTGAATTTGAGAAAGCGATTAAACAGTTAAGTGAACAGAACATCTCTGTGAAATACCCTGTAAAGCTTGAGTCTCAAAATGAGTTGTCAGATGTAATACATGAGCGCCTACGTCGTGAAGTCACCGTTATGACCACGGAGGAAAAATAATGATTCGTTGGATTTTTCTTTTTCTCGTTCTAGGTGCTGGGCTAATTGTTGGTACTCAGTTCTCTGGTCAACAAGGATACGTTTTGATCTCAATTGCGAATAAGACCATTGAGATGAGCGTGACTACACTGGTTATCTTTGTCATTGCTCTTCTAGCGGCTCTATTCGGCTTAGAGTACCTATTTAAAAAGCTTATGTACGCAAGCTCGACAACTTGGAACTGGTTCAGTGTTCGTAAATTGAAACGCTCTCGTCGTTATACTAATGAAGGCATCATCAAGCTGCTTGAAGGTGACTGGAAAGGCGCTGAGAAGAAGGTAACACGTTGGGCTAACCATCACGACATGCCTCTACTTTGTTATTTAGTCGCTTCTCAAGCGGCGCACGAACAAGGTAATACGAGTGAGCGTGATAAGTACATCGAGCTTGCTAGCCAACAGGACGACTCTCTACTGGCGGTTGAGCTAACAAAAGCCAAACAGCAAATCAGTGAGTCAAACTACGAAGCTGCATTCGATACGCTTTCTACTTTAAAAGGCACATACCCTAATAACACTGCTGTACTTGGCCTGTTAAAAGCCACTTACTTGCAACTGAAGTTATGGCAGCCATTGCTAGAGTTAACGCCTAAATTAGTTAAGAACAAGCTTCTAACAGCTGATGAGCAACGTGAATTAGAACAGAAAGCACAATGTGGATTACTTCATGATGTAGCTCAACAACAAGGTAGCGAAGGTTTAATCAGCCATTGGAACAAGCTTTCAAGAAAGCAGAAACAAAGTTCGCACCTTGTATCTTGCTTTGTGAAGCAACTTATCGCGCGTAAAGCTGATTCAGAAGCCTTCACTGTGATCAAAGAGAACATTGCAAAGAGTGGGTCAAATGAACTCTACATGTTGCTTCCAGAGCTGAACCTAGCCGATCACCACCCAGTAGTGGTTATGCTAGAACGTGCAATCAGTAAAGACAGTGGTAATGCAGAAGCACACAGCGCGCTGGCTCAGTTCTACTTAAGAGAGCAGAAGTGGGCGGAAGCACAAAGCCACTTTGAGAAAGCCCTAGCACTTCGTTCAAATGTTTCAGATTACGGATACCTATCTGACGCACTAGAGAAGCAAAACTTAACGAAAGCAGCGCACGAGGTTTCTCGTAAAGCGCTCGCTCTAGTTCAACCCGCTTAAGTCTAAGCGATGCAAACTAAGCCGATGTCTAGCATCGGCTTTTTTGTATCTGTTACTTACCCCTAGGTAACTTCTACAATACCTATAAACCAAACGCCTCAAACCCTTACCCATCCAATGACACGAAACCAACTGATAATGAAATTGCTCAATCGAGCCTCTCAAACAGGCGGAGAACGACTTTAATTATGTCTGTACGTAGTTTTACCATTCTTATAAACAAGCCCATAGAAGAGACTCAGGGGGAGTCATAGAGAAAAGTGACACCTTTAAGCCCAAGAGTAAATGAATCTCACCTTGAGAGAAGGCGTTTAAAGAGATTTACCCGCCGACAGATACCCACTTTAAATCACACTGAATTTGCTACTAATATTCCAACTATAAACGCTAAAACAGGGAAGCTCCTCGTAGCTGCTCTGTTAGTCACTTCTTTGAAGTAGAAGGGAACAAATGTTTTCAAACCAACAAAATCTTATTACTAAAAACGAGGCATCTTTATCAGCCAGTTCAAATTAGTAGGAAGTAAACCTGTCTGAGACGCTCTGGAAAAGTTAATCATCGAATCAATAGCCACAAATATAAACTTACGTAATCAAGCGCTGTTAGAGAGAGCAGAGCTTGATAATAAATGTCGGAATATCAGAGCTCGAGATCAACGAACGGAGAACGCTTCTACAAAACTCGAAGACGAATACTAAACTCAGATACTGGAAACGACGAAAGCCTAGTCGTCAGACTAGGCTTTCTGATATGTACCGGAATAACATGAAGAGCAGGGGCTCAGTGTCTTTACAGCCCCCATATAACCTGTAAGCAAAGCACTTTTCTTCAAATGTAAAAAAGCCCTGCTATTGCTAGCAGGGCTTCTCTAATAAGTGGCGGAGTGGACGGGACTCGAACCCGCGACCCCCGGCGTGACAGGCCGGTATTCTAACCAACTGAACTACCACTCCGCAGTGGAATACTTG
>NZ_JADDYK010000106.1:0-230 GCF_015163615.1 Vibrio sp. OPT18
ATGAGTGCGACAACCGTTCACACCCAAGAAAATGCACGGGTTGTGAATGGTGTGATGAACGCCACCGATGCCGATAGTCATGACATACTCACTTACACTACCACAGCCAATGTGGATGGTTTCCATCTCAATAATGATGGCAGTTATTCTTTTGACCCTAACCACGCCAGTTACGAGCATCTAGGGGAAGGTGAACATCAACAGCTGCAAATTCCAGTTACGGTCACTGA
>NZ_JADDYK010000016.1:0-60202 GCF_015163615.1 Vibrio sp. OPT18
AAGAGCTAGCGCAAGCTGAGCCTGATATCGATGCGCTCTTACCCTGGAACTTCAAACATTAGCAAGTTCGCCCTGTGGGTTCATGGGGCGGATACGTTGATCCTAACAAAACTGGATTATCTTTCCCTAGCTCCTTTCTTAAATTCTGAAAGCTGACTTGAAATGAGTCTGCGGAGCCAACTGTTACCCCTTGTGTTGATAGGCATGTCCACAGTTGGTTTACACCTAAAGACTTTCTTGTTCTAGAGGTCATTTCAAGAGCCATTTTGATACAAACAGCAGCATCAATGTCCCCCTTTCTTACTTTAAATAAAGGAGTTTTTTCTCCAGCAATGACTCTGCTTTGAGCCATCCTCGCTCTTGGCTTCAAAGCTTTTAACCTTACCGAACCCGTGTCATCGATTTGAATAAATTCTTGACCATGACCGTCTGACTGAACTTTTATGTTGTAAAGTGAATACGGGTTAACACCCACTTGTTCCGTGATTATCGCTTGCATCGCTGAAGCAATGTGAGTCGTAAGCCCTAAATGACCGAGAATTTCATTAGATATTTCTAATCCACTCACTTTATGCGGAGTTCCTCCTTTTAAGAATGAATCGAAATGGTAATCATAGTAGGCAGTTAGATTCGCAATGCGCAGAGGGTGTTTTCGACGAAATGGGTTATTGGATAGAGGGCCTAGCGATTTCGGGTGTTCGGTGAATAATTGTGGGCATGAAATGTGTTCTTTGAGCACGCTTTTTCTGATTACGGACGGTTTATCTAAAAACTTATGATACCCAGCGAAAACTATTTCTTGGGCTTTAAGCTTGAGAGCAAGTAGGTTAGTGGATAGTTCATTTGTTAGATGCTGGATGAATTTAGGTGAGTTTACATAAGCTTGCTTCTTGTTTTCATCATATATGTCTGTGCTAGAGAGTAGAGGGTTAGCGCCCCGAATTTTTTCAGTATTTGTACATCTTCTCAAGTTGTCAGGTAAATGTGTATCTGATGGAAGGAGCCCGTGGGAAATCAAAACCTCCATAGCATTTTTTACGTTTTGAAATCGACCGTATGCTGAGTTTCTCTGGAGTGTATCTAAAAGGTTACCTCTATATTTTAGAAGCTCTCCTTGGATGATGTTTTGGTTTGTATACCACTTAGGGTCAGCTTCAAAAACTTGGAGTAAGAAGGAGTTCAAGGGGGCTCTGTGGTGTTTCTTCATTTTGAATGAGTCAACATGTTCAATTAGTCGTTTGGCAATGTCTTCTGAACAGGTTATACGCAGGGTGTTTAGAAATACTTCATTGGCAGACAGTTCTTTCTTTGCTTTCTTAACAAACTCCTTTGGAGTTTGGACAAGACGCATTGACAGATAAAACTCTTCGTCAAATGTTTCAAGCAGGTCACTTAGTGGAAGGTTTTTCGTCCCTTCAATATACCTAGTATCTATCAAATGTCCGATAAAACTACGAATATGCCCAAATTTTGCTACAGCTGATTTGTAGGTATGGTTTTGGCAAACATGGACTCGAACCCCTTCAAAAGCTCGAACTAACTCAGTTGCGCTTTTAGTGTTCAGACCATTTTTTAGAATATCGATATACATAACTAGCATATGTGTTAAGCGAGTCTTTCGCCCGTTACTCGATATCGATAAATAATCAAGTAGCATTTCATACGCATCATCGTTAAGACTGTTTTTTATATAACCTAACCTTTCTTTAACCTCTGGAGAAAAATTGTGTTCTTGAACTATTGTTGAGGAAGCTGCTGTTGCGGTATTTTTTGGAGAAGAGATACTATTACTGGAGTATTGCTTATATTTTTCAAAAAGGGGTTTACTGAGCTCTCTTTCCAGTAACTCTATAACATCATGATTAAAAGAAACTTTTAAGTAATCTTGCTCTTTGTAATACATGATAAGCTGACAGATATGATTGTGAATATTTTGTGCAGTGGCAAAATCATAAAGTTGGGAAATTGACGCAAATATGTTTTTGATTGAATTGTGAAGAGCCGCAACATCGTCACTTTTAAGCATTGCCTCAAACCAATCGATAGTTCTAACGATACTCTGTAGAAAAACGGACGCATGCCGTTTACTTATCCCATCTGTAAAGTCAACTAGTAACTTGAAAGCTTGTTTGTCTAAAACCGTTTCAAGGTGGCTTAGCTTTTCACTTAAGTACATTCACTCATTTCCTAATTGAAACTTTCAATAAAGAAAGTGTAGAAGTTTGTTTAGTTTTTTTCATGATTTTCAATGCTTTTATCTATTTGATGAGTATTCTTAAAGTGACATTTCGATGTTATTCCGCAAATTGTGGCTGTTGTACAAGATCGTCGCCCTGAAACAGCTAGAGACATTGTTTTCCCTGATGCTTGCCCTGTGTGTAATTCTGCAGTTGAGCGCGTAGAGGGTGAAGCTGTAGCGCGTTGTACAGGCGGTTTGGTGTGTCAGGCGCAGCGTAAAGAAGCGCTCAAGCATTTTGTGTCAAGAAAGGCACTGGATGTTGATGGTCTTGGTGTAAAGGTGATAGAGCAGCTTGTAGACCGTGAAATGGTAGAAACGCCCGCTGACTTGTTTAAGTTAAGTGCGGGTGTGATTACGGTTCTTGATCGAATGGGGCCTAAATCGGCACAAAACGTGGTGAGCGCGCTGAATAAAGCCAAAGACACGACATTAGCGCGTTTCCTTTATTCGTTAGGTATTCGTGAAGTGGGTGAAGCAACTGCGATGAACTTGGCGCAACACTTCAAAACACTGGATCTGGTTCAAGCTGCAACGCATGAACAATTAATTGAAGTGTCCGATATTGGTGACATCGTCGCTAGCCATATCACAAGCTTCTTTTCACAAGAGAAAAACAGAGCGGTTGTCGATCAGCTGATAGAACTTGGCGTAAACTGGCCTGCTATCGAAGAAGCTGCGGATGACCAAGAGTTACCATTAGAAGGTAAGGTAGTTGTGTTGACCGGGTCACTTTCTCAACTAGGTCGAAGTGAAGCTAAAGCGGCGTTACAAGTATTAGGTGCGAAAGTGACGGGTAGCGTATCTAAGAAAACGGACATCTTGTTTGCTGGTGAAGCTGCGGGTTCTAAATTAACTAAAGCACAAGATTTGGGTATCGAAATAAGAACAGAAGAAGATCTAATAGCCCTTATTTCGTAAGTAAATACAGGTAAAAAAAGCTCAAAGGCACTCCTACCAAGGGAGTGCCTTTTTTGTTTCTGATATAAAAATGAGGGCTTTTTAATTGTTGAGAATTTTGTTCCTATACGAACTCTAAAATCAGGACAGTGACACTGCTCAACATTAATGAAATACCGTTATAGTTGTATCAAAAATGCGAGTCACTTCTATGTTTATAAGAATGATTATGATTTAAGTATTTGATATTTAATGTTTTTATTGTTTTTGGTTGTGAGCTTTACAATTTATCGATCTGGATCACTAAGTACCTACTAAATTTGCACCAACTCATATTTTTTTAGATGAAAATTAAGTTCTCATTGATCTTTTTGAGGGCGAAGTTAGTCTTAATGCCATGGATGCACACGATGTGCATAACCAGAAAGGAAATAGAGAATTCAGAGTTTAGGGTTCTCAAACAAGAAAAGGTATTTCTCTCTACGGCGGCCAACTTTAGGCGGGGAATATTCAAACAGCTATATCCATTTTTAGGAGTTTTATTCCATGGAAAACAAATTTTTTAAAGTATCTGCGATTACAGCAGCAATGGTAGGTGCGCTGTCTGCTGCTCCAGCTATGGCTGAAGATCCAATCGGTCCTGAGTATGCAAGTCAGGCGTCAGAGTTCTTCTCTGAGTCGACTATTAGCGGTAACCTAAACTTTTTCATGCGTGCTCGTGACCGTGCAGGTAAGCCAACTGACGGTGCGGGCAATCCAATTGCTGGACCAGATACAGCTAAAACCACTAATTTAGATCATGGTTCTATTTTTGCTAATTTAGGCTTCCATTCTGGTTATGTTGCAGATGTGGTTGGTTTTGATGCGGTAGTTTACAGCACATTCGATATGTGGGCTGGTGAAGAGACTGGTGGCTCATTTGAGCATGAGATGAATTTCTTCGATTGTGATTCTCCGTACAATGCTGGCTCATGTGACTCGTATCAAACTGATAACGGTGTATCTTTCGCAAAAGCAGCTCTTAAATTTAAGTTTGGTGAAAACATTAACGCACAACTTGGTTATTTCCAACCAAGTGTACCAAGCTCACTGGGTGTTAACTGGTCGTTTGCTCCTGGTACGTACCGTGGTGGTGAGATCGGCGGTAACTTTGGCGACCTTTCAGTTGGTTTTGTTTATGCAGACCAATATAAAGCTCCTTGGTTCAAAGAAACTTACGAATTCCGTGATGGCGGCTTCTGGGGTTCTGACGGTGGTAAAGATGTAGGCGATGTATACTCTGTTGGTGCTCGTTATACTTTAAGCAACGGCATTGGTCTTGATTTCGGTTACGGTGGTTTGACTGACGGTGATCGTAAGAACTTCCATGCTAAAGTTAAAGGCACAACAGATGGCGGTCTATTCTGGTCTCCACAACTATACGTAGTAGATGATGACAATCAATTTGATAGTACTGCTTTCCAAGCGGCTTTATTGACGGCTAAATCTTTTGGTCAATACAGCTTCCGTGCAGAGGCAACTTATACATCAGCTGACTCAGAAGACACTCGTGGCCAAGTTGGTAACATGTCTTACCGTTTAACTGAGCAATACGGTGGTTCGAACGGTGCTTACGATATCTGGTGGAACAACCGTTCTGACTTTAACCACGATGGCGAATATGCTTTCTTCCTATCTTCAACTCGTGATTTCTCTGATGTTGGTGGTACAGGCTTCAGTGCAGGTGTGAGTGGTGCATACGGTGCAGGTGCAAAAGCTGCAGGTTACGACGAGCTAGTAGAATATGCTTACAGCTTCTTCGCAAACTACGCAATCCAAGCTGGTGCATTGAAAGATGCAAATATTGGTTTCTACTACACTAATTACTTTAATGATACTGATGCTCCAGATTGGGGTGCTTACTCAAATGGCTTTAATGATGAGACAGATTTCAAGCTGACACTAACGATTCCATTTGCAGTTAAATAATTTTAGAGAAACTAAGTAAAAGCTGGGCATTTGCCCAGCTTTTTTGCTTTTTAGGAGATATTTATGAAACGTATTATTCCGGTAACATTAATTTCTTTTAGTTTGGCAGCATGTACTTCTTCACCGAAAACAGCGTCTGAGTTTTGGTATGGTCAGGGGGAGCGTTTTGGATCCCGTGGCTACGTGATCGATAATGACTCATTGGCTGATATTAAAGAAAAGGTGGAGTTTGATGAGCCGGCTTATCTTGCCGGTTATGAAAAAGGAAAATTAGAGTTCTGTGATCCCTACAAAGCATTTGAAAAAGGCATCAAAGGAACAAGGTACACAGAACAATGTGCCGATATGCCTCAGGAGGTGATGATCAAAGCAGAGTGGCAAAGAGGCTGGGACGCATTTATTGGTGCTGATTTCTATAAGTTTAGGTAGGCTTAGAAACGATTAACTTAAACCTACCCATTGTCATTATTGATGTTTTCCACCATACGCTTTGCACAGTTCACGGGGCAGTTGCTTAATCGCTCCGTCACTGAACGTGCACTGGACACCTGCACCAAATACTTTTCCTGCGTTGTTTTGTGCAATAGAGACTGGAGCTGAAAAAATAAACGCTGAAGCTAGTGCTAAAGTTACAAGTTTCATATTTTCCATCCTTCATACTTACCAAAAAAATAAAATAAACAGCATTCAAATGTCATGCTTAATACTCAATTATGTATATGGTTGATGAAAGGTCAAAGTTATATAAAAATTTTCAATAAAAAATAACAATAGCTAATTTAAACATATCAATCAGTAACTTATTGATTTCTGGTTGTGATAAGTGTCTATAAATGTAAGTTATTTACCTTATTGAAGGTAAAACAGTTATAAGTGGCAGACTTTATTTTCTTAAATTATATTTATTATGCATTCAGGTGTTCTAGGTGTACTATTTGCTAGCGCCTCAAAGGTAATTAATGCCGAAGATACATCAGCTTATTAGAGTAATATCATGAACATAAGTGAAGCCGCTAAACTTACTAACTTATCAACGAAGTCTATTCGTCTTTATGAAGACAAGGGGGTTATTACAGCCCCTTTACGCTCGGAAAATGGCTATAGAAGCTACGACAAGAAGCAGATCCAAGAACTTGGTATAGTTGCGAAAGCGAGAAGTGCGGGTTTTTCACTCGATGAGTGCCGCGCGCTTGTTGAATTAGCTGACAATCCTTGTCGCGAAAGTGCTGACGTTAAAGCAAAAGCGCTTAGTAAATTGGAAGAGGTAAACAAAAAAATTGAAGATCTTTTGGCAATTCAGAAGACATTGAAAGAGTGGGTTGAACAATGTCCAGGTGACTCAAATAGCCATTGCCCGATCATTGATTCACTTGTAGAGAAAAAGCCATAAGTGGGCTACTTATGGCTCTGATAAGGAATGCTTGTATTACTCTTTAGTTGGAGTAATCGTTAATACTATGCCATCTACAGCAGTGACGATCACCTCTGTGCCTGCTTCTAAGTCGTGATTACTAACAGCTGACCAAGTAGTATCACCTAAACGGATACGACACTTGCCTTTTTTAATGTCAGTATCGATTCGAGTTGTTTGACCTACCAGTTGTTTTTCTCTTTGATTTAACTCGCGCCCTGCATCTGACTGTTTGTCATTAGACAGTTGTCTTCTCCACCACAACCAAGTGGTAATCAGAGAGAAGCTTGCAAAGGACAGCCATTGCATCTGCCAACCGATTGGTAGTGCGCCTAATAGGGCACCGACCAACATGGCAGATATGCCTATCCACAAAAAGTAACCAGCGGTTCCAATTAGCTCAAGCGCTAACAATGCTAGACCAAACGCTAACCAATGCCAGTGGTTTACTTGTTCTAGTAATTCGACCATAAGTTAGTCCTTACTACCTTTGTCATTCTTATGTGCAAACATCTCCGCGATACCCGCTACAGAACCCATAAGGCCAGTTGCTTCGAGTGGTAGCATGATGATCTTGCCGTTTTCAGCTTGGCCTATAGATTTCAATGCGTCAGTGTAACCTTGTGCGATAAAGTAATTGACCGCTTGCATGTCTCCTTGAGCAATCGCTGTTGATACCATTTCTGTTGCTTTAGCTTCTGCTTCTGCAGCACGCTCACGGGCTTCTGCTTGCAATATTGCCGCTTGCTTCTCACCTTCGGCTTTCAGGATCTCTGATTGCTTGTGACCTTCTGCCTTCAAGATCTCAGCTTGTCGTACACCTTCTGCTTCTAGGATATCAGCACGTTTATTACGCTCGGCTTTCATCTGGGCATTCATCGCAGCAGTAAGGTCTGCTGGTGGCTGTACGTCTTTAATTTCGATACGGGTGACTTTTACGCCCCAAGGGTTTGTCGCTTCATCAACGATGTTCAGTAGCTTGGTATTGATCATGTCACGCTGGCTAAGCATCTCATCCAGTTCCATCGAGCCAAGCACAGTACGGATATTGGTGAGGGTTAAGTTACGGATCGCATGTTCAAGGTCATTCACTTCATAAGCCGCCTTAGGCGCGTCGATAACTTGAACAAAACAAACCGCATCGATAACCACATTTGCATTATCTTTGGAGATGACTTCTTGTGCTGGGATATCGAGAACACGCTCCATCATGCTGATGCGCTGTCCAACTTTATCAATAAATGGAATGATTAAGTTAAGACCCGGTTTAAGGGTGTGTGTGTATCGCCCGAAGCGTTCAACGGTCCAATTGTTGCCTTGTGGGACGGTTTTTACGCCAGCGAAGATAAATAACAGTGCGACGGCAGTAAAGACGCCGATAGTAATCAAGGTATCAATAGGCATACAAAATCCTTTGCAAGTTTAAGTTTTTGATAGTTCAGTATTGATACTGGCTCATATTTAAATGCTGAGCAAATTTATAAACGAGAAATGGGCCATAAAATATTGATTTTATGGTCCATTTTACATTCTATTATGCGATAAACTAATTGATTGAATTGTCAATTTTCGATGTTTAATCTACCGCTTTTTAGGTTTAACTAGTAAAGCAGAGAGTACAGTTGTCGACGGTACTTACTGGCAACTGGGTTACCTTGTCCAAGTGCACTCAGAATGTCCATGAACTCTTTTTTCATGTCGCCATTGAGAGCATTAAGATCTTTGGCTAGGAAAGACCACAATAGATCCATTGCTTCTTCACTGCGGTTCACTTGATGATATTGCAATGCTAATTCAGATGCCGTTTTAGCGTCGCTCGGATTTTGCTGAAGAGCGGCTTCTAATGCTTGTATTTCAGGGCTGTCTGCTGCCTGCTTGTGAAGCTCAAGTTTTGCGACTAAGCCTTTGTAGTAGTTGTCTTGGTACTCAAGAGGGATGGTTGTTAGCTGAGCTTCAGCAAGGTCAAATTGTTGCGTTTCTAACAAACACTCTGCGATCGCCAGTTTTACTTCACCTTTATTCGTCAGCTCTGCTGGAAGTTGCTGCATTGCTGCTAGTGCCTGTGTGTGCTCGCCAGCTTGCATTTGCTCAAGCGCTTGGCGCAAAGCAAGTTCATCTTGGCTAGGAAGGTGCTTGCTTAGCATATCGACGATAGCTTCTATGCTTTGAGGGCCACCGAGCCCATCGACTGGCTGACCGTTAACAAACAGCGCAATAGTAGGCAGTGCTTGAACACCAAACTGGCTAGCAATAGCTTGCTCTTGTTCGCAATTGAGCAGGGCTAAGGTGAAGGCACCGTTGTATTGCTGAGTTAAAGTTTGAAGTTCAGGAATGACTTGGGCGCTCTCTTGGCTCATTGGTGCCCAAAAATGGATGAGTACAGGGGTCTGCATCGAACCTTCTAATACTTGACGAAAGTTCTGCTCATTAAGTTCAACAATATGCGGAGATTGCATTTACGTTCCTTGAGGTTTGTTTTGTGGATACGTTGCAAATATGGGGGGATTAGTCGGTAACTTCAAGATCTAACTCGGTTATCTCGGATAAAAAGAACCAAAAATAGAAAAACGCTATTCTTCGATGTTGATAGAGTTGTTATCTCAACATGGAAGGCATAGCGTTATCATCGAGGTAGTCAGTGAGGCGTTGCGTGAGATACTCAAAACAGTATAAACAACGTAATAGCCAGACCCACACCTACCCAATTAAGGCGGTTTAAAGTCATGAGATTTCCAGAGTAGAACCATCAATTGGGAATAACTGATGGGATAGGATAATCATGACATCTTATTGTTACGGAAAAATTACATCGTTACATTAAAGTTTGCGACTCTGCATTCAAAGTTAGTAATTTATGCAGCTTTTCTCAAAATAGGGTCTAGCAAGCGACTCGGTAGGATCCTTTTCAATACCGCGAACACTTTAGTTGGGGTGGTAACTCGGTATCTTAGCTTGGGTTTGTCGGCGGTGAGAGCATGGAATACTGGCTCAATACAACTTTCTGGAGGCAGAACAAAAGCGTTATTCGATGACTCTTTTTCGAGTCGATCTTTTTGTTGTTGGTACGCGTCTTGGTGAGCGCTGCCAGAAATGTTTATCCATTTATTGAACGCTTTCAAGGCATTGGTTCTAAATTGAGTCTCAATTGGCCCAGGTTGCAGTAATGAGATCTGTATACCACTGCCATGCAGTTCTAATCGTAAGGTATCCGTCCAACCCTCAATCGCGAATTTAGAAGCATTATAAGCACCACGATACTTCATGGCTGCAAAACCTAATACGGAACTGTTTTGTACGATTCGACCTTCGCCACGCTCGCGCATGTGCGGAAGGAGCTGACAGACGAGATGATGCCAACCAAAGAAGTTGGTTTCGAATTGTTCTCTGAGTCCTTGGGTCGGTAAGTCTTCTAGCGCACCTGCTTGACCGTAAGCACCGTTATTGAATAATCCAAACAATCCATTAGGTGCGAGATCAATAGCAAGCTTGGCACCATGCTCAATACTTTCTTGGTTGGAAAGGTCTAATTGAATACAGGTGAGGCCTTCATCTTGAAGGCGTTGAACATCTTGTGGATCACGACAAGATGCAATGACATGAAAACCACGCTTTTGAAGTGCATGAGCACATGTATATCCAATACCTGTTGAGCAACCGGTAATAAGAATCGACTTGTTCACACTTAATCCTTTATTAGAGTCTCTATCGCTCTAGGGTAAAGAAT
Organism: Vibrio sp. OPT18; assembly: GCF_015163615.1. Taxonomy (NCBI): domain Bacteria; kingdom Pseudomonadati; phylum Pseudomonadota; class Gammaproteobacteria; order Vibrionales; family Vibrionaceae; genus Vibrio; species Vibrio sp. OPT18. The sequence continues at coordinate 10,240 of NZ_JADDYK010000016.1, forward strand.
TAGTCTTGATGTTGTAACAAGTTTTTTAGTGCTGGCTCGATTCTTGAGTAACTAAAGATGAATCCCATCTCAGTGAGTTTCTTCGGCTTAGAGCGAATGCTGTCAAATAGCAAACAAGATGATTCCCCCATTAGAATCGACATTGCCCATTTCGGCGTGAATAAGAAATGCGGTCGGCCTAATTGTTTAGCTAACGTGCTGCTGAACAGTTTGTTGGTCACAGGGTGAGGGGCACACATATTGAACTCCCCTTGAGCGTGAGGGATAGACAACAAGTGGTTGATGGCTCTCACCATATCGAGAATGTGAATCCATGGCATGTACTGCTCACCTGAACCTAGTGGACCACCGACGCCGAGTTTATAGGGTAATAACATCTTCTTGAGTGCACCGCCATTCTCGCCAAGTACAACCCCTGTTCGTAGTAGTATCACGCGTGTGCTTTCTGATTGTGCTCGCTTGGCTATCTCTTCCCAGTGGGCACAGACTTTATGAGGAAAGCTTTCATCTTCTACTTGCAGTGACTCGTCAAACGGATGCTGCTGTTGATCGCCATAGTAACCCACGGCTGATCCGCTAATAAAAGCGTGTGGCGGATTGTTACTGGCATGAATTAGTTCGACCAGCTTTTCAGTGATGTGCCAGCGACTGTTACAGATCCTCTCTTTTTGCTCTGTACTCCAACGCTTATCGGCAATCGGTTCACCCGCGAGGTTGACCACCACATCAAAGTCATTGAGATCACTGAGCTCATCAAGGGATTGAATGTAATGAAGGTTGTTCTGGTTGAGGTGATTTAGGTTTTGCTTCGCATTTTCAGGACTCCGCGTCAGCAATGTCACGTCGTCAGTGTTCCAACTCTTGACCAATTCAGAGCCAATAAATCCAGTACCACCCGTTAACAATATCTTCATACCAATCTCCCTATTAAACATAATTATAGACATGGCTTGTTTTTAGTCGCCAATCAATACGAAAAAATCACTATAACGATCATAAGGTTTCAATCGTGTGATGCCCAAATTACGCCTTTTTCAATTTACAAAGGAGTGAAATTAAATTCATCAAGTCAGGATGTGTACCGTTATCACACTTATGCACTTTACTCGGATATGTTACCAACTGCGTAATATTTGTCACATAAGCAATGATAAGGATTTGCCATGATTATTATTAATTCATAACCAACGACAAGGAATTGCGATGACGGCGGTGCTTGCTTTGTTTCGATCCATGTTAGGTAGCCTGAGGGATCTCTTGCCAATCGTGGCGGTAATCGCTTTCTTCCAGCTTGCTGTCTTACAAGAGCCACTTCCTCATCTTTTATCTATTCTGACTGGCTTAGTGCTCGTCGTTTTTGGACTTACTTTTTTTATCTTTGGCCTTGAAATGGGGCTGTTTCCAATTGGCGAATCGATGGCTCAAGCATTTGCCAGAAAGGGGAGCGTGTTCTGGTTATTGATCTTCGCTTTTTGTTTGGGGTTTGGTACCACCATAGCCGAACCAGCGTTAACCGCAGTCGCTGCCGAAGCCGCAGAAGTGGCCGCTGAGGGAGGGGTAATTCCCAATACGTTAGATGAAATGGAGCAGTATGCTGATGGCCTGCGCTTTACTGTGGCATTGTCGGTCGGTATCGCTATTTTACTCGGTGTGCTGAGAATCTTAAAAGGTTGGCCAATCCAGTACATGATTATCGGTGGATATATTGGAGTGGTGGTACTCACCGCATTTGCTCCGGAAAACATCATTGGAATTGCGTATGACTCTGGTGGAGTAACGACATCGACGATCACCGTCCCATTAGTAACTGCGTTAGGGGTGGGTTTAGCCTCGGCAATTAAAGGGCGTAATCCGATGATAGATGGTTTTGGGTTGATCGCGTTTGCTTCGTTGCTGCCGATGATGTTTGTCATGGTGTACGGGATGGTGGTGACATGATCAGTGTTCAACAATTTATCGACACCTTTCTCGGCACTGTGATGGATGTGATCCCGATTGCGGTCATCATCTTCGGTTTTCAGTTGGCGGTATTACGAAAGCCAGTCAATAACCTAGCCAAAGTGCTCATCGGTTTCTTCTACGTCATCCTAGGTTTATCTCTATTCTTGATGGGGTTGGAGCTCGCGTTGTTCCCTTTGGGGGAGACGATGGCAATGCAACTCACTGAACCAAGCTTTTTGACTGAGTTTAAGATCAGTTCTGGTATTGCTTTGGCTTGGTTTGATTATTACTGGGTTTACCTGTTTGCGTTTTGTATTGGTTTTAGTACCACGATAGCCGAGCCTTCTTTGATTGCTGTAGCGATTAAGGCAAACCAAGTATCCGGTGGCAGTATCAGTGTTAACGGACTGAGAATCGCCGTGGCATTAGGCGTTGCCATCGGTATCTCATTAGGTAGCTACCGTATCGTTGCGGGCGATCCGATCCATTACTACATTATTTTTGGTTATGTCGTCGTGGTCATTCAAACCTTTTACGCCCCAAAACTCATTATTCCATTGGCCTATGATTCGGGCGGCGTAACTACATCAACGGTGACAGTCCCTTTAGTGACGGCGCTCGGGCTTGGACTCGCTTCAACCGTACCAGGAAGAAACCCTGTTATTGATGGCTTTGGGTTGATCGCCTTTGCCAGCTTATTTCCCATCATTTCAGTGATGGGCTATGCCCAAATAACACAATGGTTAAACCGTTTACACACCTCTAAGGAGAGCAAAGATGCGCTTTAAACTTATCTTAGCGTTTGTAGAAGAGAGCAAGACCGATACTGTGCTCGATGCCGCGCGTGATGCGGGCGCGACTGGAGCAACGGTGATTAATAACGCCAGAGGGCAAGGCTTAAACCAAAAAACCACCTTCTTCGGCTTAACGTTAGAGGTGCAAAAAGATGTGTTGCTGTTTGTGGTTGAGGAACACTTAGCGAGGCATATTCTTGAAACTATTGGCGAAGTCGGTGAGTTTGACCAGGAGTCAGGACAAGGTATAGCGGTGCAGATCGATATCGAAGACGCAGTCGGGGTAGCGCATCAAGTCGAGACATTAACTAAGGTTGTGGAGGATGAGTTATGAGTACCAGTGAAAAAATCCGAGTAGGTGATGTCATGGCCAATACGTACGTGATTATCGATGGGCTAACCACTGTGTTAGAAGCGATAGAGATGGCGAAGAAGCACAAAGTGAAAGCCATCATTGTCGATAAGCGCCACGAAGATGACGAATACGGCATCGTATTGATGAATGACATTGCCAAGAAAGTACTGGCTAAGAACCGATCTCCGAAGCGAACTAATGTTTATGAGATCATGACTAAGCCAGCGCTAAGCGTGTCTGCTGAGATGAATGTAAAGTATTGCGCTCGCCTGTTTGAACGCTTTGGTATCAGTCGTGCGCCAGTAGTTCGTGATAACAAGATAGTCGGTATGGTTAGTTACAATAATATCGTGATCAACGGTATGGCGAGAGATGACGTGTAGCATTTAGATACGTACAATAGGCTCATAAATTTTATGGAGAAGTACGTGTGAAATTATTTTTTGCTTCAGACCTACACGGTTCGCTGCCAGCAACAGAAAAGGTATTAGAACTCTACCAAGCGTCTGGTGCGCAATATTTAGTTCTATTGGGTGACATTCTGAATCATGGACCAAGAAACCCGATCCCAGAAGGGTATAACCCGCCGGCGGTTGCAGATAAGTTGAATGCGTTTTCTCAAGAGATCATTGCTGTTCGTGGTAACTGCGATAGCGAAGTGGATCAGATGTTGTTGTCTTTTCCAATGATGATGGATTACTCGTGGGTGCTATTAGAATCAGGCCAACGTATCTTCCTAACCCATGGCCATTTGTACAACACCAATAAACGCCCTGCGCTGAAGGCGGGCGATATTATTGCCCACGGCCATACCCATATTCCTGTCGCTGAATACCAAGATGACATCTTTATCTTTAACCCTAGCTCGGTGACATTCCCACGAGAAGGACATGCGGCGAGCTATGGCATCTATGAAAACAATACCTTCAAAGTCATTAGCCTTGAAGGTGATGTTCTGGTGAGTGGCCAGCTTTAAATCATTGGGTCGGCTGTGAAAGGCTTATTTTGAGTCCACGTGGCCGAGATCTCTGTCTGGAGCAATGATGTTTCGCACTCTTTGCTTCAGAACTTTCGCCTCTGGAAAACCGTCATCTGCTTTTCTTTCCCAAATCTGCACACCATTACAAAAGATTTCGAACCTGCCTCCGGTGTCTGGGTGTAAGCTCACTCGTTCAATTTCTTCGCTGAAGGTATGCAGTAGCTCTTGGCATAACCAACTAGAGCGAAGCATCCAATTGCATTGACGGCAATAGTGTATGGCGATTGTGGCTTTTGCTGCTGTTTCTTTCGCTGGCGCCAGATTGGGTTGTTCCGTCTTCATGGTTAATCCTTTTAAATTCTATATCAGTAGTTTAATGCCAACGGCAAACGTCAATATTTCAAAAGCGGTTTTGACGAGCTGATTGCTTGAACGGTTGGCTAGATAGGCTCCTAAACTGCCACCTAAAAATGAACTTGCCAACAATATTGGTAGCCATAACCAGTAGACGGGGGCTCCCGCTTGAACGATGGCGAACCCACCAATACCATTCCAGAACAAACCCACGCATATCATGGTGAGTGCAACCGCCTGTTTGTATGTGAAGCCAAACCACCGAACGAGAAACAAGGTCACCAATAGCCCTGAACCTGCGGTCAGTGAGCCGTTAATAACGCCGATCAGTGCCAGACCAAAGCCACCGATGATCCACCCTCGGGTATTGCGGTTTTTCAGGTGTTCCTCTTGGCCTAGTTGTTTCTTTAGTCGAGAGTAGACGCCTAGCGCTAAGATCATTGCCCCAAGCAGTTTCTGTGCAATATTGTCGGGAATCAGTAGCACAATATTCGCGCCAATGACCACGCCAATGCTGCCGACAATAATCAAGTAACAGCAAAGCTTCCAATTCAGAGTTCCGCCTTTAATGTGGGTATACGCGGCGCCCAAACCTAATGCGACACTGGCGACTTTGTGAGTGGCTAAAGCGACTGAAAAGGGTAAGCCAAGAAATATAAGCAGTGGGAATTGCAGGAGTCCTGCTCCGCCACCCGATAAGGAGGCTAGGGTATTGGCGATTAAAGAGCCAAAGAACAGAGCTAGTGAGTTTATCCAATCCATAGAGTCTTCATTTGTTAGCTTCAGATAACAAAAAGGGGCTTCATGCCCCTTTTTCTATTGGTTTTCCGTTTCATGGTATTCAGCTATTCATAAACAGTAAATAGCGATCCAATCTTAGTTTGAAAACAATACGGTAGAACCATGATTTAAGCTAGTCAGTAGCAGTGCTTTCGGGTTAACAATATCTATGCGGCGGCTTTGCTCTGCGTCCATCTTAATGACTTGAGTGATCAGCTCTAGCTGTTCTTCTGAAAAGTCTTGGCGCTGAGCCGAAGTCACATCTTTAAACTCCGTTGGCGAAACCAGTAAGTAGTTATCGTTAATATCCCACTGACCCGTTTCAGAGATGTTGATGACATTCGCAGGCTCAGTTTGATTACCGTAAAGTCTAACCACTGACATTCTTAAATATGTACCATTTGGTAGGTATTTCGCATTCGATGATAGTTCAACTCTACGAAGCGGGCCGATTGAGTCAGCTTGCTTGTTATCGCTAATCAGCGTCACCATTTTCGACTGCCACTCATGCTGAGTGAGCAAGCGCTCTACTTTTGCATCGCTGCCCCAATATAACCAACCACTCAAGAATGCAGATAGAACCAATAAAATAATCGATACTTTTAATTTCATGTTACTGACCACCGTTACAAATGTCGTTTAGATCCGACTGATTTGCGTAAATTCTTAGAGTTACATTTTCGCTCGAGTAATCTTGCGGGTGAATGTAGTTGAGGGCAAGGTTGTTGGTTTGTCCACCTGTTGCAATCACTTCAGTCGGCTTTAGCATGCCAGTGTGATTCGTGTTGTAACGTAATACACACTTCTCTATCGCTGGCAGCCAACTGCTGAGGTCTGGGTGGTTTACCGGTGATTGAACCTTTACGCCATCGACTTCAGTTAATGTTTTGAACTCGGACTCTGCCGGGTTGGTAAACGTTAAAACGAGAATCGGCATGATGAAAGCGGCAAGCAGCAACCAAAATGTTAGCCATTTATTGGTGCTTTTAGTCGGAGCCACAACAGGGGCTGTTACTGGTTCTACTTCTACCTTGTTCTCTTGAACTTTTGCAATTGGCTCAGGTTCAACCGATTCCGTGATCGCTTCTTCAGTCGCTGCAGGCGTTGCAAACGTTAGGATAGGCTCTACGTCATTTTCTGCAATTTCAGCGGCTACTGGCTGATCATTTGATGATAGTGGGGCAGAGCGCTCAACGGTCGCAATAAATTGGTAACCGCGCTTAGGTACTGTCTTTACGAATTCAGGAGATTTAGTCGAGTCTTTGAGCATTTTTCTTAGCGTCGATACGGCTTGTGTCAAGCTTGAGTCATCCACCTCAAAACCTTGGTCTCGCCAAACATACTCGTGCAACTCATTGCGAGTGATAACTTCATTGGGTCTTTCTGACAGCATCAGGAGAATGCGGCTTTCATTGCTACCAAGACGTACGACTTCACCGTCGCTCATTTGATCAACAAGTGAATTGCTGTTTGGGTCGAATACGAACCGCTGTGCGAGAATAAACTTTGTGCCGATATTGCTCATTGAATTCTTCTATTTTGGGTTGTTTTGGGTGCGAAATAGACAAATCTCAGGTGAAGTTCCGTTAATTCTTCACCAAATCATGGCTTCTTTTATGTTCTTTTATATTTATCAGACTCAAGGATAATAAAAACAGATCAAAAAAACAGTGTTTTTATGATTTTTGACCTTGAATTTACATTTGTCATCCTCATGTTAATGAACAGAAGAGTGGCATCAAGTGTTACGCCCCTATGGTTATTCAACATAAAGTATAGATGTTTTGGAGTAAAAATGAGCGAAACGGCAACGCAAAATAAAGAGACTCGTGGCTTTCAATCTGAAGTAAAACAACTACTTCATCTAATGATTCACTCACTGTATTCAAATAAAGAAATCTTTCTACGTGAGCTGATCTCTAACGCATCTGACGCGGCTGATAAGCTTCGTTTTCAAGCTCTATCGAACGGTGACCTTTACCAAGGTGATGCAGATCTAGGTGTAAAACTTTCATTCAACGCGGAAGCAAACACGTTAACCATTTCTGATAACGGTATCGGTATGAGCCGTGACAACGTTATTGAGCATTTAGGTACGATTGCTAAGTCAGGCACTGCAGACTTTTTCTCAAAGCTGTCTGAAGACCAAAGCAAAGATTCTCAACTGATTGGTCAATTTGGTGTGGGTTTCTATTCTGCATTCATCGTTGCAGACGCGGTAACGGTTCGCACACGTGCAGCTGGCCTGCCGAACAATGAAGCTGTTCAGTGGCACTCTGCAGGTGAAGGCGATTACACAATCGAAGACATCACTAAAGAGTCTCGTGGTACTGACATCATTCTTCATATGCGTGAAGACGGTAAAGAGTTCTTAAATGAGTGGCGTCTGCGTGAAGTGATTGGTAAATATTCTGACCACATCGGCATTCCTGTTTCTATCTTCACAGCAGTGAAAGATGACGAAGGTAAAGATACCGAAGAGAAGCATTGGGAGCAGATCAACAAGGCGCAAGCGCTTTGGACTCGTAACAAGTCTGATATCGAGAAAGAAGAGTACCAAGAGTTTTACAAGCACGTATCTCACGACTTTGCTGATCCTCTAACCTGGAGCCACAACAAAGTTGAAGGTAAGAACGACTACACAAGCCTGCTTTACATCCCAGCGAAAGCACCTTGGGACATGATGAACCGTGACCACAAGAGCGGCTTGAAGCTTTATGTGCAGCGTGTATTCATCATGGATGATGCAGAGCAGTTCATGCCATCTTACATGCGTTTCGTTCGCGGCTTGATTGACTCAAACGATCTACCACTGAACGTGTCTCGTGAAATCCTGCAAGACAACAAGGTAACTCAGTCTCTTCGTGGCGCATGTACCAAGCGTGTACTGACTATGCTTGAGCGCATGGCGAAGAATGACAATGATAAGTACCTAGAGTTTTGGAAAGAGTTCGGCCTAGTATTGAAAGAAGGCCCAGCTGAAGACATGGCGAACAAAGAGAAGATCGCTGGTCTACTTCGTTTCTCGTCAACGGAAGTGGATTCTGCTGAACAAACTATCAGCCTAGAATCTTACGTTGAGCGCATGAAAGAAGGCCAAGATAAGATTTACTACCTAACAGCAGATAGCTACGCTGCCGCTAAGAACAGCCCACACTTGGAGCAGTTCAAAGCTAAAGGTATTGAAGTGGTTCTAATGTACGATCGTATTGATGAGTACGTAATGAACTACCTGACTGACTTCGCCGGTAAACAGTTCCAATCGATCACTAAAGCGGGCTTAGATCTAAGCAAGTTTGAAGGTGAAGAAGAGAAAGAGAAGCAGAAAGAGACTGAAGAAGAGTTCAAATCTGTTGTAGAGCGCACTCAATCTTACCTAGGTGGTCGTGTTAAAGAAGTTCGTACGACCTTCAAGCTAGCAACAACACCTGCGGTTGTCGTGACTGACGACTTCGAAATGGGCACGCAAATGGCGAAGCTTCTTGAAGCTGCGGGTCAAGCGGCACCGGAAGTTAAGTACATCTTTGAGATTAACCCTGAGCACGCACTTGTGAAACAGATGGCTGATGAAGCCGATGAGCAAGCGTTCGGCCGTTGGGTTGAGTTACTCCTTGGCCAGGCTATGCTAGCTGAAAAAGGCTCAATGGAAGATCCGTCACAATTCTTGGGTGCAATCAACGAGCTACTAACAAAGCGTTAGTCTTTCGACTTTAGGTTAAGCCAACAATTGTAATAAAAAGCTCGCAAATGCGGGCTTTTTTTATGAACGTCGTTGAAAATTGACCTAACGTGGTCAACGTCACCGTTATCGTCACAACAAATGTTGTCGATGCATTCTTTAGTCGTAAATTCAGCCAAATTGAATATTAATGTGATAGAATGCTCGACCTAATCAGCTGGGGCTAAGAAGCGACTATCTCCAGTTGTATGATTTTTAAACGTTATACCGAAACTTACCGTTTTGCTTCTGTTCACAGTTTTGCTTAGCCTCAATGGTTACTTAACGCTTTCTGTTCATCCTAAAAATGAGCAAGAATGGAGGGATAGTGAGCTTCGGTATAAATCATAATTTTATAAGAGGATTAAACATGCGCATCATTCTTCTAGGTGCTCCTGGCGCGGGTAAAGGTACTCAAGCTAACTTCATCATGAACAAATTTGGTATCCCTCAAATTTCAACTGGTGACATGCTACGTGCTGCTATCAAAGCGGGTACTGAGCTTGGTAAGCAAGCAAAATCAGTAATCGACGCTGGTCAGCTAGTTTCTGATGAAATTATCCTTGGTCTTATCAAAGAGCGTATCGCTCAAGATGACTGTGATAAAGGTTTCCTACTAGACGGTTTCCCACGCACAATCCCACAAGCTGATGGCCTAAAAGAAATGGGCATCGCTGTTGATTACGTTGTTGAATTCGACGTAGCTGACGATGTGATTGTTGAGCGTATGGCTGGTCGTCGTGCTCACCTTCCTTCAGGCCGTACATACCACACTGTGTACAACCCGCCTAAAGAAGAAGGTAAAGATGACGTAACTGGCGAAGAGCTAGTTGTACGTGATGACGACAAAGAAGAAACAGTTCGTGCACGTCTAGGCGTATACCACGATCAAACAGCTCCGCTTATCTCTTACTACGGTAAAGAAGCTGAAGCAGGTAACACTCAGTACCTTAAGTTTGACGGTACTAAGCAAGTTGCTGACGTTAGTGCAGAACTTGAGAAAGCACTAGCATAATTGGCTAACAGCCAGTTTTAGAATTTGATATATTGGAAGCGACCTTAAGGGTCGCTTTTTTTGTTTCAATTTTTAGTACGATACCAATCTAGATAATTTGATTGCACATGATTCAGAACGGTTCAGACCCGATGGCAGTGGCTAGCAATTGAGAGTGGATGTTGTGTATCTCATATGAAGAATGATTATTCAGACTTTCATTGGGGCGCAATGATCTTAAACTTATGCAGATTAGTATATTACTTTCCAGAAAATCACATATTGGTCTCAGGTATCTATGGAAAATAATAAAAAGCAGGGCGTTTTACTGGTGAACTTAGGAACTCCAGATTCGGCGACCCCAGCTGGCGTTCGTCGATTTTTGAGTGAGTTCTTACACGACAAGCGAGTTGTAAACCTAACGCGTTGGCTTTGGTGTCCTATATTACATGGCGTGATTTTACCGATTCGCTCGCCTAAAGTTGCTAAGCTGTATCAGTCTGTCTGGATGGATGAAGGCTCACCACTGCTTGTGTACTCTCAAAGACAAGCTGAAAAGCTCCAGAAGAAGCTAGAGATGCCTGTTGCACTGGGTATGACCTATGGCAACCCAAGCCTCAAGACTGGTGTTGAGCAACTGATGGAGCAGGGCGTTGAGGACATCATCGTACTGCCTTTATATCCGCAGTACTCTGGCACAACCACAGCGGCGGTTTCTGATGGTTTAACCAAAGCCTTTAAGCAGATGCCAGTTATCCCGAGCTATCGCTTTATTCGCGACTATTACGCGCACCCAAGCTATGCAAAAGCATTGGCTGAAAGCGTCCGCAGTCATTGGGATAAAAATGGCAGAGCCGATCATTTAGTGTGTTCTTTCCACGGTATTCCGAAGCGACTGGCTGATGAAGGCGATATCTACCCTCAGCATTGTGAAGCGACAACAAAGCTGCTTGCGGCAGAGCTAGGTTTATCAGCAGACGATATCACCATGACATACCAATCGCGATTTGGTCGAGAAGAGTGGTTGAAGCCATACACTGACGAGACACTTGAATCACTGCCAAGTAAAGGCATCAAGAAGATCGATATCATGGCACCTGCCTTTTCGGTTGACTGTTTGGAAACGTTGGAAGAGATTTCAGACCAGTGTAAAGAGACTTTCATTGACGCTGGTGGTTCGGACTTTAGCTACATTATGTGTCTGAACGACAGAGACTCACACATCGATATGATGGCAGAGTTAGTCGCTCTATTTCGCTAACAGCTGCTGAGCCTTGATTATGGCTTATCCTTAACATTAAGCCATATCATACAAATAACAAAAGGGCGGCTCATTGAGCAGCCCTTTTTGATCAGGATATTTTGTATCGAAACAGCTGGAGAGTTAAGCCGCAGATGTTTCTGTTGCTTGCTTAGCTTTTGGCTCTGCTTCAAGCGTCATGTTGGTTTCTACGCCATGCATCCATGACACAAGCTTACCAGCACAAAGCAGCAGTAATATGCCACTCACCGTTGCTGTGATAGCAATACCACTGAAGATAGACATAGCACCAAGCTCACCAACGTGAGAACCAACCAGGCCTGCCACGTAGTTTGCCACCGCATTGAAGCCAAACCATGCACCCATCATCAATGATGCTAGGCGAAGCGGAGCTAACTTAGTGACCAACGACAGGCCAATAGGAGATAGACAAAGCTCACCAAGGGTATGGAAGAAGAAAGCACCGACTAGCCATAGCATTGATGTTTTCACTGTTAGGTCGCCGCCTTGCTCCATTACCGCGCCCATCATGCACACAAAGCCCAGAGCTAAGAAGAACAATGCCATTGCAAACTTAACAGGAGAGTTGGGTTCACGCTTACCCAGTTTCACCCAGAACGCAGCAATGATTGGAGCAAGTGTAATGATGAAGAATGGATTCAAAGATTGGAACCACGCAGCAGGAACTTCAAAGCCACCAATCATACGGTCAGTATATTGTTGAGTGTAGATGTTCATTAGGCCGCCAGCTTGTTCAAAGCCCGCCCAGAAAACAATCACGAACAGACCCATGATAAGAATCACTTTTAGTCTGTCGAACTCTTCTTTGGTCAGTGGCGCTTTTTCTTTAGATTTGTTCAGTGCTTTCGCTCGTGCAGCTGCAGGCACAGAACCGATGTTGCCTAACCAAGACTGAGCCATTGTCATTTGCATGATTAAGCTAATAACCATACCAATACCAGCGGCTAGGAAACCTGCTTTCCAACCGAATGAATCGACAGCAGCGCCTGAAATTAAGCCACCAAGCAGCGCACCTAAGTTGATGCCCATGTAGAAAATGGTGAAAGCACCGTCACGGCGGTTATCGCCTTCTTGGTACAGGTCGCCAACCATGGTTGAGATGTTCGGTTTAAACATACCGTTACCACTGATTAGCAGTGCTAAACCAAGGTACAGCGCGTTCACTTGGTCTAAACCGATGAAGCCGTTAGGTAGAGCCAGTGTAAATTGGCCAAGAGCCATTAATACACCGCCAATCAGAATTGATTTACGCTGACCTAGGTAGTTATCGGCAATCCAGCCACCAATTAATGGTGTGATGTAGACTAAACCGGTGTAAATACCGTAGAGATCGAGTGCGTCTTTTGTTGACCAACCCAGTCCACCGTTGAGGGTAGTGTCAGTCAAAAATAAGACAAGGATGGCACGCATCGCATAGTAAGAGAAACGTTCCCATAGCTCTGTGCTAAAAAGTAGAAATAGGCCTCTAGGGTGGCCAAAGATGTTGTGGTTGCTTGGCATAAGTTTTACTAATTTTAGGTATTAAAAGATTTTATAGTCATTCATGTATACACAGTGGGATAAAAGTCTGCAATAGACGTATTTTATGGTCACGACAACTTGGTTTAGCTAAGGTGCTGATATTAAAGATCTTTACTTTTAATGTTGCCCATTTTAGATGTGCTGCAAACTAATTTTCCAGATTTGAGCTGGTTGGTTAATAACCTTCTTTAAAGCCATGTCGAATAAAGATGTTTAGATATATTGCTCTGGTGTATCGTTTTGAATTTAAATAGAATGGTATTCTCATTAATTGGGGCGTACATATGCTTACAACAATGAGCCTTTTGATCTCTAAATTATCCCTGTACAATGCTTAACCACTTTCGACACCTATAACTTTTTGTTGATAAATTGGTCTGCTACGCATTATTTTTCGTTCGCGACGATTCATTTTATTAATGGCGATTCAACCGTTTTAGGCATGTGGTAAAATATCCAAAAATATAAAATGGCTAGTTAAATGAAACGTTGGTATTTGCTTTACTGTAAGCGTGGTGATCAAAAACGCGCCCAGCAGCACTTAGAGAATCAAGGGGTAGAGTGCTTTTACCCTCAAATAGAAGTCAAAAAGGTGGTGAGAGGGAAAGAAAAGCAGGTCAAAGAACCGCTGTTTCCGTCTTACATTTTTGTACGCTTTGACTATGAGCAAGGCCCTAGTTTCACGACTGTTCGTTCAACACGTGGTGTTGTGGACTTTATTAAGTTCGGTGCACGGCCGCACGAGGTCCAAGGAGACTTGGTGTTTGAACTCAAAGAGTTTGAGAAGTGCTGCAGTAACGAAGTGGAAGATTGTTGTGTTGAGTTTGAATCCGGGCAGGTAGTTAAGATTCAGAGTGGCCAGTTTGCTGGGGTTGAAGCTATTTTCGATCAGAAAGACGGTGAGGCTCGATCGATTATGCTGGTGAAAATGATCAGCCAAGTCGTTCCAATCAGTATTGAGAACGAAGCACTACAAGCTCGCGCATAACTGCAGTAATAAAAAATAGGCTTAAAACAAAAGGCGCATAATGCGCCTTTTTTAGTCTTTAGGATTTGTTCAAAACGCTCTAAGCGTTGTAAGCATCGTTGTGAACGGCTTGTACTGCACGGCCTGATGGGTCGACACAGTTTTTGAATGACTCATCCCACTCAATCGCTTTCGCTGATGAACAAGCCACTGAAGGACCACCAGGAACACATTCTGCCGCTGATTCTAGAGGGAAGAGCTCCTCAAAGATTTCACGGTAAGCATAACCTTCTTTGGTTGTTGGCGTGTTGTAAGGGAAACGGAACTTAGCAGCTTCCATTTGTTGATCCGTTACTTTTGCTTCAGCCGTTGCTTTCAATGTATCAATCCAATCGTAGCCAACACCATCAGAGAACTGCTCTTTTTGACGCCATGCGATTGAATCTGGTAGGTAGTCTTCAAAACACTCACGCAGGATGTGTTTCTCCATCTTACCGTTACCACACATCTTATCTTCAGGGTTCAGACGCATTGCGACATCGATGAACTCTTTATCCAAGAATGGTACACGGCCTTCAACACCCCATGCCGCTAGCGATTTGTTTGCACGAGCACAGTCGAACATGCTTAGAGCAAGCAGTTTACGTACTGTCTCTTCGTGGAACTCTTTCGCGTTTGGCGCTTTATGGAAATACAGGTAACCACCAAAGATCTCATCAGCACCTTCACCAGACAGTACCATTTTGATGCCCATTGCTTTGATCTTACGAGCAAGTAAGTACATTGGCGTTGATGCACGAATCGTCGTTACATCGTAAGTCTCGATGTGGTAGATAACATCACGGATGGCATCTAAGCCTTCCTGAATGGTGTAAGTCATCTCGTGGTGCACAGTACCGATCTTGTCCGCAACTTCACGAGCAGCGATAAGATCTGGTGCGCCTTCAAGGCCAACAGCGAATGAGTGCAGTTGTGGCCACCAAGCTTCAGATTGCTCATCATCTTCGATACGCATTGCAGCAAAGCGCTTTGCGACGGCTGAAGTAATTGATGAATCAAGGCCACCAGATAGAAGTACACCGTAAGGAACGTCAGTCATTAGTTGACGTTTAACCGCTGCTTCTAGCGCTTCAGTCAGTTCTTCTTTGCTTGTGCTGTTGCCTTGTACCGCAGCGTACTCGTTCCAATCGCGGATGTAGTAGCGTTGAGGTTCAGCATCTTTCGAAGAGTAGAAGCTACCAGGAGGGAATTCACTGATCGTCTTACAAACTTCAACCAATGCTTTCATCTCTGAAGCCACGTAGTAGTTACCGTGCTCATCGTAACCTTGGTAAAGCGGGATAATACCAATATGGTCGCGGCCCACTAGGTACTCGTCTTTCTCTTCGTCGTATAAAACGAAGGCGAAAATACCGTTAAGCTCTTCTAGAAGGTCTGCACCCATCTCTTGGTATAGCGCTAGGATAACTTCACAGTCAGAATCAGTCTGGAACTGGTACTTATCTTCGTAGCGTGCGCGAAGTTCTTTGTGGTTATAAATTTCACCGTTTACTGCAAGAATGTGCTTTTTGTCTTGGCTGTATAGTGGTTGAGCACCGCTGTTCAAGCCAACAATAGCAAGACGTTCATGAGCAAGGATCGCTTTTTCACCAGCATAGATACCAGACCAGTCTGGACCACGGTGACGAAGCTTCTTAGACATTTCTAAAGCAATAGGGCGAAGTGCTGCGGCATCACTTTTAATGTCGAGAATGCCAAATACTGAACACATAGAACTTCCTTTTAAATAATTTCCAAATCAACTGCATTCAATTTGCCATTCTGGCTAAAAAAAGCAACCGGATGTGAGCAAAAAAATAATATAAAGGGTGATCTGTTAGAAATTATCTAATTTTTATGTGGTTTTGGTGTGTGGTGTTTAATTGCGGTTGGTTTTTTAAACAAAAACCTCTCAAAAGTGCGAAAAATAGGCAATTTTGAGAGGTTTAGTTGAACACCGTCTAATACTAGATTTTATTGATATTTGGATTTAACTGTTCGCAAACGTGGCGAGCAAAACCACTACCAGCCTCGCTGTAAATGTTAAATGCCGCATCAACGCCATTCTCTTTCAGTGTTTCGAGTTGATCGGGATATTCAGCAATAGCCGCAATTTGGCCTTTAAAGTTACGTGATTTTAATTGTTCTAAAGCGGTTTGATTACCTTGGTGGTGAGGCATTGCCAAAATCACCAGTTTTACGTTTGCTGTATCTAAAATTCGCTCCCAGAAATCTGGGTCAGTCGCGTCGCCAGAAATCACGTTTCTGCCATGGCTTCTGTGGTTGTGCGCGGCTTCTTCACGAACTTCGACACCTAGGCTGACTTTGCCATAGCGAGAACGTAATTCGTCATAAGCACCAGTACCAATTCGTCCCATACCAAGAATTAGTACTTGAGCCCGACCCGGGTCAATTCGCTTATCACGTTGATGAAGTTTCTCTGCCGCATGTTCTTTTAACCAACGTCCGGATTGTTGATAAAGCTTGTGACCCGCTTTATTGAGAGGTGCAGCGATTAAGAAGGATAGTGAAACTGCAATCGCCACAGCTACCAAAATGTCACCAGACATCCAACCCATCTTAAAGGCAAGACCGCCGACGATAAGGCCAAATTCACTGTAGTTAAACAGTGATAGAGACGCGAGTAGGGACGTTCGAACACGGAACTTGAATCGGTTGAGCACCAAGAAGTACAAAATGCCTTTTACTGGCAGTAACAACAAGAACAAGATAGCAAGCATAAAGCCTTGAATGGTCGGCTGTTCAGACAAGCCAATATTCAAGAAGAAGCAGACGAGGAAAAGCTCTTTGAGGTTAAACAGCGACTTCGACAGCTCTGAAGCTTTTGGATGACCAGCGAGCAACATACCCAAGATAAGAGCGCCTAAGTCTGGCTTTACACCTACAAACTGGAACAAGCCAGCACCAACAACTAATGCGAAGAAGATGCCGAACAGCACCAACATTTCACCGTGTCCCACCCAATCGAGGATCTTGTAGAACAACGGGCGAAAGAATGGCAACGCAAAGAGTGCGATGGCATACCACTCTGGAATCTTGCCTGTCGATACGGTCAAAAAGACCACGGCGAAGATATCCTGCATCACCAGAATACCGATCGCTAGCGTGCCATAGGTCGCATTCATCTCGCCTTTATCTTGTAGAGATTTAACCGCGAATACAGTACTAGAGAATGAAAGGGCAAACCCGAGTAGAACGATCTGTTCCATCGACATGGCTGCCAGAGATGAAATACCTAGGAACTTAAAACCAAATAGGGCGACCGCAAAAAACAGAGTAGATAAAAGGTTGTGGATTGTTGCGCCAGCCCAGATCTCCTTAGAGAGCAAGGTTTTGATGTCGAGCTTTAAGCCAATAGTAAATAGGAGCAGGGTGACACCAAGGTCAGCCAAGGTAATGATGGTGTCATTAGTTTCAAAGCCTAGGGCAAAGAGCCCGAAACCTGCGACCAAAAATCCAACTAATGGAGGAAGTTGACATTTTAAAGCAATAAATCCTGCGATAAACGCAGTGGATATTAATATAAGTTCCATAACTTGTTGTTGTAGTTCCCTAGCTTAAAAAAACGGGCCGTGTTCATACAAACACGGCCCGCGGAAAATCAAAATTATTGTTCTTTAATCTTCAAGTAGCTTCTGCAGTAACACACCGTTGAGCATGGCGCGCTTAATCATAGCAAAAGCTCCCATCGTAGGATGTTTATCGATCTGTGATGCTACAATAGGCAGGCCGCTATGGAAAGTCGTTAACGACTGATTCTCTACATTGCGCTTAATTGCAGGGAAAACAATCTCTTGTGCCTTGGTAATATCGCCAGCAATGATAACTTTCTGAGGGTTAAATAAGTTAATCGTCATCGCGATAGCCTTACCTAACTGGTTACCTACTCGAACTAAGCTTTGCTTGGCTAGCTCATCACCATTAATCGCGTGGTCACAAACGTCTTGAATCGTAATATGCTCAAGCTCTGTTAAAGAAGACTCATAGCCTTGCTTAATCAGTTTTTGCACTCGTTCAACGATCGCTGGGTTTGCCGCTACGGTTTCAAGACAGCCGAAGTTACCGCATTGGCATTGCTCGCCGAGCGGATCAATTTGGATATGACCAATTTCACCCACGTTACGGTTATGACCTAAGAAAACCTGACCATTTACGATAATACCTGCGCCGGTACCACGGTGAACACTCACTAAAATAGAGTCTTGGCTGTCTTTACTTGCACCGAAGTAGTGCTCTGCAAGCGCCATTCCGCGAACATCGTTACCCACAAAACAAGCGACATGGAATGTGTCGCGAATAATGTCACTTAAAGCCAGGTTATCGATATCCGTGTTTGGCATGTACTCAACAACACCTGTCGTTGGGTTAACCAAGCCTGGAAGTGTGACACCAATAGCAATCAGCTGATCGATCTTTGGTTGGTGTTCAGCAATGAAAGCCTTCAAATTATTAACCAAGCCTTGGGTAAGGTCTGACTGGTCTGAATAATTCAGGTCTTGCTGTTGGAAAGCCAACTCACGACCGCCAAGGTCATGAAGGCTTATTTGAATGTAGTCTCGACCTAAACGCACAGCGACAGAATGAAAAGGTTCTACTTCTGTGGTTAGGGAGATAGCGCGTCTACCGCCAGTAGACGCTTGCTGCGCAACCTCTTTAATTAGGCCGCGCTCTAAAAGTTGGCGGGTAATTTTTGTAACACTTGCCGGTGCGAGTTGGCTTACATCAGCCACTTGTATACGACTGATAGGCCCTTGTTGGTCTATAAGTCGGTATACCGCCGCACTGTTTAGTTGTTTAACTAAGTCTACGTTACCTATTTGTCCGCCATTCATACTTAATTGTGCTCGTATTGTCCGTTAACAACAGTCGCTTTAACGTTAAAGTCTCGGTCAAATACAGCTAGGTTTGCAACCATGCCTTTTTTGATTCGACCTAGCTTGCTTTCTACACCGATAGCCGCAGCTGGGTATAGCGTAGCCATGCGAAGAGCTTCGTCTAAAGCGATACCAGCGTGCTCAACTGTATTCTGAACTGCTTCAATCATAGTCAGAGCTGAGCCGCCCAGTGTGCCGTTTTCATCAACACACTTACCATCACGGTAATATACTTTCTTACCGACAAAAATAAAGTATTCCATGTCAGCACCTGCAGGAGCTGTGGCATCCGTCACTAATACCAACTTTTCTCCCTTGATTTTATGCGCAATTCTGATGTTTGCGTAATCAACGTGGAAGCCGTCGGCAATAATGCCAGCGTAAACCTCAGGCGTATCGTAAATCGCGCCAACAACGCCAGGCTCACGACCAACCATCGGCGTCATTGCATTGAACAGGTGAGTGGCGAACGTGATACCAGATTCGAAACCTTGACGCGCTTCTGCGTAAGTTGCGTTGGTGTGGCCGATAGAAACGACAACGCCAGCTTTGTGCAGGCGTTCGATGTGTTCAGGGTCGTTAAGCTCTGGAGCCAATGTTACTTTTGCAACAAGGTCACGGTTCTCACAGATAAGCTCAATCATTTCGTTGTCAGATTTACGAATGTGATCGACGCTATGGATACCTTTTTTCGCAACGTTCAGATAAGGGCCTTCAAGGTGCAGACCTAAAGATTGGTTTTGGTACTGGTTGTGGTATTCACGAGCTGCCGTAATAACCGCACGCATATCTTCGTCTGAAGAGGTGATAAGCGTTGGCAGGAAGCTAGTACAGCCAGATTTCAGGTTTGCTTTGTGCATGATCTGCATGGTTTCTGCAGTGATCTCATCGTTAAGCATTACACCGCCACAACCATTCAGTTGTAGGTCAATGAAACCCGGGCTTAGGTTTGCTCCGTCTAGGTCGCGAACCTCGATTTCTTCTGGCAATTCGGAGATAGGACAGACTTTTTTGATCAGTTCGTTTTCGATTACAACAGCATGATCGGTTAGAACATCACTACCAGTGTAAATTTTACAGTTACTTAGCGCGTACATAGTCAGCTAATCCTTATTTCGTGAGATCTTTTAAATTCGTTCGTTACCTAAATGCGGACTTAGTTTGCGAGCATCATTTACGTAACGATTTATCTTTTATGGGCAAACGGCTTCAAAATGAAAAGCGATTTAAGTTGTTGAAAAACATATAAACAATTGATTTTTATTATACATTTAGGTTCATCAATAATGATTATTCACGGTGCTCTATAAGCCCGGAGTTACCATCTTTTTGCCTAATGATTAGATTTGGATTTTATCCATAAATGTTCATTTTTTTGAATGATAAAATAAGTTTTATGATCTCGCTAGCAAAAACCTCTGGATTTGGTAAAAACTGGTGATTAGGATCACAAATGGTAAGGTTTTAATTTGCGGAGCAAAATTAATTGAATACACTGAATAGGACTAAATTGAGCGACTAAAATAAGTTTCTCAAACGAATTCTAAAAAATCCTATAGGGGGAAACAACTGGTGAATATTCTAGGATATGCACAGAAGCTTGGTAAGGCGTTAATGCTACCAATCGCAACGCTTCCGATTGCGGCGCTTCTTTTACGTTTAGGTCAAGGCGATCTACTTGATATTCCATTCATGGCGCAAGCTGGTGGTGCTATCTTCGGTAACCTACCATTG
Source organism: Vibrio sp. OPT18 (assembly GCF_015163615.1). Classification (NCBI taxonomy): domain Bacteria; kingdom Pseudomonadati; phylum Pseudomonadota; class Gammaproteobacteria; order Vibrionales; family Vibrionaceae; genus Vibrio; species Vibrio sp. OPT18. The sequence goes on from NZ_JADDYK010000016.1 coordinate 30,593, forward strand.
CTCTTTGGTCTAGGTATCGCGATTGGTCTTTCTAAAGACGGTAACGGCGCAGCGGGTCTTGCTGGTGCAGTTGCTTACTTCGTACTAACTGCTACAGCAACGACAATTAACGCAGACGTTAACATGTCATTCTTCGGCGGTATCTTCGCAGGTATCATCGCAGGTCACTCTTACAACGCTTTCCACGCGACACGCCTTCCAGAATGGCTGGCTTTCTTCGCGGGTAAACGTTTAGTACCTATCATGGCCGGTCTATTTGCACTTGTTGCAGGTGCTGTGTCTGGTGTGGTATGGCCTGGTGTTCAATCTGGTCTAGACGCACTGGCTCATGCAGTATCAACGTCTGGCGCTATCGGCCAATTCGTTTACGGTACTCTTAACCGTGCACTTATCCCTGTAGGTCTACACCACGTATTGAACTCATACTTCTGGTTCGGTATGGGTACATGTCAAGAAATCATCGTTGCTGGTCAAGGCGCATTCGCTAACATCACTCAACTTTGTGTTGACCCAGCACTTGCTAAAACTCTAGTTGTTGGCCAAGAGCACACATTCACATTCGCGAACTCTGTAACTCCAGAAATCACTACTGTAGTTAAAGAAGTGACTGAAACTGTTAAATCTGGCGACCTACACCGTTTCTTCGGCGGCGATAAAGGCGCTGGCGTATTCATGAACGGTTTCTTCCCAGTAATGATGTTCGGTCTACCAGGTGCTGCACTTGCAATGTACCTAGCTGCTCCTGCTGAAAAACGTAGCCAAGTTGGTGGCGCACTATTCTCAGTTGCATTCTGTTCATTCCTAACAGGCATCACAGAGCCGCTAGAATTCATGTTCGTATTCCTAGCTCCTGCTCTATACGCAATGCACGCTGTATTTACAGGTCTGTCTCTAGTAGTTGCTAACATGTTTGGTACTCTGCACGGTTTCGGTTTCTCTGCTGGTCTTATCGACTTCGTATTGAACTGGGGTCTAGCAACTAAACCATTCGTACTACTACTAATCGGTCTTGGCTTCGGTGCTCTATACTTCTTCACTTTCTCTTTCGCAATCCGCGCTTTCAACTTGAAATCGCCAGGTCGTGAAGATGATGACGAAGCTGTTGCTGCTCCTGCTGGCGACGCACCAAAGGGCGACCTTGCACGTCAATACCTGAAAGCTCTAGGTGGTCACGACAACCTAACTTCAATCGACGCTTGTATCACTCGTCTACGTCTAACTCTTAAAGACCGCTCTGTTGCAGATGAAGTTGTTCTTAAGAAACTAGGTGCTAAAGGTGTGGTTAAACTAGGTGAAAACAACCTACAGGTTATCCTAGGCCCACTAGCTGAAATCGTAGCTGGCGAAATGAAAGCTATCGGTGCAGGTGAAGACCTATCTGATGTAAAACTTCCATAGTAAGGGAAGTACTTAATTAAGATGTAAAGTTACTCTTAAGTAAGTGTCAAATTGAAAGCCTCCCACATGGGAGGCTTTTTTGTGCCTGCAGTTTAAGACCAGCGAACATGGTTCGTTCTATTCTTCATCGAATAGCAGAAATAATCGCAATTAACGGACGGTTCTTATTGTGCAAAGGCTAAGAATTGTGGATGATTAGCAACAATGATCTTTCTATCTTTGACTGGCGCTATAAGCGACCGTTTTCTTGGGGACGAAAGATAACTTTCTCTGACAATACTAAATACATAGAGGTGCTATAGATGAGTGAAGCTGAGGCTCGTCCATCGAATTTCATTCGCCAAATTATTGATAAAGATTTAGCGGATGGTACACACAGTAGCGTGCATACTCGTTTTCCGCCGGAGCCAAATGGCTACCTGCACATTGGTCACGCTAAATCTATTTGCTTGAACTTTGGTATTGCTCAGGACTACCAGGGACAATGTAATCTTCGTTTCGATGATACAAACCCTGAAAAAGAAGACGTTGAATACGTTGAGTCAATTAAGAATGATGTAAGCTGGTTAGGCTTCGAATGGTCTGGTGATATTTGTTACTCATCAAACTACTTCGATACGCTTTACGCTTATGCTGTGGAATTAATTAATAAAGGCTTAGCGTATGTTGACGAGCTAAGTCCTGATCAAATCCGTGAGTACCGTGGCACGCTAAAAGAGCCAGGTAAAGCGAGCCCATACCGTGACCGCAGCCCTGAAGAGAACCTAGCGTTGTTTGAAAAAATGCGTGACGGTGGCTTCGAAGAAGGTAAAGCGTGTCTACGTGCTAAGATCGACATGAGCTCTTCGTTCATGGTTATGCGCGATCCTGTTATCTACCGTGTTCGTTTTGCTCACCACCATCAAACGGCTGACAAGTGGTGCATTTACCCAATGTACGACTTTACTCACTGTATCTCTGATGCGCTGGAAGGTATTACGCACTCTATCTGTACGCTTGAATTCCAAGATAACCGTCGTTTGTACGATTGGGTTCTAGATAACATCACGATTGACTGCCAACCTCGTCAGTACGAGTTTAGCCGCCTGAATCTTGAATACACAGTGATGTCTAAGCGTAAGTTGAACCAACTTGTGGTTGAAAACCTAGTTCAAGGTTGGGATGACCCACGTATGCCTACTATTTCTGGCCTACGTCGTCGTGGTTTTACTTCAAGCTCGATTCGTGAATTCTGTAAGCGTATTGGTGTGACTAAGCAAGAGAACATGATTGAGTTCGGTTCACTTGAATCTTGCATCCGTGATGATCTGAACGAAAACGCACCTCGTGCAATGGCTGTTCTGGATCCAGTTAAGATCGTCATCGAAAACTACGAAGCAGATACAGTAGAAACGCTAACGGTTGCAAATCACCCGAACAAGCCAGAAATGGGCACTCGTGAAGTACCATTTACACGTGAAGTTTGGATTGAGCGTGATGACTTCCGTGAAGAAGCAAACAAAAAGTACAAGCGTTTGGTTCTAGGCAAAGAAGTTCGTCTACGTGGCGCTTACGTGATCAAAGCTGAACGTATCGAAAAAGATGCAGAAGGCAACATTACGACTATCTTCTGTTCTTACGACAATGAAACATTGGGTAAGAACCCTGCAGATGGCCGCAAAGTGAAAGGCGTTATCCACTGGGTATCAGCTGATAAAGCGCTGCCTGCTGAGATTCGTTTGTACGATCGTCTATTCACAGTGCCAAACCCAGCCGCTGCTGATGACTTCGCTGCAACGCTAAACCCTGAATCACTTGTTACGCTAAATGGTTTTGTTGAACCTAGCCTAGCAGAAGGTGTTGCAGAGCAAGCGTACCAGTTTGAACGTACAGGCTACTTCTGTGTGGATTCGAAAGACTCTAAAGCAGATGCACTAGTCTTCAACCGTACGGTTGGTCTACGTGATACTTGGGGTAAAACTGAAGCTTAATGCTTGAGTATTTAGTTTGTTAAAAACGACCCAATAAAAAACCGGCTTAGAGCCGGTTTTTTTGTATCTTAAATTTGATTACTAAGGCGCTTCTAGTGACCAACTAGCGTTTTAAGCACTAGAGCCAGAGCTTTAGGGATTATTGGGGTCTTGTTGGGTTACTTCACCCGTGCGTGAGTTGTACCAGAAAACATAACCTGCATTTCCAGGATCGCTGTCGAAATCGACTCCAGTGTAGATGTAGTAGCAAAGCGCGAGTTTGTTTTGAGGAGTACCGTCTTTGGCAACAAAGCTATGGTTTTGACGGCGGGTAACAAAATCAAAATTGTTGGACTGGCTCGGGTCTGTGGTAGCAGTCAGGTCGGTTGTCATAATGGCATTCCATATTGACACACACCCTTGATCACCTTGACCTATGTTGTAAGGCTGACCCATAGGGTTACCTTTATCAACGCCAAGTGGGTAGCCGACGTCATTTATGTCCAATTGAGCATTGCCGTCTGCGTCTTCCCCAAACCTGGCATGTCATTCATTTCAGCGTTGCCGCCGCCGCTGACTAGCCATTTACTGTGAGCAAACGTGATCGCGCTTTGAAATTGAGATTGAGCAGCGTCAAACAGAGCGATACGGCCATCGGTTTGAATGTTAAGAAAACAGGGAAGGGCAACAACAGCAAGTACGGCGATAATCACCACAACAACCAACATCTCAATTAAAGTAAAAGCCTTAACTAGCGGGATTCTTTTCATGGATACTTTATGGAGCCCTATATAAAAAACGCCGGCCTAAGCCAGCGTTCTGTATTACTTTTTCGCTTTATGCGCGTCTGGATTGCCTTTGCAATCTCCGCTAATGCTTTTGCCGTACAAGTACAAACTGTGGTTTGTTAGTTGCACGTTGTAACGCTGAGCAATCTCTTTCTGTCTTTCTTCGATAAGATCATCAGAGAATTCGATCACTTCGCCACAATCTAAACATACAAGGTGGTCGTGGTGGTGCTGTGTAGAAAGTTCAAATACAGACTTGCCGCCTTCGAAGTGGTGACGAGTTACAATGCCAGCGTCATCGAATTGGTTAAGTACTCGATAAACGGTTGCAAGACCGATTTCTTCACCTAGGTCGATCAGCTTCTTATATAAATCTTCAGCACTAATATGTTGGCAGTCTGGCTGTTGTAATACTTCTAAAATTTTGAGCCGTGGAAGGGTCACTTTAAGACCTGCATCTTTTAGCGCTTGATTATTGTCTGACATATACTTTCCTGTTGATGATCTGCAGCAATTAACAGAATTCAATATTAATACCATTATAGTTTAGTCAGGCATAACAATAAACCACGAACTTCAAAGGGTTACTTACTGACATCACAATCTGTTTTGTAAATTGGAAGTATCTCACTTATAGTGGAGGTACGACCAGTCAAGGTGACGGTGTTTCTGATATGAACATGGAATGTTGTTATGAATAAGCAACTCGCAAAAATATATAAACCCAACATTGTAAAATTTGCTCTTAATATTTGGCCTCCCTTTTGGGGAGCGGGTATTCGAATAGCCCACATTAGCGCTGACTTTAGGGTTGTTAAGACAGTACTTAAGCTACGCTGGTGGAATAAGAACGCCAATCGTACTCAATATGGCGGCAGTATCTTTTCTCTTACCGATCCCGTTTACTCATTGATGTTAATGGGAATTTTAGGTGAGCGATATTATGTTTGGGATAAAGAAGCGAGCATTAACTTCATCAAGCCGGGGCAATCGGACTTGTATGCAGATTTTGAGATAAGCCAAGGGCAGCTTGACGATATCTATCGTCAGACGCAACTCGGTGAAAAGTGTTTCCCCGAATTTATTATCCACGTGAAAGATAAGCAGGGTAATGTGGTTTCAGAAATTCAACGCACCCTCTATGTAAGAAAGAAGCCGCAATTTAGAGATGACGATGAAGCATTAGAAGCTGAGTGCTAGTTAATAGATTTTAAATAGCAAAAAACCTCCTATAAGGAGGTTTTTTCATATCTACATAATGGTTATTAATTGTAACAATTAACAACCACTAGAGAATTAGTCTTCTAGCTCTGCTAGGCACATCTCTTCGTGGATTTGTTTAACCCAGTTAGATACACGCTCATCAGTTAGCTCAGGTTGACGGTCTTCATCGATACATAGACCAACGAATTGGCTGTCATCGCCTTCAACTAAACCTTTCGATGCTTCGAATTCGTAGCCTTCAGTTGATGTGTGACCTAGGATAGTACCGCCTTTCGCTTCAACGATGTCACGGATAGTACCCATAGCATCACAGAAGTATTCTGCGTAATCTTCTTGGTCGCCACAACCAAAGATAGCAACAAGCTTAGTTGAGAAATCAATAGCTTCTAGCTCTGGGAAAAAGTCATCCCAATCACATTGTGCTTCGCCGTAGTACCACGTAGGGATACCAAGCAGCAGTAGATCGAAGTTATCGATATCTTCTTTGCTGCTTTTTGCAATGTCTTGAACGTGAACGAGCTGTTTGCTCAATTGCTTTTGAATCATCTTAGCAACAGCTTCAGTGTTACCTGTATCGCTACCAAAGAAGAGACCTACACTTGCCATAGAATCATTACCTTTCATTTTGTCTGTTGTCGGTGTAATAAAGTTCGGAAGAGAATCGTTAGATCCCAGTTCCTTCCCAGCTTAGTTGGATTATCCCTTTGGCGATAAAACCCGCACAGCCAAGGAAAAGTACTAACCATACGATGCGACGACCAAATGGAGGAACATTTCCCTGTTTGAGAACGTCCTTAATTGCCATACCGATTAAAAAGAAAATCGCGGCAAACAGGAGATCTAAACCAACAGATTCGATGATGTTCATGTAGTCGTAAAGCATGGGAACCTTATATACCAATTTTGCTTGGGCGCACTATATCACTGTTGTGAGATAAAGTTAATCTGCAGTAATTACACAGCTCTCATTTATCTGCACGAAAAAGCGCAGTTAAGCGATGAATTTTCTAATTGCTCTAAGTACTTCTGCTGGTTTTTCAGCATGCAGCCAGTGACCCGTGTTGGCAATGACATGCGCTTTTGCGTTAGAAAATTGCTGCTGAACGGCTGCTTGATGTTCTGCGGTGAGGTAATCAGAATCCCCACCTTTAATGAGCAAGGTTTTGACCGAGGTTTTCTCGATCGGTTCCCAACCAATAATATGCGGGTAGTTGCTCAGTAACGAAGCAACATTGAAGCGCCATTCCATGATGCCTTGCTCTGTTTTGAACAAAGATTTGGTTAAAAACTGGCGAACGCCATCGATCTCGATATGTTTTGCGAGAACCTTAAGTGCATCTGAGCGTGAAGTCGGTTTTTCTTCTATCACGGCTTGCAGGCCTGCGAATACGTTGTCGTGGCGACTTTGAGTGTACGCGACTGGCGCCATATCCAAGACAATCAATTTATGCAGTGCAAGATGCTGTGTCAGTGCCATTGCTACTTTGCCACCCATCGAGTGACCAATCACAGTGACGTCTTCTAACTTAAGATCATGCAGCAGTTGAGCCACGTCTTGTGCCATCGCTTGATAGTTATGAGTGTCACTATGGAAGGATTGACCGTGGTTGCGGAGATCGATACTAAGTACCTTATGATCGGCTTTTAGATCCCTAGCGAGCAAGCCAAGGTTGTCCAGATTACCGAATAATCCATGGATCAAAACAATGGTGTGACCCTCACCTTCAATTTTATAGTTGAGCTGTACTGACATTTTTATCTTATTCATGGTGGGTTTGACGTAGAGTATCCGCGCGGATCTCGCTATAATCCCCCAGAGTTTAAACATTGAGATTGTGAAAAGCGAATGAAAACAATTGAGGTTGATGAGGACCTATACCGTTTTATTGCGGGTCAGACAGAACGTATTGGCGAAAGCGCTTCAGATATTCTGCGCCGCTTGTTACAGGTTGATAGCCAAGGCATGGCTCCGATCGAAGAGATCGTTGAGCCAAAAGGTATCGTTGTTAGCAAAGAGGTAGGCTTTACTCCAGAGAAGTTCGATGGCGTTAAAGAAATGCGCTCACTACTAATATCAGATGAGTTTGCATCACTAAAGAAAGCCATTGATCGTTTCATGCTTGTGTTATCAACACTGCATAAAATCGACCCTTTAAGCTTTTCAGAAGCAACTCAAGTAAAAGGCCGTAAGCGCGTTTACTTTGCAGATAACGAAGCGACGTTGCTAGCAAACGGCAACACGACTAAGCCTAAAGCTATTCCACAAAGTCCTTTTTGGGTTATTACTAATAACAATACAAGCCGAAAAAGACAGATGGTTGAGCAGCTTATGAGTCGCATGAGTTTCCAAGCAGAATTGATAGAAAAAGTAACAGGTTCAATTTAACGAAATCTGATTTAAACCTCATAATATCCATGGATAAGAAGATATTATGAGGTTTTTTTGTTTTTAAATTTTATATATAAGGATGTCGAAAATGGCTATGCACCCTCGTGCTGGGCAGAAAGCTCAGCAGGAAGATCTTCATAATATCCCGGCTTTAGTTGCTAACTATTTCTTACAGCAACCGGATGCTACGAACCCAGATCATAAAGTACTTTTCGGTACTTCAGGTCACCGCGGTACAGCAGACAAATCAACATTTAACGAAAACCACATTCTAGCAATTGCACAAGCGGTTGCTGAAGTTCGTGCCGAGCAAGGTACAACTGGCCCTCTTTTCTTAGGTAAAGATACTCACGCTCTATCTGAGCCTGCGTTCTCTACGGTTATCGAAGTGCTTGTAGCGAACGGTGTTGAAGTTATTATTCAAGAAAACAACGGTTTTACTCCAACACCTGGTATCTCGCACGCGATTCTTACGCACAACCTAGTGAATGATAAAAAAGCCGACGGCATTGTTATCACGCCTTCACATAACCCACCTCAAGACGGCGGTATTAAATACAACCCGACACACGGTGGCCCAGCTGAAGCTGAACTGACTCAAGCGATTGAAGACCGTGCGAACGTGATCATTGCTGAGCAAATGCAAGGTGTTAAGCGTACGCCTATCGCACAGGCTAAACAGTCTGAGCTAGTAAAAGAAGTTGACCTAGTCGCGCCATACGTTGCTGATTTGGTTAACGTTGTGGATATGGAAGCGATCCAGAAAGCAAACATCAAGATTGGTGTTGATCCACTAGGTGGCAGCGGTATTGATTACTGGCGTCAAATTGGTAAAGCGTACAATCTAGATCTTACTCTGGTAAGTGAAGCGGTTGACCCTTCATTCCAATTCATGTCTCTAGATAAAGATGGCGTGGTTCGTATGGACTGTTCTTCTCCATACGCAATGGCAGGCTTACTGGCGCTTAAAGACGAGTACGCTCTAGCGTTTGGTAACGACCCAGATTACGATCGCCACGGTATCGTGACACCTAAAGGTTTGATGAATCCAAACCACTTCTTAGCGGTTTGTATTGATTACCTATATCGTAACCGTGAAGGTTGGGGTAAAGACGTTGCTGTTGGTAAGACACTGGTATCAAGCGCATTGATTGACCGTGTTGTTGCTGACTTAGGTCGCGAACTTTGTGAAGTGCCAGTTGGTTTCAAATGGTTCGTTGATGGTCTATACAACGGCCAGTTTGGTTTTGGTGGCGAAGAGAGCGCAGGTGCTTCTTTCCTACGTAAAGACGGTACGCCTTGGTCAACAGATAAAGATGGCCTGATTCTTTGCCTACTTGCGGCTGAGATCACTGCTGTGACAGGTAAGAACCCACAAGAATACTACGAAGAACTTGCCGCTAAACACGGTGAATCTAAGTACAACCGTATTCAAGCGGTAGCAAATGGCGCACAAAAAGACGTGCTTAAAAAGCTATCTCCAGAGATGGTTTCTGCTGAGACGCTGGCTGGTGATGCAATTACTGCACGCTTAACACACGCTCTAGGTAATGGTGCTGCGATTGGTGGCCTGAAAGTGACAACTGAGAACGGCTGGTTTGCTGCTCGTCCATCTGGCACTGAAGACATCTACAAGATCTACTGTGAAAGCTTTAAGGGTGAAGAGCACCTGAAAGCAATCGAAGCAGAAGCTCAAGAGATTGTTAACCAAGTATTTGCAGCCGCTGGCCTATAATCGAATCTCGATTACTAGAGTTGCTACGTAAATAGAAGAAGGGTTGATGTGAAAGCATCAACCCTTTTTATTTGTGTTGGTTTCGTATAATTGGGAAAGGTAACTGAGTTAGCTCAGACGACTAACCGTGTGGCCAGCTTTGCGGCATCACAAACCAGAATTGCCCCGACTTTGTTTGCCCATGGACGAAGCGATCACCGAACTCGGTGATAGGCTGACTGCTGAAGTCATCCGTACCAGCTGCCCATTGCTCTTTGGTGAGAGGGTAGAGCGCTTCAGTGATTAGATGAACTTGGTCTTGATAGCACCAAAACCCGTTAACTTGGCTCGAGTTAATGTCGTAGCCCAAACATGCAGTAGGTACGTTTTGCTCTAAGAATGGGTTGGTATATAGGCGACCTTGCATCAATAAGTGCTTTGAGTCGACATCGATCTCTGGATATTGCTCAACAAAGGCGGCAGAAGAGGACATTTCGAGTTGGTGGCTGAGCATCCTGTCGAGTTTCTTATCCAATTGGTCGTGAGAGTTGGGGCCAAACCATGTTTGTTCGTGGAGCAGATAGAACTTAATCGCTACTTCCCAATGTTCTAGCTTTTGGCTGCTCTCTTCTTCAAGAATAAAGTCGATTGCACCGAGAGTTCTACCCTCCACATTGATCTGAATCTCATCGTGCTTAATCGAGTAATTCGGTGACGCAGTGATCACTTGTTCACATAGATGTTGGTAGAGGAAACCTAATCTAGGATTACCATTATAAGTATGTGATGAGTCGATGGCATGGTGGCTAGAGAATGCACTAAGGTCCGAAACTGGTGGCTTGATTTCTAGTAATGGCGGTGAGTCGATGACCCATTGGTAAAAACGTTGCAGTGCTGTCATCTCTTCCTCATAAACTCATCGTGGGGCTTTCGACATTCTACCCGTAAATTGATATAACGACGTTATTATAAAGGTAAGCTGGAAAGAAAAATGAATAACTTACAATTAGAAAAGCTACTTAACGAAAAACTGCAGCCACAGCAGATTAAAGATTACTGTCCTAACGGTCTTCAAGTTGAAGGCGCAACAGAAGTGAAGCGAATCGTTACTGGTGTGACAGCTTCTCAAGCCTTGATTGATAAAGCGGTAGAACTGAACGCAGACGCTTTGTTAGTCCATCATGGCTTTTTCTGGAAAGGCGAGTCAGAAGCGATTCGTGGCATGAAGGGCAAGCGTATTCGTACCCTGATTAAAAATGACATAAACCTTTTAGGTTATCACTTGCCGCTTGATATCCACCCTGAACTTGGCAACAACGCAAAATTGGCAGAGTTACTTGAGATAGAAGTCGAAGGCGGTTTGGAAGGGCATCCACAATCGGTTGCTATGTTTGGTAAATTAAAAGCGCCAATGACAGGTACTGAATTTGCAGCAAAAATCGATCAAGTTCTGAATCGTAAACCACTGCATATCGCACCAGAAAACCAAGACAAAATGATTACGACTGTCGGTTGGTGTACTGGTGGTGGTCAAGATTACATTGAGCTAGCGGCTTCTCAAGGTATTGATGCGTTCATCTCTGGTGAAATTTCAGAGCGCACTACTTACTCAGCACGCGAGCAAGACATTCATTATTTTGCTGCTGGTCACCACGCGACTGAGCGATACGGTGTAAAAGCGTTAGGTGAATGGTTAGCGAAAGAGCATGGCTTGGATGTTGAGTTTATTGATATCGATAATCCGGTATAAGAGAAGTTGCGAGATGAGGGATACGAGTCGAGAGTATGCATCATTTTCTAGAATTGAGCAGGTAACCTGTAGAGTTGATCTGCTCGCTTAAGGAGATCCCCAACTCGCTCGTTCCTCGCTCTTGAGGATGACGAGTAACTATAAATTTGTATCCTTCGATTAGGCGGGCTAATTAGAACTTTAATGGACTCAACTTAGAGAGTTCATAAGTAATTCGTCATTCCCTAGACTGACGGAGGAAGGAGTAGGGAATCTCTCAAGGTTCTCTATAAACTGATTGAGATCCCCAACTCACTCGTCCCTCGTTCTTGGGGATGACGATATTATTTTATTCGTTCACTTCGCACTCTTGAGGATGATGGAGTTGAGAGCGTACAAAAGAAAAGGGGTTGATGTTCTCACATTAACCCCTTTTAACATTATGATTTATAGCAACTATTCACGTTCGTGAAGTGCTTTAAAGTCACGTTGTTCTTCACCAGTATATAGCTGACGAGGACGACCGATACGGTTCGTCGGATCGCTGTGCATTTCGTTCCAGTGTGCAATCCAACCGATGGTACGAGACATCGCGAAGATTACAGTAAACATAGATACTGGAATACCGATTGCTTTCAGAATGATACCTGAGTAGAAATCTACGTTCGGGTATAGCTTCTTAGAAACAAAGTACTCATCAGAAAGAGCGATACGCTCAAGTTCCATAGCTACGTCTAGTAGTGGATCTTGGATGTTTAGCTCTTTAAGTACTTCGTGACACGCTTCGCGCATTACTGTTGCACGTGGATCGTAGTTCTTGTAAACACGGTGACCGAAGCCCATCAAACGGAATGGGTCATCTTTGTCTTTTGCTTTCGCAACGTATTCTTCAATGTTATCTACGCTACCGATCTCTTCAAGCATGCGCAGACAAGCTTCGTTTGCACCGCCGTGAGCTGGGCCCCAAAGTGATGCGATACCTGCTGCGATACACGCAAACGGGTTAGCACCAGATGAACCAGCAAGACGCACTGTAGACGTAGAAGCGTTCTGTTCGTGGTCAGCGTGTAGAGTAAAGATTTTATCCATCGCACGAGCAACGATAGGGTTCACTTCATACTCTTCACATGGGTTTGCAAACATCATGTGTAAGAAGTTTTCTGCGTAGCCTAGGTCGTTACGTGGGTAGATAAACGGCTGACCGATTGAATATTTGTAACACATTGCAGCCAGTGTTGGCATTTTTGAAATCAGGCGGTATGCCGCAATTTCACGGTGTGTATCGTTGTTGACATCAAGTGAGTCGTGGTAGAACGCCGCTAGAGCGCCTACAACACCACACATTACAGCCATAGGGTGAGCGTCACGACGGAAGCCGTGGAAGAAACTAGCGATTTGCTCATGCACCATAGTGTGACGTGTCACGGTAGTCTTGAACTTTTCGTACTCAGTTCGAGATGGGGCTTCACCGTAAAGAAGTATGTAACACACTTCTAAGTAATCAGCGTTATTGGCAAGTTGGTCGATTGGATAACCACGATGTAAAAGAATACCTTTTCCACCGTCAATAAAAGTGATTTGAGACTCACAGGATGCAGTGGCAAGAAAACCAGGGTCAAAAGTGAAAAAACCATTAGAACCTAGTGTACGAACATCGATCACTGGAGTACCAAGTACACCTTCTGTAATCGGCAGCTCGATTGGCGCTTGACCTTCAATGTGAAGGGTAGCTTTCTTATCCGCCATAACAATCTCCTTTGTTTATTATTTAATCCGTCCAGGATGTTTATGTGCCATTTTTTTACTGGTCTTACGTGGGAAAGTCAATTTTTCTGAAGCTTTGTGTGCACTTGTTAGTGTTTTTTACATTAAATTCGTTAAAAATCTGGTCTGTGTAGCATTATTTGTTACATCAATTGTATTAGAATGTTGCCAGCCGTATAGTGGCGCTGAAAAGTTTGGTTAAAACCTTATAAATGCAAGGCTAAGAAGAAATGTGAGGTGTCTTTCTTAATCGAGCAGTTAACAATTATTTTACAATTATCTAAGGCTCAACTTCAGTTATTTGTTAAGTTAATGTTAAATTTTGAAGGTTTGCAATCAAATTTTGTCCATAACAATATCATAAGGTTATTTAATGACCATAATGCTCAATGGAGCTGAGTGAGCAAGCCCGTGAAAGAAAGAAAGACAAGACCTGTTAATTTAGATTTACAGACCATCCACTTTCCAATCACAGCAATAGCTTCCATCCTACACCGTGTGTCTGGGGTGATAACTTTTGTCGCGATTGGAATTTTGCTTTGGTTACTATCCATTTCCCTCTCATCCCCAGTAGGCTTTGCCGAAGCTAGCGACATTGTCGATGGTTTCTTCGTGAAGTTTATTCTGTGGGGCATTTTAACCGCTTTGGCTTACCACATTGCTGGTGGTATTCGTCACCTTCTTATGGACCTTGGTCACTTTGAAGAGCTGGAATCTGGCGCTAAGAGCGCTAAGGTTGCATTCGCAGCAACAGCGGTATTGTCTCTACTAGCGGGGATCTTAGTATGGTAAACAACGTTTCTACTTTTGGTCGTAATGGTGTCCACGATTATCTATTGATTCGTGCTACTGCCATCATTATGACGCTTTACACTATCTACCTAGTTAGCTTCTGTGCTTTCTCTGGTGATATCTCTTACGCATCTTGGACGCAATTCTTTGGTGGAACCTTCACTAAAGTCTTCACCATGTTAGCGCTTACTTCTGTTTTGGTTCACGCGTGGATCGGCTTATGGCAAGTACTAACTGACTACATCAAATGCGCAAAACTGCGTGTTGGTCTTCAAGTCGGTGTTGTTGCAGTTCTTCTTGGATATTTCTTCTCTGGTCTGTTTATTTTGTGGGGTGCGTAAGTGACTATTCCTGTTCGTGAGTTTGATGCCGTAGTGATCGGCGCTGGTGGTGCAGGTATGCGTGCCGCACTGCAAATTTCTGAGCAAGGCCTTTCTTGTGCATTGCTTTCTAAAGTTTTCCCTACTCGTTCTCATACGGTTTCAGCGCAAGGCGGCATCACTGTTGCTCTTGGTAACGCGCATGAAGACCATTGGGAACAACACATGTATGACACAGTAAAAGGTTCTGATTACATCGGTGACCAAGACGCTATCGAATACATGTGTAAAAACGGTCCTGAGTCGGTAATCGAACTTGAAAAAATGGGCCTACCTTTCTCTCGTTTTGAGAACGGTACTATTTACCAGCGTCCTTTCGGTGGTCAATCTAAAAACTTTGGTGGTGAGCAAGCGGCTCGTACCGCAGCTGCAGCCGACCGTACTGGTCACGCTCTGCTTCACACGCTTTACCAACAAAACATCAAACACAAAACGACCGTTTTCTCTGAGTGGTATGCACTGGATCTTGTTAAAAACGAAGATGGTGCAATCTTAGGTACTACTGCGCTTTGTATGGAAACGGGAGAGGTTTGTTACTTCAAAGCGAAGGCAACAATCCTTGCTACTGGTGGTGCTGGTCGTATCTACGCATCAACAACCAATGCACACATTAATACTGGTGACGGTGTTGGTATGGCGATTCGTGCTGGCGTTCCTATGCAAGACATCGAAATGTGGCAGTTCCACCCAACGGGTATCGCTGGTGCAGGTGTATTGGTAACGGAAGGTTGTCGTGGTGAAGGTGGTTACCTTCTCAATAAAGACGGCGAACGCTTCATGGAACGTTATGCACCAAATGCTAAAGACTTAGCGGGGCGTGATGTTGTTGCTCGTTCAATGATGGTTGAAATTCGTGAAGGTCGCGGTTGCGATGGCCCTTGGGGTCCACACATTAAGCTTAAGCTTGATCACCTAGGTAAAGAGACACTTGAATCTCGTCTTCCTGGCGTATGTGAACTTTCTCGTACCTTTGCTCACGTTGATCCAGTGAAAGAGCCAATCCCAGTAATCCCGACATGTCACTACATGATGGGTGGTGTTCCAACACAAGTTTCTGGTCAAGCTATTAAGCAAACTGAAGACGGCAGCGATGTTGAAATCCAAGGTCTATTTGCTTGTGGTGAAATTGCATCAGTATCAGTACATGGTGCTAACCGTCTAGGTGGTAACTCACTGCTTGATTTAGTGGTATTTGGTCGTGCGACAGGTCTACACCTAGGTGAGACACTGAAGAAGCAAGACGAAGCGAAACCTGCAACTGAAGCCGACATTGAACGTTCACTAGAGCGTTACAACCGTTGGGAAAACAGCACAGACGGCGAAGATCCAGCGCAAATCCGTAAAGATCTTCAGCAATGTATGCAGAACAACTTCTCGGTATTCCGTGAAGGCAAAGCAATGGCTGAAGGCCTAGAAGAGCTAAAAGCGATTCGTGAGCGTCTGAAAAATGCACACCTATCTGATAAGTCTACAGAGTTCAACACTCAACGTATTGAGTGTCTAGAGCTTGAAAACTTGATGGAAACGGCATTCGCAACGGCTGTTGCTGCAAACTTCCGTACAGAGAGCCGTGGCGCACACGCTCGATTCGATTTCCCTGACCGTGATGATGAGCAATGGCTATGCCACTCACTTTACAACCCAGAGTCAGAGAGCATGACTAAGCGTGGTGTAAACATGGAACCTATCCATCGTGAAGCGTTCCCACCAAAAGCACGTACGTACTAAGGAGATATGACCATGAAACTGAATTTCTCTTTATACCGTTACAATCCAGATGTCGACCAGAAGCCTTATATGAAGGAATACACTCTAGAAGTGGATGAAGGTTCAGACATGATGCTTTTGGACGCGCTTATTCTGTTGAAAGAGCAAGATCCAACAATCTCATTCCGTCGCTCATGCCGTGAAGGTGTATGTGGCTCGGATGGTTTGAACATGAACGGTAAGAATGGCCTAGCGTGTATCACGCCATTGTCTGCGCTTTCTGGCCAAGACAAGATTGTGATTCGTCCACTGCCTGGCTTACCCGTTGTTCGTGACCTGATTGTAGACATGACTCAGTTCTACGATAACTACGAAAAAGTGAAGCCATTCTTAGTGTCTGATGGCAATGTGCCACCGGCGCGTGAAAACTTACAAAGCCCTGATGAGCGTGCTCATTTAGATGGATTGTACGAATGTATCATGTGTGCATGTTGTACAACGTCATGCCCATCATTCTGGTGGAACCCTGACAAATTCATCGGACCAGCAGGCCTGCTTGCAGCGTACCGTTGGCTAATTGATAGCCGAGATACAGCGACAGACGAACGTTTGTCCGATCTTGATGATGCATTTAGCGTTTTTCGTTGCCATGGCATCATGAATTGTGTAAGTGTTTGTCCTAAGGGATTAAATCCGACGAAAGCTATTGGTCACATCAAGACCATGCTAGTGAATCGTTCGGTTTAAGTTATATAAAAATTGCCGCCCTAGAAGTTTTGGGGCGGCCTTTTAATAGCTCGGCATAGACCGCAGCAAACGTGAAAACTACTGGTTAAGGGAAAATATGCACAACGGCGTGATGAAGGCATGGCTCGAGTCTTCACACTTGGCTGGCGCCAATGCAACGTACGTAGAAGAACTCTATGAACTGTATCTAAGTGACCCAGATTCGGTAAGTGACGAATGGAGAAGTGTTTTTGAAGAACTGCCTGTGCAAGCTTCAGAGACAGTGGAACAACCACACTCTCGTGTTCGTGAATACTTCCGTCGACTCGCTCAAGAAACAAAGCATTACAGTGTCCAAGTTAGTGATCCAGATGTCGATGCGAAACAAGTAAAGGTTCTGCAACTTATTAATGCCTATCGATTCCGAGGGCATCAAGCAGCAAATCTAGACCCCCTAGGTTTATGGAAAAGAGCGACAGTTGATGAACTGGACCCTTCTTTCCACACTCTTACCGAAGATGACCTCAATGAGACGTTTAACGTCGGCTCTTACGCCATTGGCCAAGAGACGATGGTGCTTAAAGATCTCTACAAATCTCTAAAGCAAACTTATTGTGGCTCTATTGGTGCTGAATACATGCACATGACAAATACAGAGCAAAAGCGTTGGATCCAACAACGTTTAGAGTCTGTATCTGGTCAACCCTCTTTCAACAAAGAAGAAAAGCAAGCTTTCCTAGAAGAGCTAACTGCTGCTGAAGGTCTTGAGCGCTATCTTGGTGCGAAATTCCCAGGCGCAAAACGCTTCTCGTTGGAAGGTGGTGATGCTCTTATCCCAATGACGAAAGAAATTATTCGTCATGCTGGCGGACAAGGCATGCGTGAAGTTGTTGTTGGTATGGCTCACCGTGGTCGTCTAAACATGTTGGTCAACGTGCTTGGTAAAAAGCCACAAGACCTGTTTGACGAGTTTGCGGGCAAGCACGATGACACGTGGGGTACGGGTGATGTGAAATACCACCAAGGCTTCTCTGCGGACTTCGCAACGCCAGGCGGCAACGTTCACTTAGCACTAGCATTTAACCCATCTCACTTAGAAATCGTAAACCCGGTAGTTATCGGTTCAGTACGTGCACGTCAAGATCGCCTAGGTGATAATGATGGTAGCCGTGTACTTCCAATTACTATCCACGGTGACTCAGCTATCGCTGGTCAGGGTGTAGTACAAGAGACGTTTAACATGTCTCAAGCGCGTGGTTTCTGTGTTGGTGGTACGGTTCGTATCGTTGTAAACAACCAAGTTGGTTTTACAACGTCTAACCCTCGCGATACACGCTCTACGATGTACTGTACCGATATCGCGAAGATGGTTCAGGCTCCGATTTTCCACGTTAACTCTGATGATCCAGAAGCGGTAGCGTTCGTTGCGCGTCTTGCATTGGATTACCGTAATACGTTTAAGCGTGATGTTGTTATTGATTTGGTTTGTTACCGTCGCCACGGTCACAATGAAGCCGATGAGCCGAATGCAACACAGCCTTTGATGTACCAAAAAATCAAAAAGCACCCAACACCACGTAAGCTTTACGCTGACGTGCTAATGGAGCGAGGTGAGTTTGGTATTGATACAGCAACTCAGCTAGTTAACGAATATCGTGATGCACTTGATCACGGTGAAGTTGTGGTTAAAGAGTGGCGTCCAATGGCACTTCACTCAGTAGACTGGTCTCCTTACCTGGGTCACGACTGGAACATCGAGTGGGATAACAAGATTGATATCGAGCGCCTGAAAGAGCTTGGTACCAAACTTTGCCAATACCCAGACAGCCACAAGCTGCAAAGCCGAGTAAATAAACTGTACAACGATCGTACTGCCATGGTGAATGGTGAGAAACAAGTCGATTGGGGTATGGCTGAAACTCTGGCTTACGCAACACTTGTTGACGACGGTAAGCGTATTCGTATCTCAGGCCAAGATTCAGGTCGTGGTACGTTCTTCCACCGTCACTCAGTACTGCACAATCAATCAGATGCAAGCACGTATGTTCCTCTTGCGAACATTCATGATAAACAAGGGCCATTCCAAGTGTTTGACTCGGTGTTATCTGAAGAAGCGGTACTCGCATTTGAGTATGGTTACGCAACAGCAGAGCCAAGCGGTCTAACCCTTTGGGAAGCACAATTTGGTGACTTCGCAAACGGTGCACAAGTTGTTATCGACCAATTCATTTCATCAGGTGAGCAAAAGTGGGCACGTCTATGTGGTCTAACTATGCTGCTTCCTCACGGTTATGAAGGCCAGGGCCCAGAGCACTCTTCTGCACGTCTTGAGCGTTACCTTCAGTTATGTGCTGAACAAAACATGCAGGTTGTTGTTCCTTCAACACCGGCACAGGTTTACCACATGATTCGCCGTCAGGTTGTTCGACCAATGCGTCGTCCACTGATTGTAATGTCACCTAAGTCATTGCTTCGTCACCCTCTGTGTACTTCTTCTCTTGAAGATTTGGCAGAAGGCACGTTCCAACCAGCTATCGCAGAAATTGATGATCTGGCGCCTGAGAACGTAAAACGCGTCGTATTCTGTTCAGGTAAGGTTTACTTTGACCTGCTTGACCAAAGACGTAAGAACGAGCAAGACGATGTTGCTATTGTACGTATTGAGCAACTTTACCCGTTCCCTTACGAGGACGTGAGAGCTGCCATCGCACAATACACAAATGTAGTCGATTACGTTTGGTGTCAAGAAGAGCCACAGAACCAAGGTGCTTGGTACAGTAGCCAACATAATTTCCGAGCTGCTATCCCAGTAGGTGCTGATATTCAATACGCAGGTCGTCCTGCATCAGCATCACCAGCTGTTGGCTATATGTCAGTACACTTGAAACAACAAAAAGCGTTAGTTGACGACGCTTTGACCCTACTTAAGAACTAGAAGTAAAAGGAAAATACGCACATGACAATTGAAATTCTGGTTCCAGATTTACCTGAATCTGTGGCTGATGCAACAGTTGCTACTTGGCACAAAAAACCGGGCGAAGCGGTTGCACGTGATGAAGTCATTGTAGATATCGAAACAGATAAAGTAGTTCTAGAAGTACCGGCTCCTGAAGCGGGTGTTCTGGAAGCTATCATCGAAGAAGAGGGTGCTACGGTACTTTCTAAGCAGCTTCTGGCTAAAATCAAGCCGGGTGCTATCGCGGGTGAACCAACGAAAGACACCACTGAAGATACAGAAGCATCTCCTGATAAGCGCCATAAAGCTGCGCTAACAGAAGAGAACAACGACGCACTAAGCCCTGCTGTTCGTCGCCTGCTTGCTGAGCACAACCTACAACCAGCTGACGTTAAAGGCACTGGTGTTGGTGGTCGTATTACTCGTGAAGACATCGATGCACACTTAGCAGCAGCGAAAGCGGCTCCGGCAGCAGCATCTGCACCAGCAGTTGAAGCGCCAGCAGCGGCTCGCAGCCAAAAACGCGTGCCTATGACTCGCCTACGTAAGACAGTGGCTAACCGTCTTCTAGAGGCGAAAAACAGCACAGCAATGCTGACGACTTTCAACGAAGTGAACATGAAGCCAATCATGGACCTTCGTAAGCAGTACAAAGACCAATTCGAGAAGCGTCACGATACGCGTCTTGGCTTCATGTCTTTCTACGTGAAAGCAGTAACAGAAGCACTGAAGCGTTTCCCAGAAGTGAACGCTTCTATTGATGGTACAGATATCGTTTACCACAACTACTTCGACATCAGCATGGCGGTATCTACGCCACGTGGCCTAGTGACTCCAGTACTGAAAGACTGTGACACACTAGGTTTCGCTGATATCGAAAAAGGCATCAAAGAGCTAGCAATCAAAGGCCGTGACGGCAAGCTAACGGTTGATGAACTGATGGGCGGTAACTTCACTATCACAAACGGTGGTGTATTTGGTTCTCTAATGTCTACGCCAATCATCAACCCGCCTCAAGCGGCAATTTTGGGTATGCACAAAATCCAAGACCGTCCTATGGCTGTTGATGGCAAGGTAGAGATTCTACCAATGATGTACCTAGCGCTTTCTTACGACCACCGTCTAATCGATGGCCGTGAATCAGTTGGCTTCCTAGTGACCATCAAAGAGCTTCTAGAAGATCCTGCACGTCTGCTATTAGACGTTTAGTATCGCTAAAACGTCTAGTTAACCCCGTTAGCTAGACGTAAAAAGTTTCAAAGGCTAGGCTGCTCAACGTCTGGCCTTCAATTGAACTGTAAAGCCATTAGAAAATGGACAGCAGTTGATTTGAGAAGACCCTACAGACGTAACACAGGAAACTGTGTCGTTATGGAAATAATAATCCCTTAAGGGAAAATAAACGGAATATCAAAATGAATTTGCATGAATACCAAGCCAAACAGCTGTTTGCAGAATTCGGTTTGCCTGTACCAGAAGGTTTCGCATGTGATACTGCACAAGAAGCTTTCGAAGCTGCAGGTCGTATCAGTACAGCCAAGAAAGTCGTTAAGTGTCAAGTACACGCTGGTGGTCGCGGTAAAGCGGGCGGCGTAGAGCTACATGACACCAAAGAAGGCGTTAAAGAGTTTGCACAAAAGTGGCTAGGTAAAAACCTAGTGACTTACCAAACAGACGCTAATGGTCAGCCTGTAACAAAGATCCTAGTTGAAGAAGCATCAAACATTGCTAATGAACTTTACCTAGGTGCTGTTGTTGACCGCGCAACGCGTAAAATTGTATTCATGGCGTCAACTGAAGGCGGTGTGGACATTGAGAAAATCGCTGAAGAAACTCCAGAGTTGATTCACCAATCAGCGATCGATCCTCTAGTAGGCCCTCAAGCTTACCAAGGCCGTGAACTGGCGTTCAAACTTGGTCTAGTTGGCGATCAAATCAAACAGTTCGTTAAGATCTTCATGGGTCTTGGCCAAATGTTCTCTCAGTACGACCTAGCTCTACTAGAAATCAACCCGCTTGTAATTACTGGTGAAGGCAACCTGCTTTGTCTTGACGGCAAGATCAACATTGACTCAAACGCAATGTACCGTCAGCCAAAACTGCGTGAAATGCACGATCCATCTCAAGAAGATGAGCGCGAAGCACACGCAGCACAGTGGGAACTGAACTACGTAGCACTAGATGGCAACGTTGGCTGTATGGTTAACGGTGCAGGCCTTGCAATGGGTACGATGGATATCGTAAACCTACACGGCGGCAAGCCAGCAAACTTCCTTGATGTAGGCGGCGGCGCGACCAAAGAGCGTGTAGCTGAAGCATTCAAGATCATCCTTTCTGATGACAATGTTAAAGCAGTACTCGTAAACATTTTCGGTGGCATCGTTCGTTGTGACATGATCGCTGAAGGTATTATCGGTGCAGTTAAAGAAGTCGGCGTAACAGTTCCTGTAGTTGTTCGTCTAGAAGGTACAAACGCAGACCTAGGTCGCGAAGTACTTGCTAATTCTGATGTTGATATCATTGCAGCTGAATCTCTAACAGATGCTGCTCAGAAAGTTGTTGCTGCTGCGGAGGCTAAATAATGTCTGTATTAATTAACAAAGACACTAAAGTAATCTGTCAGGGTTTCACTGGCGGTCAAGGTACATTCCACTCAGACCAAGCTATCGCATACGGTACGCAAATGGTTGGTGGTGTTTCACCTGGTAAAGGTGGTCAAACTCACCTAGGCCTTCCAGTATTCAACACAGTACGTGAAGCGGTAGAAGTTACTGGCGCAACAGCAACAGTTATCTACGTACCAGCTCCTTTCTGTAAAGATGCAATCCTAGAAGCGATTGATGCAGGTATCGAACTGATCGTAACGATCACTGAAGGTATCCCTACAACAGATATGATCGACGTTAAAGTGAAGCTAGAAGAAACTGGCGTTCGCATGATCGGTCCTAACTGTCCAGGTCTTATCACTCCAGACGAGTGTAAGATTGGTATCATGCCTGGTCATATCCACAAGAAGGGTAAAGTAGGTATCGTATCTCGCAGCGGTACTCTGACGTACGAAGCAGTTAAGCAAACAACAGATGAAGGCTTTGGTCAGTCTACATGTGTTGGTATCGGTGGTGACCCTATCCCAGGTTCAAACTTCATTGATATCTTGAAACTTTTCCAAGAAGACCCAGAAACTGAAGCAATCGTAATGATTGGTGAAATCGGTGGTACTGCGGAAGAAGAAGCGGCTGAGTTCATCAAAGCAAACGTAACTAAGCCAGTTGTATCTTACATCGCTGGTGTTACTGCTCCTCCGGGCAAACGTATGGGCCACGCAGGCGCAATCATCTCTGGCGGTAAAGGTACTGCTGAAGATAAATTCGCAGCACTAGAAGCAGCAGGCGTTAAGACTGTTAAGTCTCTTGCTGACATCGGTAAAGGCCTACGTGAAATCACGGGTTGGTAATCAGCTGGCTTTTATCGATTGAGATAGAAGTTAACTGAACGATATTAAAAAGGCTTGGTCACTGACCAAGCCTTTTTTATGTTCTCGGGATACGAGATACGAGATACGAGATACGAGATACGAGATCGTACTGCTAAGTGCTAAGCTCGGCTCCTAACCATTTGAGATAGCATAAACATTGCTGCCGCACTGATAACCACAGACGGGCCAGCTGGCGTGTCATAGAACCAAGACAAGCTTAGCCCTCCGAAGACTGCGATAGAGCCAATAATTGATGCAAGGAAGGCCATTTGCTCGGGTGTATTCGCGAATTTCCTTGCTGTAGCTGCTGGGATGATCAGTAGCGATGTCATGATTAACGCGCCAACAAACTTCATGCCGACAGCAATCACGATACCGACCAATAGCATCAGAATCAGACGCATTAAATCAATGTTGATGCCATCAACCGCCGCGAGATCTTCGTTAACCGTCGTTGATAGTAGTGGTCGCCAAAAGATAGCAAGCACCAATCCAATCACAGCAGCACCCGCATAGATGAACACTAGATCCGTTGGAGATACTGCTAGCAAGTCACCAAATAGGTAGCTCATTAGGTCAACACGAACGTTATCTAAGAAACTGACAGCAACCAAACCAAGTGATAGCGCACTGTGCGCCAAAATACCGAGTAGGGTATCGGTCGCGACCAACTTTTGTTTTTGTAAAGTCACTAGCAACACGGCCAGCATCAAACAACAAATCAGCAGCGCGAAATACAAGTTAATGTTGAACAGAAAGCCAAGTGCTAAGCCCATCAAAGAAGCGTGAGCAAGCGTGTCACCAAAGTAAGCCATCTTACGCCACACCACGAACGAACCTAGTGGGCCTGCAATTAGTGCAATACCCAAACCCGCCAAAATAGAGGGAAGAAGAAACTCAAGCATTAGTGGTGTCCGTGTTTATGGTTTGAACATTCATGCGCGCCGCCCGTTACTGGTTGGCCTGCGAGATCATGATGGTGATGTTCGTGTTGGTGATGATAAAACGCTAGCGTCTCTTGGGTCGCGGTGCCAAAGAGCGCAATATACGAAGGATGGTGTTTGATGTCTGCAGGTGCGCCTGAACAACAGATGTGGTGGTGCAAACAGATAACATCGTCTGTTTTTGCCATCACTAAATGCAGATCGTGCGAAACCATAAATACGGCACAACCAAAGCGGTGACGAATGGTGTCAATCAAGTCATACAGGTCAATTTGCCCTTGAACGTCGACGCCTTGAGCCGGTTCATCGAGAACCAGTAGGTCTGGTCTTCTTAACAATGAACGAGCAATGAGCACACGTTGGTTTTCACCGCCGGATAGCTGGTGCATGTTACTCTTCTGCAGATGTTCAGCACCAACGAGCTTCAATGCTTCAAGGATTTCTTGCTGACTGAACTTGCCAGTGAGCTTTAGAAAACGCTCTACGTTGAGCGGTAGTGAGTCATTGAGCTTTAATTTTTGTGGTACATAGCCAATTTTCAGTTTTTTAGCTTTTGTTATTGTGCCTGAAAATTTGGTCTGTAGACCCAGTACCACTTTTACTAATGTCGACTTTCCTGCACCGTTTGGCCCAATCAGGGTGGTGATTCTGCCGCGCTCTAAATTTAGAGAGATGTTGTCTAGAACTTTTCGACCGTCAAATTCGACGCTCACAGAATTTAGTTGGATTAAGTTATCCATGAATAGAACTCATTTGCAATTCGCTAATGTTATAATGTAACATTTACCTCAAGCCTAAGCTACTTTTCTATTATCGAGGGATTATGTCACGTTCATCTTTTATACTTGCTACTTTGCTTTTAGCGCCAAGTGTCGCAAGTGCCAATACTATTCTAACAAGCTTTAAACCAATTCAAATGATTGTGACGGAATTAACGCAGGGCGTTAGTGAACCGGATGTGCTAATGAACAGCAATGCTTCGCCGCACGATTATGCGCTTAAGCCATCTGATGTCAAAAAAGTTCACAGTGCTGATATGGTTATCTGGTTTGGTCCTGACCTAGAAGCTTTTTTGACTAAGGTGATTGGTTCAAAAGAAAACGTTATCAAGATCAGTGAGATTCCAGGAATTAACTTGCGAGAATTCGGACATGATGACCACGATTCTCATGAAGGACATAATCACGGTAGCCATGACCCGCATTTTTGGTTAGGTATCGATCAAGTTGAAGTAGCCGCAAAATATATCTCAGCAAAGTTGATTGAATCTGACCCTGATAACGCAATGGCGTATCAAGAAAACCTAGATTCTTTCCTGCTCGCCTTGAAAGAAAAGCAGCAGTCCATTCATGAACAACTTGCGCCAGTGAAAGACAAAGGTTACTACGTATTCCACGATGCGTATGGTTACTTTGAGCAAGAGTTTGAACTGAATAACTTAGGCCATTTCACGGTGAGCCCAGAGCGTAAACCGGGTGCAAAAAGCCTGATCGCTATTAAGAAAACGCTAGTACGCGACAATGTTCAATGTGTATTCTCAGAGCCTCAATTTACTCCCGCTGTGATTGAATCAGTGACTCGCGGAAGTAACGCTAAGCAAGGCCAGCTTGATCCTATCGGTTCAACGGTTGAAGTGAAGAGTGGAAGTTATTTCGATTTTCTTCAGCAACTTACAGACAGCTACACAAGTTGCTTAAGCGGGAAGTAATTCATAACGAGTATTCTTTACTCTACTTTGCTCTCGTTAATTTATGAATCATGCCGCTTTTTGCGGCATTTTCGTGACCGCTAAGATAAAACCTCCCAACAAATAGCAAACCTCCTTTCTCCTTTTCTAATTTCCGCTAAAATAGAAAGATAATAATAAGCACAAAAAAACTCAGTTTTTGGTTAAGCAACGATAAGACGTTGTGGTGCCCAAAATTTCATGCGTTGTTGCTGTTCAGGATTAAGAGTTGTATCGAATTATCTTCAAAATGTTCATCTTAATGAGCATTTCATTTAGCGTTCTAGCGGTAAATACCTCACCCTCCGTTTTTTATCCTTTGCCCGTTCAAGCGCAAGGGAATTTCCTTGCGGCTAAAAACTTGTACTTAGGTGCCGGAGGCGGGCTCTGGGTTCATGATGTACATGGAAAAGTACTCTTTTACGACGGCCGAACTCTATTCCCTCGCAAGGGTAGCTTACTGCAATTTTCTTCGGAAAGAGTCGCGTTTCTGAACGATGAGTTTTGGACATTTTTCGATAACGAGGTGTATCGACATAACCCTGGAATTGGCAACGAATTGGCGTTTAGCCTAAGTCCCGGCGCTGAAATAACCAATATCGGTGCATCGGGCGATTATATTTGGGTCACTGATGGCAGTAATTTCTATACCTACAACACTCAATCTTTAGAATTCAACACCTACTCTCTACTCAAACTGTACCGATACAATAACAGCAGTGACATTGCGATTAACGACGCTGAGTGGGTGCTATCAAAGTGGGTGCTAGCGACCAGTTCTGGCGTTTACCTTTCAGAGAATCAAGAGTTTACCCATGTCACCGCATCCGACAAAAACCATATTGAGACGGTTTATTTTTCGAATGCTCGACGTGAGTTAGTGATCGGTACTTTAAATGGCGCTGTGATTGTAGATCTCGCGAACCCAGATAAAGAGACCATCGTTAAAGGGTCGCATGTTCTCTCGCTGGCCGAAACTTCGAACCAGTATTGGATTGGTACAGAGCACGGCCTTATTAGCTACAACTTTATTACGGGACAAATTACTCGATTCGAACAAGCCGCTAATCAAGACTTCTCGTTACCGGGTGAGAAAATATATTCGTTGATAAACGATCATGCTGGTGGCATGTGGATTGCGACAAACAACGGTATCCGATATTTCTCACTATTCAGTAAGACCTTCTCGAGAACCCCCCTAACTGGAATGGGCATGCATTCGAGTAGTGTGGTGATCAATAAAGTAGTGCCTGTCAGTGACCAGTTATCTTGGGTCGCGTCTTCAATGGGGCTCTACTTAGTTGATTCTGAAAGTGAAGAGAACCCAATTCGTGTTTACTCTAACCCTGTTAATGATTTTGAGATCTTTGGCTCTTCCATTTGGTTGGCGACCGAACAAGGCATCATCAGTCTAAATACGGAAACGCTACAACCCGAAGCCCTTGATTTACCAAGGCCGATTAAGGGAGTACACGTTGAAAACTTTGCACTTCAAGCCGATAACGTTCTTTGGATGACCTCTGGGCAAAACCTGTATTCGTTATCTATCGAAACCATGAAACTGACGAGTTATGGCACTGACTGGTTAGTCGACAAGTTCTTGCCTGCGAAGATCACCGCTCTCAATGTCGGCTTGCTAGGTCGCATCTATATAGGAACAGACCATGGTTTCTACTCGTTCATTGATAAACGAATTAGCTTTAGTCGTTCAAGCGAACGGTTTGGCAAAGTCGTCGATATTGAAAAAGCGAAGGATGGAGCGCAGTGGTTTGCTAGCAGTTATGGCGTGTATCGAATCCCGGATGACAGCTCTATTATTCAAGAAATCACTCTTGTTGAAGACAATATTAGCCCCAACTGCCTGATAAGCGATGACAATGGTGTTTGGTTAGGCTCTTCGAAAGGCATCAGTTATTACGGATTGGATGGGCAACTGCATAAACACATCGGTTCGCCATTTGGTTTGATCACCAATGAACTGGCGGCAGGAGCGTGTGCTCTGTTTTACAGTGAAGAGAGCCAACCTTCGAGGCTTGTTTTCGGCTCAAAGTATGGCGTAGTCAGCGCGTTGTCTAACGAGTTACTGGTATCAACCACACCTCATAGCCGTGCCTTGTTGAGTAAAATAAGTGTCGACCAACAAACGGTGTCACTTGGCGGGAAAACGGCTGAACTGGATGAGATTCCTTATGGCTCATCGATGGGGTTTAAGCTGGGCATCTTACCAGCAACGTTCGCACCAGCGATGGAATATCGACTGAGCGACGATGAACCATGGAGTGAGTTTGAAGGGGGCTTGTTAACGCTCGACCATCTTCTTCCTGGGGATTACACACTTGAAGTGAAGCCGGTTAAAGACTCCCATTATCGCTTTGTGTCAACCAATCAAAGCTTCTCGATTGCGGAGCCTTGGTATCTGACCAATTGGGCCGCAGCAAGCTCTCTGATATTACTGATTGGCGTTGTGACTATCTTAGTCTTTTGGCGTTCGCGTTATGTCACTTTTGCCAACAGGCACTTAAAAGCGCAAGTTGCACTGAAGACGGATCAATTGAGGCACCAAAGCCGGATATTACTCGCGACTAATCAACAGCTTAAAAAGCAGCTATCCGTTAAGAATGCGCTTGTGTCTCATACTGCCAATGAACTCTCTTCTGAAGTGAATCATATTGCTGCGATGATCCCGAATTGGAATGACGAGCATGGGAAGTCGCCAATTCTAACCTTGAAAAATGGCTTATCTCAATTGAGCAATACCCCTCAAGGAGAAGGGCAAGTTTGTTACGATATAATTTTAATCTTAGAAGCGGTACTCAAAGCTTGGCAGGATGATTTAGCCAAAGCTGGTATTGAACTGGATATTAAAGTCGAAACAAAACAACGATATGTCTCGTTGCTGTATTTTAATCTCGATATTATCTTCAATAGCTTGGTTGCGAGCATCATCAAGAGAAACTTTAAGTCGCAGAGTATGGTAGTTCTGGTTGAAGAGGTTAAGGAGCATCTTGTTGTGACCATTCGAGATCATGGGATGCCTTTCCCTAAACTGGCATCAAGCATGGGTGACAATACCGGAAAGTCGACCGACCTTAACATCGAAAAGCTGCCGCTATTGATGAATCAGAGCGGTGGCGAGCTTAATGCCTTTGTTTCGGAGTCTCAAAATAAGGTTCAGCTTTCGTGGCCAATTGAGTATCAAGTACTCGACAATCTTGAAGCCAGCACAATTGAACAAATTGAAACTATTAAGCTTGCCGCTTCAACGCCGGAGCAACAAAAACTGACAGCAGAACAAGAGTGGAAGAACAGAGTGTCGCAGCTTGTGAGTGAAAACTACGCTGATGCCGAGTTCAGTACTGCAACTGCCGCTAAGTATTTGTTTATGTCTGAGAGAAGCTTACAGAGACGCTTTAAATCGGCTTACAATAAGACCTTCAAAGAGCACTTGAATGAAGTACGTCTAGAGCATGCGTGTGAGCGCTTACTCGCTGGAGAGAAGATCTCTGATGTGGCGTTTGATTCGGGCTTCAATGACCCTTCTTATTTCAGTCAAAGGTTTAAGCACCACTTTGGTATGTCACCATCTAAGTTTGCTGAAAACAACGACGAGTAGCGCGCAGCGAGTACTCTGCTAGAACATAAATAAAGATACTTTAGCCTCGACATTCGTGTTGGGGCTTTTTTATGCTTCTACGAGATACGAGATACGAGATACGAGATACGAGATACGAGATACGAGATACGAGATACGAGATACGAGATACGAGATACGAGATACGAGATACGAGATACGAGATATGATATGGCCCCTAAAAAGTAGACACAGGGGTTTAGTTTATTAGTTCAAAGTCCATGGGACTCACTCCACCTAGAGTCCCATGTCTTCTTACTGGATTATAATAGGTATCGATATAAATTCGACTCTGCATCGTCATTTCTTGTCGTGAAA
>NZ_JADDYK010000107.1:0-248 GCF_015163615.1 Vibrio sp. OPT18
GTTTATCTTTCATTAGATAAACACAACAAACACATTCAAGTGTCTTGTATTCGATTCAAACTTGTTTGAATCACAATTGAGTCCGGCAAACAGTCATTAAGAATTAACCCTTCTTGATGACAACCAAAAACCTTGGTTAGTTGCCATACGCTAAGACCCTTTCGGGTTGTATGGTTAAGTGACTAAGCGTACACGGTGGATGCCTTGGCAGTCAGAGGCGATGAAAGGCGTAATAACTTGCGATAAGC
>NZ_JADDYK010000108.1:0-3281 GCF_015163615.1 Vibrio sp. OPT18
AACTTCGATGCTGTCATCTTCTTGGTTTGAATTTTCTTCTAGCTCGTCTTCTTTAATTTCAGTTGTCATTATTTTGATGCCTATTTAATGGGTTAAGTTTTAGCGTTTCTTCTAGGTGATCTGGTGCCAGGTGCGCATAACGCATGGTTGTCGTGATCTCGCTATGCCCCAGAACGTCGCGCAGCTTCACAATGTTTCCACCATTCATTACATAATGGCTGGCGAACGTATGCCGCAGAACGTGAGTAAATTGCCCTTTAGGTAGCTGGATATGAGCCTTGGTAATTGCTTTACGGAACGTAGATAAGCTACTCAAAAACATCCGTTCATCATTCACCGGCTTAAATGCCTTTAGTTCGTCAAATAACACCTGGTTAATGGGAACGGTTCGGTTCTTGTTTGACTTGGTATTTAAGAACGTCACTGAATTGTTTTTGATTTGTGCCGGCTTGAGATTTTCCGCTTCGCCCCATCGCGCACCGGTGGCAAGGCAGATTTTCACAATAGGTAACAACGACTTATTACGAAACGTACTGCAGACGCGCAAAAGCCGACCAATCTCCTCATGCTCGAGGTAACGCAGTTCTTTTGCGCGCTCCTTAAACTGACGCATCTTGGTTAAGGGGTTCTCAAACTTGATCACCCCTAGCCTGTCCAGTTCGTTAAACATCGCCCTTAAATA
The DNA here is from genome assembly GCF_015163615.1 of Vibrio sp. OPT18. Lineage (NCBI taxonomy): Bacteria > Pseudomonadati > Pseudomonadota > Gammaproteobacteria > Vibrionales > Vibrionaceae > Vibrio > Vibrio sp. OPT18. The sequence continues at coordinate 683 of NZ_JADDYK010000108.1, forward strand.
AGAGTGCTCCCGGTTAACCGTTGCGGTGGCCACTTCAAGGCTGCGCATCTCTCGATACTTCGCAAAATCTTCGCTAGTAAAATCACTGGCTATTGGATTACCAAGCCTATCAACCATTTTGTAGAGCAACTTTCTAAGGCGAACGTGATCACGCAGCGTCTTACCATGTAGCCGGTACCAAATGGTCACGAACTCCTCTAGTGGGCGCTTGTCCTTGCTGACGTTCTTAATGTCCAGGTCAACGCTCAAGCGCTTATCGTGCTGGATGGCCTTGCGCTTACTTTCGTAAACACGATGAGGATCTAAGCTCGAGTAAAAGCCCCATTCATTTTCTAGCAGCATTATTTACCCCTATAAAGCCAAGCCACACAGCGCTTTAAGCGCGTTTTTGTGCACCCTTCGCATCGATAACACCGCAATCTAATAAAATAGAAAAGTCCGGCGATACCTGACCAGATTCGGGGAGTGTTTTATCTGTAGTAAGCCAATAAGCGTACTTATCAAACCGTTCGTGCTGAGTGATTTTTAATAACGCATCGCCGCCTAAAATTCGTCTTTCTTGTTCCCAATCGCGCAAAGATCCAATCGGGGTGTCAATTAGCTCAGCCATTTGTGGTTGGGTAAGTCCTTCCGCAATTCTGATCGCTTTGATCTTTTTTCCTATATTCATACTTGACCTCTATGCGTGAATTGCCGTAGTATCATCACATACGGCAATTCACGCACTTAAATAACCCTAAAAAACCGCGTTCCACCATAAAACGCTTAACTCTTGAGGATATCACAATGGCACAACTACCCGCACTGTTTCTGTCGGCGACCGAGTTCGCCAAAACCCATCAAATGGGGGTTAAGCAAGTCTATAAACGCCTTGATTTAGGTGATCTTCCAGAAGTGGAAAGAGAGGCCGAGGTTGGCAAACGCTATGTAAACCTGGTTCTGCTGGCTGAATGGCTAAGAGAGGGCAAGGTAACGCTTTCGAATTTGAGTAACCGCAAATGACCAAATCAATACCCGAATATCAACAGCGTGTGATGGATGAGCGAGCGCAGCTTTATAGTCGCGTGGTTGCACTAGGGGCATTCCTAGGTGGTGAAGTGTTTAACGGTCTTAATCGCACCGAAAAGCGCTTGCTGAGAGACCAGCTTAAATACATGCGTAGGTATCTCGAAGTTCTTGATGAGCGAGCTCACCTGTTTGGGTTAGGCCGCGAGCTAATCAAAGCTAAAGAGGCAAAAAATGAAGCACGCTGATTCCATCAAAGATATCTACAACGGATTGGTGCAGAAGTACCAATTCGATCAGAGCTGCCTAGCTGAAAACCAGGTACCAACATCAACGCGCTACTTTATGAGCGAAAAGCATCGAGAAAGCACCACGCTTAAGCTCGATATGCTTGCGCATTTCGCGCATGACCTTGGTGAGCCTGAGCTTGCAGGATCCATTTTAGCGGCAGCGTCTGAACTTGGTAGTGACGCTGTTTCACCCATGCCAATGTAAGGGGAATAACCATGATCGTAAAAACTGAAAACAACCTGCTTTTTGATAGCTCACACCCAAAATGCCAGCTCCACTATGCTCGAACTCACGGTCGTGGATTTGCTTTTATCCAGTGTCTCGATACTGGCTTGGATGGTAAGGCGGAAAGGATAAAGCGCTACTGGGGTTTTTATGCCGACTCTCTTGATGAAGAAGAAAACAAGGCGGCAATCCACGACATTATGAATACTGGCTCTTCGTGGCCTTGTTTGCCGTAGTAGTGTTTTTTCATGAAAAAGCATAACGCCCCACATTCAGTACGCACCAAAAAAACACGAGGTAAGCGACCGCTTGCCTCGCTTAATCGTGCGTACTTAAAAAACCTATTAAAGTGCCCTTCAAAAAGCGCATTGCTCACCTCTACTAGCGGTAGAACGACGCAATCCCGTTTTTTAAAAGACATTTTTACCGTTATGGATACGCTCGTTAGCCAAATGTGCTCACGCACTCGTAAGGTGGGCGCATCCGCTAAGAATGGATTCTTCCTCTTCACATGGGCGCGTATTGCAGAGCTTTCAGAGCTTCCTGAATGGCGCGTTAAACAGTGTTACCGATACTTAAGTAAAAAGGGATGGGTAACATCTAAACAGCCGTGGACGCTTCGCATAGGCGATGATGGCAAGCTTAAAAAGTGCGCCCTTACCAGTATTAAGCGCGTCACATTGAAGTACTTCGATGACATGGGGCTAACTTCCGCCTTTAAAGAAGCGCTTCGCGCCGGTGCAAAAACCATTAAAGATCGAGCTAAAGCGTTCGGGCGACCTGTAAAATACATCCTGACCCCTATTACGCTGCTAGAAGAGCGTCGCAAAGCCACTTCCCCCCCCTCCTAACTTAATGCGTCCTTTAGCATCCGATTAGCTTCGGAGAATTTGTCACATCTGTTGTTTTATTTTGGTTATTTTCTGTACAAATCTTCACAATGTCGCCCCCTCGATGTGAGGGTGTTTCTGCTTATCCCGCTTACCAGCCTGTGTATATGTATAGTTTTGTGCATAACTTGGGGGTAAGCCAGGTATAAGCACGGTATGGCCTTTTTAAACTACTCCACGTCTTTAGA
>NZ_JADDYK010000108.1:3406-13242 GCF_015163615.1 Vibrio sp. OPT18
ACGCCTCTCGAGCTCGCAAGCTCGCTGAGGCTTATTGGGTTCGCACTGGTTTTAAGCATGATTCTTGAGCCCAGGCGGCGCACACGCGGCTAAATGGACGTGATTCTCCCTAGGGGTTATGTTGTGATGTTCTGCGGCACACGAAGCCATACAGCGCGTTGAGTGACTGCAATGTTGCTTCGCAACGGTCTAGCAAGAAATGAGGTGGCATGATCTAGCGTTACTCGAGTGCAACCGTCGTGTTATACTTTTCTTAGCATTTGCAAAAGTAAGCGAGGTTAACCATGGCGAGCGCACTCAGACAAGAACTCGAGAAAATGATCGAAGAAGACAAAGGAGTGACTTTCTCCAGAGCGCCTAAAGCACTCATTAAAAAGACCGTTAAAAAAGTCATTAAGCAACACCAAAAAACCATAAAGGAACTGGCTGACCGATGAATACCGGTAGCACATTATTGTTCCTTGAGGCAGAGGATATTATTGATATTCACGACTCAATCCTTGAAACCGAAAAAGGCTTAAAAGGAATGAACCCTGGTAAGGTTGAGGCCATCGTAGGGCGAGTGAAAAATATTTACTCTTACGGTGAGGATGGTAATGACATTACCACGGCTTTTGAATTGGCCGCGCACTACGCCGTTGCTATTGCTCGAGGTCATTCATTCAACGATGGCAACAAGAGAACGGCTTTTGTCACTATGATCTCTATACTAGAAGTGAACAATATTCCCTTGCCAGAGGATTTAACTCAGGCTCTTATTGATAATATGGGTAATTACGCTGATATCATGGTCGACGTTGCTGATGGTTCAGTTGATGCTAAGCGATTGGCTGAAATTATCAGTGGCGTATACCTCATAGGTTTAACCGGCGTCGGACTAGTGAAACTCATTTCCTTCATTGCCCAAAAATGGGGATCGTAATGCTCCTTTTAACAACACAGCCGCGCGAGTCGCGGCTTTTTTGTATCCGCATAGAGGCAATCGAAAAAATAGATTAATATGCGAGGTATCGATTCCTTAAATCGATAAAAATCAAACCAACGTCGTGAGACAGGGAAACGCTAATGAAAAATCTATCTATTGCGGATTGTAACCGCGATTTAACCGCGCTCGGAGCACTGGAAATAAGTGTAACCCGCCGCTGAAAGTTGATATTTCACCGCTAGAACAGGCATTGATGGACGTGACCGGATGGAGCGTTAAAGGGGTTCAATGTCTACTTGGACCGATCAAAATGGGCGCCAAAATTACTATTGATAAATACACCACTCTGAGCATGCAAAATGGCGCGCTCAGAGTAACTTAAACCACAACCAAATATGCTAACGATGAGAATCAGGGTTAATTTATGCAAAAACTCACACTGACTCAATCAACCCGAGTCCTTCCCGAGAAATACCCTCATTTGAGGTTGTGTTTATACATCAAATATTCACTGTTGGAGTGTCCTCATGCTCATCACTTGTCCTATTTGTGAGTGCAAATCACGCATTGCGACGTCGAAACCTGTTACTGCAGAAGTCCGTGAGGCGTATTGTCAGTGTATTAACCTAAATTGCGGTACCTTGTTCGTGGTATTCATCTCCGTGGCTCGTATCATTGAGCCCAAAAAAACCAAACCAGACCCTCTTCTTCAGCCCGAACTTTGTAAGAATCCAGACCAAATGGATCTACTTGAACCTGATATGCAACCGCACTTTTCTATTTCTTAAAAAAACACACGCAAAAAAGCGCAAGGATGCGCAATGGTTCCCTTTCTAATTTAATCATCGAGAATCACCACGAAACCAAGCGGCACAAGGGCTGAGGTATTATTTCAATCAGTAAATAGTCTGCGTTTTATTTTGCGTTTTTTTTCTGTACGCAATTTTGGTGTGGAGGCGGGGGTGAGCCGACGCAAGCTCTAGCGCATCCCCTTGGTGCGAATTTTCGCGGTGTGGTTGGAAATCTTGACGATGTGGCAAAAGAAATACGAAAAAGGACGCTGGAATGGCGTTGAATTGAATATTCTGAGTACTGTCATTGAAGGCGGTAAGCGCCTACACGTTAGTGAAATTGCGTTTGAAGACTTGCCAGTGATTAAGAACATGGGCAGCAAGGCAAAGCGCTTCAGTTTGGAAGTGGTCTTTGTGGGTTCGCTTTCGCTTGATCAAGCTAACCTACTTCAAGCCTTGCTTGATAAAGAGCCGTCAGGCGTTCTTGAACATCCGTGGCTTGGTGAGCTGCCGCTGATATTTGATACCAGCTCAATGCGCATTGATACGCGACGTGGTTTGGTGTTGTTGAGTCTTTCATTTGTTCGCCGTCCAACGACGAGCGTGTCGTACTCGATAACCGACACCAGTGTTCGAACTCGAACTAAGTCCGTGTTGGCACAATCCAGTCCATTCTTTGAACCGGAAGTTGTTCAAATGACGCCCTCTCAACTGAAACACTTCAAAGAACGTGTGACAGCGTTGGTGGATTGTCTCTCAGGCATTATCACAACGTTGTCTCTTCCGGAGCCTTCATTAATGGATGCTGCCATCCAAGTTCGCCGTCTTCAAACTATGATCCCCGGATTGAGCAATGAGCCACTTAGCTTTGCTTCACAAATGCAAATTGCGATTGATGGCGTCAGCTATGCCGTCCAGAGTGAGCCTATGACTTATCAAGGCAGTTCTTCTACGCAAGCACGAACCTTCTATGAGGCGATCGACAATGCTCGCTTTGCACAATCTGCACTTTTGAGTTTGGTTGAAACGGGGTCTGCAGATGTTCATACCAACATTGCATTGGTCATGGGCGCTATCAATATGAACCGGAACATCGAACTCTTAGAAAAGAGTCAAAGCTTTGATGTGCTGAGCGCTAACGCCAGGGCCAGGGCTAGTGTGATTCGTCGAGACCTGAACGTGTTGTCAACGGCTGTGGATGGTTGCATCAACGACGTGACGATGTATTCGACTGCAGAACATTTAGCGCTTTATGAGGCATTAGCCAGTACTCAGAGTGGTATTGATCAGCAAGTTGAGAAAGTAAACCGAGGAAGCACACCAAGTGAGTTTGTTCAGTGCTTAAAACCGATGAGCGCACTGGTTATTGCGCATGAAGCTAACGCGAATGAAGCCTTGCTCAGAGAATTGAGTACAGAGCTGCACCCTTTGTTTTTTACTGGTCGAGTACCCGTCAAGGTGAACCCATGAGTTTGAAATTGTTTGTTCAGGGGCGTCGGATCCCGTTTTTTAATACGCAGTTGAATTTTAACTTGGAGCAATTGGCTCACACGTTTGAAGTCAGTATTGAGCCTATGGCAATCACAGAGCCTCTTTCGGTTGAGTTTACGTTGTCTGACTTACGCATTTTTAAAGGTTCAATTGATAAAGTTTCCTCTGAAACTCAGAGTCAACAGTATTCAATGAGCCTTTCCGGCCGCTCCGTCAGTGCCAACATGATTGATTCCACTATTACCATGGACGCTCGATACGGTCAGACGCTCGATAAACTGATGAATGACATCGTAAAGCGTTTTGGTTTGACGGTTAGAAACGATATGACTGCCAACGTATTAACTCCGATAGATGAGTTTCAAATTAATGGTGAATCGCCATTAGATAACTTTGCGCAGTTAGCAAAAGAGCAAGGATGTTTGATTGTAGAGCGCGATGGCGTTTTGGTGTTGGAGAAGCCAGCTCAAGGTCTTGTGCAGGGGTTTTATCTTGAGTTGGGAAAAAACATTGAGGGGTTATCCGCTTCCAGAGACTTTACTAAACAGTTTCGTGAGGTCGAAGTTCGTGGGCAATGGAGTGAGGCACATGCTGTTGCCACCAATCCGGCAATCAATTCGCATCGTCAGTGCATCATTATTGCGGACCAACTTCAAGATAAGGCGGCTTGTTTGGCAAGAGCGAATTATGAGCATGATTTTGGCATTGCGAAAAGCTTGGAAGTGTCGACTACCATACCAGGGTTACACTCTAAATTAACTGGCGATGCCATCAATCGAGTTATCAGTGTGACCGATGAAAAACAAGGTATCAAAGAGGCGATGCTGATCAAAAGCGTAAGCCTTTCCGCTTCAGATAGTAGCGCTCAAACATCACTAACGTTATGCCGACCATTTGCGCAGGTAAGCCATGTCTGAGAATGCTTTTCGACGCTTAATGAGTCGCATGAAAAACCTGATTGATGTGAGCACGATTACTGGTGCAGAGACGGGGATAGTGCAGATAAAAATGTCCACAGGGAAAGCCAACGACCGAATTAAGCGCTTGCACAACTATGGTTTTATGAGCCGCCCCCTTGTTGGTGCTCGAAGTTATACCTTGTTCCTTGGTGGTACCGTCAGTCGAGGTTTTTCGATTTGCGCGGAAGATGAGCGTCATCAGATGGAACTTGAACCGGGCGAAGTTGCGATGCTGGACGATAAGGGAAACCTGATCCACTTCACTAAGAATGGCATCAAGGTGAAGTCGCTGAATAAGATTGAAGTGGAAGCGGCGAAGGACATTACCGTGACCTCATCATCGAACGTCATTGTGAAGGGTAAAAACATCAAGATGAACGATGGCAGTTCAGTCGTGACGACAGCGCATATCTGTTCATTTACGGGCTGCGCGCACACCGATGGTTCGTCAACGGTTACGGCAGGTAAATAGCATGGCATTGGATAATGATTCACTCAAAAACCGTATTGTCACTTATCTCCAATCTGAGGGTTTTGTTACCCAAGGCAAGCATGCACAAGCGGAGAAAATGGCACGAGCCATTGCTAAAGCTGTGGTGGATGAAATCCAACAAAACGCACTTGTTGAAGTAAACAAAGGATCGTCTGCAGGGAGTTATAAAGTCACATGAGTTACTTCAAGTTGGAAGCGCTGTATGTCAATAAGGATTCATCTGAGGGATTGAAACATGCTGCACTGCAGAGCTTATTAAATCACGCACAAGCGACGCAAAACGATAAGGTTCGAATGGGAAGCGATGAACGTGGTGGTTCATGGAGTGAGGGTTATATGCCGCTTGTCGCTTCACGGCATTGGACGCAAAGCAGAGAAAAAAGCGTTGAGGTTGTTCGTCAGATGCTCAGGCAATTCAGTCTTGATGCATTGCAATGGATGGTCGATGAGAATTGGGTTCAAGCTGTTGAGGTGACCGTGGAACCCGTTTCTAACACACGGTTTGAGCGGACAATCACACTCAACACCTTTGAGAATGACAAAGTGAGATTCACATTATGAGTACACAGCGCAGTTTGACGGCGTTGATTGATAGAGCAAAGTCTACGCTTATCGCCAGAACAGGACAAAATAACCCGGCAATTGATGCCATTGCTTGTGCAATTGCTGGCGTGAGTTATGGGCAATACGGTTACCAAGACAATTTGCTTCGTGAGTTGAACCCGGAAACGTGTAGTGAGTCATGGTTATATTTGCATGCCTACCGTCACAAAACACCTCGTTTGCAGCCAACATATGCCAAAGGTTACGTCCAATTTGAAGCCATCACCGACGTCGTTGAAATACCGCAAGAAACGCGCTTCACGTTAAAAGCAACGGGTATTGAGTATGAAACGTTATCGACACACCTAAGCAATGAACCCATTGAAGCGATGGCATTGAGTGCGGGCAGTCTGGGCAACTTACCGACAGGTACCTTGCTGAGTCTGACTCAAGCGTTAGCCGGTGTTCATCCCGATCGAGTTCTTTGTTTGGGATTTGAAGGTGGTGCTGAGCTTGAAGATCTTGAGCGATGGCGAACTCGCGTTGTGATGGCGTTTAGCCGAAGCAGTTTAGTAGGACGAATTGAAGATTACGAAGCATGGGCAATGTCTGCTCACGTGGATGTTGATTACGCTTGGGCACTCGATAACACGCCATCTCTAGGTTATGTGCAGGTTTATATCGGTACCCGATCAGATAACCCGTTGGTATCTGAAGGCGTGGTCAAAATCGTTCAAGACTATATCGATGAGGAGCGTTTAGCTGGCTGCCATCCGAATGTTGGACTACCAACATTAAAGCCGATTGATATAGGTATTCAGAATGTCGACTCTCCTGTTATTCGAACGCAAGTCATCGTTGCATTGAAAAAGTTCTTTCAAGAGAAAATGGGTAAACGCGACAAAGAAGGCAACTTGGAGTCCATCACGCCGACGGAAATCATCTTGGCGATTGCTTCGGTGACAAGCGGATACATATTGACGAGTCCCCAACAAGAGCAGTTCTTGAAGGTGAATGAAATCCATACCCTTGGAGAAGTGACATGGACATAGCGGATTTTTTGACGTCTTACAGCGAGGAAGGCTTCACGCAAGCCTTGCGTCAACTGCTACCCAAAGGCGCTTATTGGCAGGAAGCCGAAAACATCGAACTTGAGCGATTGCTTCAAGGCATGGCTGCTGACTTTAAAGCGACGCACGATGACTTGCATTTGGGGATCTTAATCGCTGAGCCAGAGCCATTATTTGGTTGGAAGCTTTCGGATTATCGCCGCTTGATGAAAGAGCATGACATTACGGGGGAAGTCTTTGACGACAAAGAACGTCCCAATCTGATACTGGTCGCGCTGGATGCCAGTCAACCATACCAAAAGATGCTGAAAGCTTTTGAGGAAATCCGTTTACCTCATACCAGTTTGTTTTGGTTGTTTGATGTGACAGAAAGTATGAAGCCCCAACCTGTTTATATCGGTGGTTATCAGTGCGTACTAAACCACATCGAAGTGGGTCCGAAGCCGCCCAATCCAAACGTGTATGGTGAGCTTAGGGTTGCGCCCTATGTGACGGTTTACGAAAGAATAGAGATACCTTTGAGATGAGTACCAAGATGAACATGAATGCTGAACCTGAGCAATATGCGGTGGTGACAGATGTCGGTAAACGAAAGCTCGATGCTTTGATGCTTGGAGAAACACTCAGGCTCACCGAGTTAGCGTTTGGTGATGGTAATGGTTCTAGTGTGACGCCTGATATTGGTAGTGTCGCGTTAGCGAGAGAAATTGGGCGAGAGACAATCACCGTTGGTGAAGGTACTTATTATTCTGCAGGCGTTGAAATGACCTCTGAGATTATCAATAAGTATCAAGGAATGTGGCTACGCGAAGTTGGTCTTTTTGATGAGGATGGCGACCTTATTGTGTGGGGTTCAGTGGCTCCAACATTGGTCTCCATGTTTTCAGAGCGCAGCGTTATCGTGCATTTACCCGTTGAGAATCAAGACCAAATCGCCATCGTAGTTGATACCACCAAGCGATATGTGACCGTTGCGGAGTTCGAAGCGTTTAAAGACAGTATCCAGTCATTATTAAGCCCGATGGATTACTCCGAACATGCCACGCAGCTTGCTGATACTCGCAATCCTATCTACGAGACGCTGCCAGCTTCAGTGATGGCAGTTATACCTGCAGGGTTGCTTCAAGGTTTTAACGATGAAGAAGGCTCCGCTATTTTTGTGCCATTTGCTGGTATTGAATACGTGTTGTCTATCACCACTGCGCGCAATTCGATTGGATTTGACCAGGTGATTACGTTTATTGAACGAACGGATGATAAGCAAGAAAGGAACCAGACTTTCAAACGCTCCGGTCGAAGCTTTGCTGACGCTACGGTGTGGGCATCAATGACGGGCGTACTACCAAACCAAGAGTTAACCGTTAAGCGCTTATTCTTTAGGGAGAACGCATCAATGATTGGCTATTACTAGAGGTATCTATGCCATTACTAACAGAAGGTTTTGATTCAATCATCGGTACTGATTTTGAATTACAGTTACCCAACGAACTTAAAGTGATTAACCCAGCGGGTGCTTCCATTGTGGACGGAAAGCTGGAAGGGAAAGCTATACGTCTTACCAATGGCGCTTACTTGCAGTTTAACGCAATAACCGCGTCATCTGGCTATCTTGTCTACGCTGGCTGTTCTTTCAAGTTTCAAGATGTCATTCCAGCACAAGAATTGGCGCAAATATCTTTATACCCTAGCTATAGACGTCCATATGAACACACAGATAGTGTCAGTGGGCTGGATGTATTGGTATTCATTAAAGATGGTCAATTATTTTATCGCCGAGGTTCTAATAATAGTCCGTTAATCACGATAAGACCAAACCAGTACTATTACTTAGAGTTTAGGCACCAATACAGCCATAATTATTCTGATGCCCGAGAGAATTATGTTGAGATTTGGCTTAATGGCATATTGTTGCACAGGATTAAGCAATACGAATCAAGTTACCACAACGTTAATCTTGCCATGCATTTTGGTAGCGATACTACATCAGGTCTTGATATTGATGACTTGTACATTTTTCATAGTGCGGGTTATTACTATTACGGACATACATACTCAGATAGCATCATGCCAATCCTTGCTTCAGGCAAAGTGAAAACAATCAGTGTTGTTAATACGCAAAGCAATACGTTTGGCGTTACTGGCGCAGCTAGTGCGCATGAGGCGCTATCAGACAACAACGATGCCACATTTATATCGTCAAATGAAGCAGCAGAAGCCTCGCTTAACATTGATACCAACGTTGGTCGATTCTTTTCGGCAAACTTAAAAGTGCGTGCAAGCTCTGATTCGGACGGCGTCATCACGACATTAATGTCAGATTCAACAGGTGCTGAAATCACAGGTTCGAAACAAACTGTTGCTTTGGGTGCAGAGAGCAAAACTCTCATTTTCCCTCTCTTGGGTGGTGCTTCAGGCGGTGAAGCGTTAGCGGAAAAAATCAAAGCTGGTTCAACTCTCAAGGTGACGACGTAATGAATAAAGTAACTGACGTTAGCATCGAAACTATTCAAGGGCCGAGTGGTGTTCGGATTGCCACCGCCCTAATTGAAACGCTCGGACGCACAAGTGGCGCTGAAGTGACTGAAACAAGCATCGAGTACGCAACTCGCATCCTTGAGCCGTCAGTAAACAGCGCTTGTTATTACTTTGGGGTGAAAAGCTTTTCAGCAAGAGAACTGTTCGAACAAGAAGGAGCGAGCAGTTTGATGGAATTAGTGAACAGAGAAAAACAACAAAATGGCTAATGAAAAATACTACACGATAGTGACAAAGCGAGGTCTTGAAAAAATTCAAGATTACTATCGCCAAGAGAAAACGCTACCGTTAACGATGATTGGTTTTGGTGGTATCGATGGCTCTGATGATGCGTACGTTCGTCCAGCTCTAGATATGACACGAGTGCCTAATGAGTGGGCGAGAATCGCTATTGAACGCAAACCAAAAGAAGGTTTTATTGGTGGCGGTGCCACGGTAAATAATAAAACAGAAGTGTATCGAGGTAAGTGGATCCGCAATACTGGTATTTATGACGAAGATGGTGAGCTCATTCTTGTTACTAGTACAACGCCTAATGAAGTGACCGGGGATGAATCCGTAGTTTCATCGCACATTGTCGATGTTTACACGGTTCTCGAAAATGCTTTGCATGTCGTGGTGGTTACTGATACTTCATTAGCGCATCCAACGTATGACGAGGTGAATGAAGCGCTTGACGCTTTACAAGAAAAACTCAGTCAATACGCAACCACAAACACTCCGGGCTTTATTGAATTAGCGACACCTCAAGAGGTTAGTACTGGCAGTGATGCGAAGCGAGCTGTGACGCCAGCAACGCTGAAACCTGTGTTAGATGCTCTCAAATCTCTTATCGAAGATGCGCAGGGCGAACTTGGTCAACCCGCAACGACGGAACGCTTGGGTTTGGTGGAACATGCAACACAACAAGAAGTTGATCAACGTACTGGTGGTGATCGCGTGGTCACCACTCAGACGCTTGATAAGCCTGGTCTAATCAACTTCCTTCAAAAGTATGCTGACGATGAAATTGAGAAACTGAAAGAACTT
>NZ_JADDYK010000109.1:0-211 GCF_015163615.1 Vibrio sp. OPT18
ACGCCCAGTAATTCCGATTAACGCTCGCACCCTCCGTATTACCGCGGCTGCTGGCACGGAGTTAGCCGGTGCTTCTTCTGTTGCTAACGTCAAGAGATGTTGCTATTAACAACACCCCCTTCCTCACAACTGAAAGTACTTTACAACCCGAAGGCCTTCTTCATACACGCGGCATGGCTGCATCAGGCTTTCGCCCATTGTGCAATATTCC
>NZ_JADDYK010000110.1:0-34517 GCF_015163615.1 Vibrio sp. OPT18
TAAACAAAGTCATAGGACTAGGTATGCCCGTTAGAAGCTAACGGCTAGTCAAATATGGCATCGTTGATCTTCAAGCTGATTTGATCAACAACGCCCCTTCTAATTGCACTTTAAAAAGTGTACACGCCGCTCGCCTTTTAATGATACGATTATCATTAAATCAATTACTTACGTATAGCTAGTGACCCCTTTTAAAATAACTACACAAATCTTGAGCCTTCTTTTTAAGTCGTCAGGCAAGCCTGCCCGAACTGTCTTGATTTGCGTAGTTATCCATTAGATGTTTTCTTGTTAGTTGGCTTAAACTTTTCGCCAACTAGCGCACAGTATTGCGCTTCATTAATGAGTAGCAAAATCTCTTTAAGATCTTCGTCTGGCAACGTACTAACTAAGACACCAATTCGCTTTGCTTTTTCAGATAGCTCCACTGGTAGATTGTTAGAGCTTGCAGCTTCTATGATCTTCTCTGCTTTATCAATGCCATGCTCTTGAACTAAAGATGTAGCAATCGATATAACGCTGTCAGCCCTGTCACATTTAGTGTTCATATATGGATCACTACCAGTCATTAAGAATTCCATTGTTACTCCTTCGGCTTTTGCAATTTTCAGCAACGCATCAGCGGATGGCATTGTTCCCTTATATAAATAATTGGTTACGGTCGAAATAGGGAGTCCCCACTTAACCGCCGTTGGTCTAACCGCTCGATCACCAATTAATACCTTCAATCTTTCCGAAAGCTCACTTCCAGTGTGATCAAGAGTGCGATCCGTAATTGAATTATTTTTTTTCATAAATACCCCTTTGCCAACCTTTTGATAAATAACGAATAAACCACATAAGAACACAAGAATAACCCTAATTTGAAGTGCGATCGCAAAAAAGAACTTGCTTGTACTCAAATGTGGATCAATAATTACCGTATGAACTTAGTGCATAGGCTTAGTTTATGCAGTAATCAAGCAGGGTAACAAAAATGAATGCTGAACTCACGCAATTTGATAATGGAAAACCAGATATGCACAGAGCGGATATAGTCGCTGCTCTGAAAAAAAAGAAGTTATCACTTCGACGATTGAGCGTATCTAATGGTTTAGCCCCAACAACATTGGGTAATGTTATGTCTCGTCCTTGGCCGAAAGGGGAAAAAATAGTCGCTGATGCTTTAGGTGTTAATCCGGAAGAAATTTGGCCTAGTCGATACGAGGTTTTTTAATTGTGTTTTTTGTAGCAAAAGAACTTATTGATCTGCCTGGGCTGCCTGTAAGTATTCGTCGAATTCAAATGTACTTAAAAGAGTCATCAAACGAGAAGCAAAGGAGGGTTAGAAAGGGAGCAAAAGGTGCGCCATTTGAATACCACATCGATTGTCTTCCTGAAGAAACCAAGGTTTACCTTCTTCAGTCACAAGCAAAAGAGATAGCTGAAGAACAATCAAACAGTGAACTGCGCAGTGAGCGTAAATCAGTAGATGAAGTTTGGTATGAATACGATAACGCCACCAGCAAGGTTAAGGCTAGGGCTCAGCAGAGATTAGAAGCAGCATTACTGGTTCACTCTCTAATGGAGCGAGGCAAAACCAAAAAGGTTGCCATGCAAATGGCTGGCGAACTTACCGAGTTCACCGCAAGAGCGATCAAGAAGTGGTTCTATGTAGAGCCCAAGCTAAACAAGATCGACAAATTAGACTGGCTACCTTACTTAGCAACAACGCAGGGCCGCAAGGCTGGCGATGGTAAGACGGTCGAGTTTTCAGAAGATGCACAGCGCTTCTTTAAGACTGCGTATTTAAAGCCGGATGTGACAGTTGCTTCTGCTAGAAGGTTGACAGTGGAAGTTGCGTTAAAAAACGGCTGGATAGTCCCTAACGCGGCCTATCTTCGCAAGTGGATATTGACCAATATCCCACATGAATTACGAGTGTTATTGCGTGAAGGTAAAGCGGCTGCTCAACAGTCGTTAGTACCAAGTCAGCGACGAACACGAATGGGAATGCATGCGCTTGAATTGGTCAATGGTGATGGTCACACCTTCCGTGTTCAATGTGAACTGGAGAGCGGGAAGATTATCAGACCAACGGTGTGGGTTTTCCAAGATGTGTATAGCTCCGCGATTGTTGGTTACAGCATCGATATCTCTGAAAACAACGAGATGCTATCGATAGCCATCGCAAACATGATCAAGGCAGTTGGATTACCAGGAGGATGGGTATTTGACCGAGGCTCGGCGGCTCTATCTGACCTGATGACAGGCTCGATGGTTAAGCCTGGCAAAGATGGGAAGTATAAGAAGTTCAGCACGTCAGAGTTAGAGGGCTTACTTCAAACACTGGGCTACTCAAGTAGCGATATTAGCTGGACAGGCGTTATCGAGGATAACGTGGGCAATAAGGGTAACGCGAGGGGTAAACCCGTAGAGCGATTATTCCGAAGTAGTGGCGGTATTGGTGACTTTGAGAAGCGGCCGGAATTTGAAGGTTGCTATACAGGTAAGAACATCATGTCCAAGCCAGCCAACTATGAAGGCGGTAAACGTGGTGTGCCATTCCACCAGCTTTGTGAGTTGTTTGATAAGTGGGTTATTGACTACAACAACGAGATGGGGCGAAGAACGGAGATGGCAAAAGGCACAAAGAGTTATCAGCAAGTCTTCAACGAAAGCTATGCGGTATCTCAAATTAAGCGCCCTACGCCTGAACAGATTCGATTGTGCTTATTAAGGCAAGAATCAGTAATGGTACGGCCGAGTGGATTGTTCGAGTTAATGGCAAGTAAGTATAAAGCCAAAACGGACTCTCACTACAAAACGAACCGTTATGCATCACCCATGCTCTATGACTATATCGGTGAGCGTGTGTCAGTGAGATATAACCCATACAACATGCACAGCGAAGTGTATGCGTATGACAAGAAAGGCGTACTGATTGGCCCTATTCCGATAATTGAGGATCAAGGTTATGCCAGTCTAAGCGCTAAACGACTTCAGGCAATTGTTCAAGGCGATACGAAAAACCGCGTGGACTTGCTGGTCAAGGATGCTGACCTTCTAGGTAAAGAGCACTTTGAAGCGATGCTGAAGGACGTAGAAAAGAACGAATCAGGACTTGGTTCGGTTATCCCTGGCATTACTGAAATGGTTCCAGGTCTAGTAACTCGATTGGATGGATTTGAAAAAGTTACAGCCAAAGCCCCTCTAGATGACGATGAATGGGCTGAGGATGACACCAACATTATTAACGCTATGTTCAAGACCTTTCAGCCTGCTATCGGCGAATAAAAGGCAAAAAATTAAGGATTTATGATGCACGTTATTGAGCAAGTTAAAGCAGTTATTGAGCGTGATGGTTTGACCAACGCTGAAGTATCACGTCGTTCAGCGGTTTCACCTCAAATTTTGACTCCCTTATTGAAAGGGAAATATACAGGCAATACTGACCTTTACCTCAACAAATTAGAGCGTTGGTTGACTACCTACGAATCAGGTATCGCCACACGCAAAGAGACCTGCCAAGAGCCCGAATGGGTGGAAACACCAACAGCGCAAGCATTACTTGAAATGATGCGTTTATCGCAAGGCTTCCAGGCTTGGACGATGGCTTATGAGGGAGCTGGCGTGGGCAAAACAGAGTCCGCTAAACGCTACCAGCAACACAACAGTAATGTTTGGATTGTAACGGCTTCACCAAACGTAAAATCACGTAAAGCGTTCTTGGCGGCCATTGCGCGAGAGATGGGTATCCATACCAATGGTATGACGATTGACCGCATTGATTATGAAATCATGCAGCGTATTACGGGTAGCAATGGCTTATTGATTGTTGATGAAGCGCAATATACCACTGACGATACCCTTAATGGTTTGCGCATACTGACAGAGAACCGCATCGGGGTCACTCTGCTGGGGAATGACGTTGTTCGCACTCGCATGAGCGCTTCAAAATCTCGCACCAATATGTACCCCGTTTGGTCACGCATTTTAAAATCTCGCAAGATAGTACGTTCTACACAAAAAGACATTCAGGCATACCTTAAGGCTTGGGGGATAACCGATTCAGAAGTCATTAAATGGGCGTTCAAAGTGATACCAACGACGACAGGACAGCTAAGAACTCTGCGACACTTGATCCGTTTGGCTATCTCAATAGCAAAAGATGAAGGCGTTGCAATCAATGTTAACCATATGGACAAGGCTTATAACTTCATCAAAGAGGTGGCCTAATGCGAATGCTCATGACTGGTGTGTTTATTCGTGAAACACCAGATCTCATTATTGAAGCACTGAAGAAAAAGCCGATGACCACGAAGGAGCTCACTGAGCAGTTGAACGCTCCATGTTCATGGTCATTAAAGCAGTTGGCTGAAGTTGGAGCGATTAAGTTTTCAGGGCAAAAAGAACGAGTTTGGTTTGTTACTGGGGGAAGCTTTCGAGGCATCTGTGGTAGCTGCTCTCGTAACGAGTTTATGTGGCGAATTGATGCCAGCAACCTTTGCCACAAGTGCCGTGAAGGCAATGACGGCCCAGGACTTCTAAAGGGGGGGGTGTATAAAGACTTCGATGTGGCCATGCCATTCAATCGGGTTCTTAGACTCCCGTTTGGATTGGACTCAAAGCGTTATGCAGAGTGTTTAAATACGAGGTAGAGCGATGTTAACGGATGAAATCATTGTTTTATGTAAATCGTGGGTTGTATCTCGCCGACCTATAGGAAAAGGCAGTCTGATTATGTGCAAATATCCGCTTCAGATTACCGATTATGTAATGAGTGCGATTGGTGATACACCAGTCTTTAGTATTAATACCGTCAGCAATGGCGTTCACAAAGAAATCAAAGCGGTACGTATTAACCGCGATACAGTTTGTTGGGAGTAATTATGTCAATCATCACTTTAGAAATCACTGATGTTGAAGAAAGTAAAATCAGTGTCGTTGCAGGCCTTATTCAAAAGAAAGATGAAGCTGAACAGTTATCAGCCTTTGTAGCTGAAGCACTGTCAGCAGGTATCCAGATGTACATCAAAGATAACTTCGCTGACATCATGACAACGGCTCAAGATGCGTACGAATTGAAGTGCGCGGAAAAACTACTTGAAAAATACAAGCTTTCTCAAGTTGTCACTTCGGTTCAATAAGGATCGTCGATGGCCCAAATTATTTTAATGTTTTTTGTTGGTGTGTTTTTAGGCTTTGGTGCCGCATGCGCAATGATGAGCAAGGTGATAAAGCGCGTTGATCGTCAAGCTGAAATCAGTAAAGAACACGCAAAGAAAGCAGCCGCGCTTCTTAAAGAAGCAGAGCAATTAATGAATCAATATGAACAAGGTAAATAACATGAATACTGAAATGAAGAAAATGGTACGCCCAGAAGCCCCTGAAGGTTTTGTGTATAACGCAGAAGGCAATCTTATCGCTAAGCAAAATATTCCCGCTGTGGAGCTGCGTAAGGATGCTTTTGTGGAAGGTGTATTGAATCGCGTAAAAGAGCACAACAAAGTCCTTGCTGCATTTAAGCAGCAGATGTTTGAAAGCTTGGAAAACTTCCGAGTTGAGTTAGCAGAAAACTACGATACCAAGTTAAACAAACGCGGCTCTGGCGAAAATTTCCGAGTGCTTTCTTTTGATGGGAAATATCGCGTTGACTTCAGAACGACCAAGCTGAAAACTCTTGGCCCTGAGGTCGATGTAGTCCGCGAACTGGCTAAGACGTACTACGAATCTAAAAAAGACGCCTTGCCTCACGATGTCCTTCTTATGGTTCAAAAGGTCATGATGGATAACATCACCGTCGATGACATTATTGATTTTAAAAATAGCCCTTATGAAGATCCTCTATTGCGTAAGGCTCAAGAAGCTGCAAAAGATGCGTTGAAGGTGATCGGCAAGAAATCGTTTATGATCTTCTACGAGCGTGATGAACACGGTGAATACAAACAAGTTCACCTTAACTTCGCCAAGCTGTAATAACCCTGCTCGCTTGCAATAAGTGAGTTAATACCCAAACAACCAATTAATTAAATACAGGCAAGCGACGCATCACGCGCATCTGCTTTGGCTTCGCTTTGCCTGAATTTAGAGATTGAACTTATTTTGAAGGTTTTTTGAATGGCTGGAAAATACGGTGTTTATCGAAAATACATCGAACTTGCCGAGCAGGCTGCAAAGCTTGAGCGAGAAAAAGAATATAGCGAAGCCTCAATCTATTGGGCTGATGCTGTGGTTTGTCTTTTAGATACTCAATCAGCAAATCTAGGTTGGGCCATCAATCGAGCTGAGTTCTGTCAGCACTGGGCAACAAGACTTAACGTAAAAAAGGAACAAATGCATGAAGCATAATAAATCAAACTTTAAAAGCAAGCGTTCACAGATGGCAAAACAAGGGGTTGGTATTCGTCGTCATGAGCCACGTTGTCGCTTCCCTTGTAACTGTTGTGAATACGTCATGCCTGTACGTTACGGCATGGTCTTTACAGCGTGCCGTGGTGAAAAGCTTGAGGTCTGTTCTGATTGTTTAGCCGATCCAGAAGTATGCGAAGTTAACCACTGTGCGAACTGCAACAATGAACAGCCTCAGTCGGGCGTTAAGTTGGTCGATACAGCCTCAAATAAATCGCTTATCGTGTGTCGTTCTTGTTTTGATTCGCGCAAAAGGATTAGTGAGTACTTCAATGGTGAGCCACACAGTGATTCTGGGAGCGTATTTTAATGGCGGCAATAATTCATACCGTTGATTCGGTTTATCGAGAGATAGGAAAAGCCGAAACGATTAAGTCCACCATCGATACCGCAAACCAGGACTTAACTTATGAAGACGGCGTTATTAGCGCCTTGATGTGGGTGATGGGTAAAACGTCATCCCCTTGCGAAGATATATCAGAGCTTATTTGTAACGAGTAAGCCTTACCTAAAATAGTTTAATTAGAAATACGCGAGCAGAGCTATATCGCTTCACTGCTTTGGTTTTGCTCGCTTTGAAGATGGTTAAAACGTTATTTAAACCGAATTTTAAGGATATTAAAAATGAAAGAATTAAACGAAGTTGTTAGCGCTCATCTTAACCAAATGTGTACCGATGGCACTCTTGAAAAAATGATCCAAGAACAGGCCGATGTCTTGGTTAAAAACCTTGTTAGTCGCTCTATGGAGGTTTATGGAACATTTGGTAAAGCTATCCAAGCCAAGATTGATGAGTCTCTTCAGGATGCGTTAAACAACGTTACCATGCCTGAATACAATCGCTTTATTGCTGAGACGTTAATCAATGCCTATGAGAATGCGATCAACGAACAATCTGCCGAGAAAATCAAAGAACTTCTTGATGTCACATTTAAGCCAGTTGATGCGGTTATCACAGCTGATGATTTCTTTGAAGGGATTAAGCAAGCAGCAAAAGGTTGGGGAAACCTAGAAGACCAATATGAAATTGAACTGGAATGGGAAAGTGGTGACGATTATTCACGTATCGAAATCATTATTGCAGATGAAACTCGCATAACACTCTACGACCATCATGAGAAAGGGGAATGGCACATCGGTTATTTATCTAACAATAATTATGTGTTTAGCGGCCCTATATTCAATTCAACTCACTGTTTTGGCATTGATGCTTATCTTTACAAGTTGTATTGCGCTCAAACGTCTATCACAGGTTTAAAACGCGCATATGGCAATAACATTCAACTGCAAGAGTGGTAAACGATATGGAGACCAATCAACTGCTTATTGAAGTTAAGGGCATTATTGGTCACGCGGTCTGCACTATACGTGCAGGCCAAGCCTCGCAAAGCCAGCGTGATAATGCATTAGACAATTTAGCCTCGGCAATGTTTGCCATCGAAGAACATCTATCTCAATCAGGAGAACGACATGACTAAGAAGAAATTAGGCTGCGATTATGTTGGGCATGACTTTGGTGCTCGCTATCTAGATTCAACTTGTATTGATGGTTATTTGTGGGATATGGATAGCGGCGGTTTTGATGAATTGTCAGGGGCGGGTTATTACGATCATGGCGGTGATATTCCTTGCCCTAACTGTAATGAAAAAAAATACGTCAAGTCATACATCTCTGACCATTTGATTGAAGAAGGATATAACTCGGTTAGTAAACCGCTTACAACTAAGAAAATCAAGAATGTCCTTCGTAAGTGGCCTTCTAATCGCCGTCGTATGGCAATGCGTTACTTGCGCTCTGGTCGTCGTGAAGCAATTAGGGATGCGATGAAGCAAGGTTAATAGCGTTAGTTCTTTATTTGTATCAGATACATTTAAGGGGGTGTTTTGAAACATAGGACGAGTGCAGCGCAGAGGAACATTCTAGCAGTATTGCTCATGCTTGAGCAAGCTAACCAGCCGATGCCTGTCCCTTCTCGAAAAATACAAGAGTTGATAAACAAAAGTAGGATAACCGAATTTCAGCCTCACGCCTTTAGAGGTGGTATCCATAAGTTAGGAGATCGAGGTTTGCTGGAGGTCAATCTTAATAAAAGCGCAAAACTATTTATTAAGCTAACTCCGATGGGGCGAAAATTTGCAGTCCCTATTTTAGAGTCAATGAAACAATAGGTTGAAGCATTATACGGCTCAGTGTAATGCTTTAAAAAATAAACAAAACAATCAGGCAAGCGACGTCCTCAGCGTTCCCGCTTTGGCTTCGCTCGGCCTGAATGTCGTGAGAAATATATTATGAACACATTATTTAATAGAGACGGTTCAATGGTTCCTCCTCGGCCAGATGCTGATGATAGCGATGTTAAGTTATCCATTATCAAGCAAGCAGTAGAAGATTTATTTGCAGAGAAACATTGCGACTTTTCTGAGTGTGATAAACAAAATCTTATCGATTCATTGCACCGTCACTGGAGTGATGGTTGTGATGAATATGAACTTGCCAAAGGTTTTGAAGGCGATTATTGGGAAGTAAATTACGACTTTGTTGGCAAGCTAGAAAATGTTTGTGGTTATGTGAATGCAGCACTTAAAGCGGTTATCGATGAGTGGGCAAACAGTAACGATATTGTACCCCCATTTGAAATTGGCACCAAACTTGAAGAAGGCGTGATTACGGGTATATCACAATATGACCCAGCCAGTTATCGCGTTCTTGTTTATGGTGAGCCTAAAAGTTCAACGACTCGACGCCTGGTTAAGTTTGAAGATGCCAAATTAGCGAACAAGGAAGTGAGCCATGCCTAATAGTAAGAGCATCGATAAAATCAAAAAACTATTGCGCTTAGCTAAATCGGCTAACGAACATGAAGCCGCTGCTGCTATGTCGAGGGCGCAAGCGCTAATGCAGCAAATGGGCCTATCAAGTGAAAGTCCAGAACTGAGTGATGTTAGTCAGTCTGATGTTGCCTCAAAATTTAAAGCTAAAAAGCCAGCAAGCTATTTTAGTTATTTAGCAAATACAGTTGCTGAGGCGTTTGGTTGTCACTTGCATTTCAGATACGAGCCATTTACTAAAAGATGTCATGTCGTCTTTACGGGCCACAATGAGCGCCCAGAGGTGGCTAAGTACGCACATGAAGTGTTGGAGCGTCAACTGGTAAAGGCCCGTAAGGATTACATTGCAACACTTAATAAGCGCATTAAGAGTTCGACCAAGACAGCAAGAGCGGATCTCTTTTGTGAGGGTTGGGTTGTAAGTGTGAGTCATCTTGTTAAGGAGTTCGCACTCTCTGAGTCCGAATCAAATCAAATAGACGAGTACATCAAGCAGAAGCACCCAAACCTATCAGCGAGCAAAGGGCGAGCGGCTTCAGTTAAAAATGCAAGAGGTGGTTCTGATGGGGCATATTTTTCAGGAATTGTCACAGGCAAATCTGCTCAGCTAAGTCACGGTGTTCAAGGTGCAGAGCAAACGAAACTTGCAAACCTTACATAAAAATCAATATAAATGAATTTAGTTGCACGCGAATCGGTGGTGACTTTTTAAACTACATAATACAATGCCCTTGCAAGTACGATTTGCGAGGGCATTTTTTATGAATCGTTATCAACAATATGGCCTTATCCATAAAGGCATGAAAACCAAACTAACTATTGAGCTGGGAGCGTTTTCCGACGAAGATTATCGTCGTTGTCTTGCCAGTATGACAGGTAAGTCAAGCTGCAAAGAGATGAACCATGGCGAGCTTGAAAGCATTATTGCGCACTTAAAAGAGCGCCAGTACCTCGATAAGCCTAAGCCTCGTTACCAACCCGTCAAGACCCATAATCCCAATCGCCCAACTGACGCACAGTGGCGAAAACTAGCGGCACTTTGTTATGGCAAAGGCTGGCTTGAGGGGTTAAAAGACAAAGCGTTAACCGCTTTTGTGAAACGAACGGCGGGTGTCTCTAATGTCCGATTTCTGACAAAGCAAAGTATCAGTGATGTCATCACTGGTTTAGAGAAGTGGAGCTAAACCAGTGATGGCAATGCCTTTGATGCGAGATGATATTGAAGCTGTTGAGATCCACGATAAGGGCGATGTGGAGCGCACTCTTCTTCTGATGTGGCCGGAGAATCGCATTCCAGTCGATGAGTTTCATGCCATGCTGACCCCTGCTGATATCAGTATGTTAAAATACAATGTAGGTTGTGGCCGGACGTTTTACTCAATTCGTGAGATCGCGGATTTGATTTGGAAGTGCAGTAACTATGAACGAGCAGATGAGTTCATCACCAATTAAAATCAAGCGTTGTGGTAAAGTGATGAATGGTCGAGGATGTACAATTCGACGCAAAGTAAAGGAAGAACGCCTCTTTGCTTTTAAGTTGGCAATATGGCAAACCTTCGTTATCGAGAAAGAGTCTGACCCTGAGCCATTTGACCAATTAAATTTGTTTTAAAACAATGAAGCCACCTTAAATCGGTGGCTTCTTTTTGTTTAGAGCTAGGAGCTTTGCGGTTTGGGTTTTGCACTCTTAAACGATGCGCCGTAGAAAAAGCTGATAATCCCCGCAATGATTGTACCTAGCAAGAAGCCCAGTATCGTATCAGCAAAGCGGACTGCTTGAGCTGGAATACCAACAAAAGTAATCGCAAAGAGATACGCTGAGGCGATAATGGCCCAGTAGAACGAGAAGTAATACAAGAACCTGCTAGCGAACTTATCCCCACTATCAATGGTCTTTTCTTGCATTTCTCTTGCGTCTTTCTTATCACCAAATGCCAGTTTGTTAAACTCCAGCTCATGCTGCATTAAAGCATCTTCTACCTTTGCGGCCATGACCGGATCTTGTAGCGCTTCAATGGTACTCGATAGTGTGGTGGTGCCTGTTACTGCCTGCGTCACCTTCAATACTTTATCGGCAATCTCATTACCGTTGTTACCACCAAACCAGCCTGAGATGGTTTCATTGATACCAAGGGCATTAGCGATGCCCCACGCGGCGCTAATCAAACTCATAGACGTACAATCTCCAGCTCGTAGACATCATCCGTTAGATATTCAAGCAGTTTGTTCATGGCCGTGCGGCTTTCGGTTACACCCCATTTTTCACTATGCATATCCATTCCTGGCGCGATACAGCCTTGAAGCTGATGAGGATAGTTAGCGGTGTGGATTAAGCAATGTGTACGCTGACTTGGCCCATAGATGGTCACACCAACGCTTGGGCATTCTAGCGCAAAGCAGAGACCGTATCTTGGCGACTTATGGCGCTTGAGCAGATATGTACCAGCAGGAACGCAACTTAGACTTGGTTGGTTGTTATTCCATTCTCGTTCGACGGTATAGCAAAGTGGATCACCATACATAAAGAGCTCACCAAAGGTGCCAGTTGGCAATCCTTTAGTGATGAGTTTGAGTTTTTTCATGACGTACTCCAGAGTTTAAAAGAGATTGCCAAGTAGCGACCAGTACCCCAAAGAACATCAGTTGCATGGTAGGCGTCATATCAGCAATGATATAGAGCCCGATTGCGGCCACTAAGCACAACCGTGCCTTGTTGCCGCAAACCATAGCCACCATAATGCTAGCGGCTATTAAGGTTAATATCATGATCATTATTTGCCTCTCCACGCCTTGACTATCTCACTCAGCGTCTTTATTGGGTTGCTAGCAATGTTCTCCATGATGATGTTCCAAGCTTGCAAGATATACTTTGCTGAATACCCAGCAACCCCAGCCAAAACCAAGCGGAGCGTACTGTCCATCTCTACGCTCTCAAGCCCGATATAAACCAAAGCCAACACAAAAGTAGACATCACAACCCCCGTAAGGATGGCGCGAATGTTCATGTTTTCGGTGCTGGCCGCTTGAGAAAGCGCCCCCAATAAAGCCATCGCTGATAGCCCTAACATAATGTCCAAATCAACCAGCCAGTCCGTCAGTTTCATGCTTTACTCCACCTGCTCATCCACAATGTCATAGGTAATGTCAGACACGGTGATAACCGGATATTGATATTGAGCAATCGCTTTAAACTCAAGCGGTGTCGTTGCAAGGTACACCGCTTGCATGACTTGTGCTTCACTGGTCAAGCTTTCAGGCACGACATCTCGGCCTAACTGCATTTGCCAACTGCCTGTTAATGCATCGATTTTCGAGCGCGCTGCGCTCACGGTACTGGTCGCCATTGACTGCATATTAGAATAAATCTGAAGATTCATTGTGGTGTTCACGTGATAAGGCTCTGCCGCTTTGGCTTTGACTAAATCCCCAATCGGCCTGCGTTTTTGGGCGCTGCAATAAGCTTCAACAGTATCTAATATCGCTTTACTTGGTATCGAGTCGTCACGCATACGTACATAGATATCAATGTGATTAGGCTCAGGACTCAATACCTTAACGCGAGCAATACCAGGGTGCGCACTTCGCGCAAAGTATTCATAAGCATCATAAGGGCCAGCACTTGAAAAGCCTGAAGGCGCAAGGTAGATACGTTCTGAGTAACTTTCATCAGACTCTTTATAGCTACCGCCCACCGAAATAGTGACATTGACCGCGCTGACTATTTCAGTCATCGGCTTTGAGATTTGCGCAATTTCGCCAGCCATAAAACCATTAGCTTCAGGGCCAACATGTTGGGCGTATAAAATCAGTGATTGAGTCAATGTTCCAGGGGCAATCACATGCTCTTCAAGCGTGATAAAAATCGTCTTGCCGTCACGAGCTAAGACACTGAATCCTTTCGGAACTGAAAAGCCGCGATGTTCAGGTTTGAACGTAAACAGGAAATCAGAACTTGCTGATGTTGGATCGAGTCGCTCGCAATCAACCAGAGCACCCAAGTTATCAAGCTTTGCTCCTTTAGCAAAAGCAATGAGGTTTTGCTGGCCTTCATGGTTGATTTCATCAACCAGCATTTCACGCTCATAAGCCATTTGCTCTAGCTGAAACGTTTCCGGATCGCTTGTGCTTGGGTAATGCTTTGTTGCGGTTTGATAGTTCTGGCGAACGCGAGATAGCGTCTCTTGATAATCAGAGTCGATTAATGTGGGCATAGGAAGTTGCCCTAAAGGAGTCTTCATTCTTTTTTTCCTATATTAGCAGTGCCTGTCCAGCCAGCATCACTAACCGTGGTGGTTTGGTTTAATACTTGCCATTTGGCGTGGGCTTTTCCTGCGCCTTTAAAATGGATTTCTTGACCTGATGTCAGTGGTGTACCAATCAACGTCACAGAGCCTTTTGCGTTCCCCTTGCTGTTTTGCTCCTTAAGGGCGGCGTTAGCATAAGTGACGGCTTCATCATGTGTTGATACTGGCGCATCGTAATAGCGCAAGATTTGCGACTCAGGCGCGGTATCGTCGCCAGCCTGGTAACTAATCAAAGACTTCTTATCTTGATCGTAATAATCGATTTTAACGG
The DNA here is from genome assembly GCF_015163615.1 of Vibrio sp. OPT18. Lineage (NCBI taxonomy): Bacteria > Pseudomonadati > Pseudomonadota > Gammaproteobacteria > Vibrionales > Vibrionaceae > Vibrio > Vibrio sp. OPT18. The sequence continues at coordinate 13,795 of NZ_JADDYK010000110.1, forward strand.
CGGTGTATTTACCTCGAACCACATCAGGCAGATCCATTTTCTTGATCACGGAGCGATTATTGATATCAAGTACCAATACTTCTATCCCATCCGGAACGCCCATATATAACGTGCCGCTTTTGATGTTAACGGGTAGTCCATACAACACGCCCAATCGTCTTATCATGCTCATTGAGGATTCAGCTTGCTGCTCAACATGGGCGATAGTGGTATCAGGCCCACTTAGAACCGATTTCATTCCAGCTTCACTTGCCACGATGTTAAGCAGTGCGGATAACTGAACATTATCAAATGAACGAGATTGGGCCTTATCGAGCTCTGCTCGTTTGAGTTTGGCCGCACTGGCTTTGATAGTGACTTCATCGGGGGAAAAGCGGAAACGAACATCATCAATCTCAAAGCCTCCCCAATGCCAAGTTAGATCGAGATATTGGATCCCCGCTTTTAAGCTGTCGCCTTTACTTGGATACCATGCATCAAGAAATCGGCCATCCACATTACTCAATGTCAATGAGATCTCATCGGGGGCTTCGCTTTCATCCGTACTCAAGTTATCGGTATAGGTAATGCTTTTTACAAAGCCGCCGAGACTTTGACTCACGTTGCGGCCAGCCCACTCTAAAAAGGTGGTTGGCCTTATCATCTTTGCCATGGTGCCAGTCCTATGGATTTGGGCTCGGTTGCATTAGCCGGCAATTTAGGGATATTAAGCCGAGCCCCACCAGGGAGAGTAAAACTGTGTTCGCTCGCAAGTGCTCGATTACTTTCTCTAAGCCCTTTGACTAACGATGAATTTGACATGCCATAAGCGCGAAGGCATAAGCTATCCCATCGCTCATCTTCTATGGCGTACATAGTGATCATTCTCGCACCTCAACCAGCGTGAGCTGATAGGTTGAGGCGATCAATATGCCATCCTCAGTCGTGTCGTCATAAGTTCGGCTCATTGAACGACATTTGAAGTTACCTAGAACGTCATGACCAATGACCAAAGGTTCATCCAAATCACTGTTTGATTGCTCTAGTAGCTGGTTATGCTTCATCGCTAGATCGCAAAATTGGTTATGCAGCGTTACGCTTAATGTCAAAGTGCGTTCGTTCTCGCCCATGCTTTGATGTTTTGGGTAGCCATTGATCACATTCTGATTCACAACGCGCCACGAGCGACTGTCATTAACGCTGGTTGGTGAAAACAGAGTTTTAAATCCACATTTACCCCATGCGCCCCAATGGCCGCTCTTCATCACTTGTTGAGTGTTCAAGGGTGTGCTCCTCTTTGGTTACATCATTCACTAAGGTGATATTGTTTAATAACGGGTTCGGGAAGGTTCGATGAACCGTGAGTAACAAGCTGGCTGTCCATTTGTCTTCGTAAGCCAATAGCTCAGTGCCAACTTCATCTTGATCGCTAAATTCAGACATATTGGCGTAGCCATCACCGTCACGCTTCGCATCAAACAAAAGACCATCGCCGACAATATTCAAATGCCAATCAGGGTTATTAAGTTTGAGTAGATCTCGATCTTGAATTTCTTGACCGACATCTTTGATATCAATGGCTCGTTTATTCAGAAACTCAGTCAGCAGTAACGAATCAGAAAGGCTCTCCCTTGATAGCGCCTCATTGACATTGCCGCCACTCACTCGATAAGAGATCACCACGTTAAGACGGCATTCATATGGCATATAAGCGGCATCGATGCGCTCTCTTGCCAATGGCGTTAACTTAGCGTTTGTAACCATGATGCGAACATGACGCCTTGAGGTCGCATTTGTTGGTTCAATCAATGCGCTCATGCGAAGCCGTTCGTTTATCATCTCGCGCAGTTTGTCTAAAACAATCATCAGTTCTCTAATGCCTTCATGGTTATCGATTTGAGCATTTCTTCTTGCTCAGCCTTTAAGTACATAAATTCGCGTTTGGGCACTTTGATGCCAGAGCTGCGATAGAACAGAACATAAAAAACACCTTTGGCATTTTCGCTGTACGAGCCATCTTTTCGTTTTCTCGCGTTCTTGTTGTGCTTGGACTTGATCTTCAAGCCAAAAGGCTTCGCCCCAACAGGCGCTCTCCCCATGATGGATTTAGGTCTAAAGAATATTTTCCAGCCATTATCTTCAAGCCAGGTCAGTGTCTTTTTAACGCCTAATGCATCCGATCGTTTTTTAACTTGCCTAGTGGTTGGTATCGCCAATCGTCTTGAACGCTTAGGCTTTATCGTGCCGCCATTGTTAATGAGTGGTGCATGAGGCTTATTGGTGCCGACAAAAACCGTATCGTTTCGCACGTAAGAGCTGATTGATGCTCTTGTTTCACCAGTATCTCTCAGCGGTCGACTGCCACCATTTTTCAACCGACGAGTTAAGGGCGCGTTAGGTTTAAATGGGCCATCCATATTTTGCTGAACCATACCCACCGCAATCGGGGCCAGTTTATGAGCAATGCTTTTGATTGCTTTCTCTTTGCGTTCAAGCTCTTTTAAAAAACCTGCTGCCGATGTTGATAAGCTCATCGCGCCATCCTTTATCAGTTCATGCTTGATACCTTATTAAATGACCAGTGTTTAGATGTTCACCTGATCCACTTGAACGACGTTTTTATCTACATTGAAGACCTTATAAACCAATAAAAAACAATAAGGGCACGTCGTGGGAAGACGCAGTAAAGCGGAGGCGCTAGGGATTGTTGAGCGGATCATTGATTTGTACACGACCGAGAAAATGAACTCCGAGAAAATCGCCAAGGTGCTAAAGGAAGAAGGCATCAAATTAAGTGCGCGAGCTATACGTCGCACGATTAAAACCAATGAGCAAGCGGCGGTACAACTTCGTAAAGCGCAGGAAGAAAGCAAGCTGTTGCTCGATAACATCAAAGACACCGCCGGTACGGATTTAGTGGATGCCGCAAACCAGCTCTTGGCACTCAAGCTGGTTGATTACATCAAAGATGTGGATGAACTCGACTTTGACGATCCCAAAGATATGTTTTCCGCGCTTCAATCTGTCACGGGCGGCACCGTTGGTGTAGGCCGTCTTAAGATGGAGTTCACTCGTGGAGTGAAAGCGGCCAAGCAAGATCTGAAAAAAGAGCTGACCCGTCTATTGTCAGAAGAAGATCCAGAGCTGCTTATTCGCTTAGTTGAGGCGATTGAGTCTATTGATGTGGAATACAAACGAGGTCGTGGTGTTTGATAAGCATGAGCTAAGCAGGCTTAAAGAGCAGGCACAATTGCGTCTGCTTATCAAAGCAAAGGCACAAGGCAAAGAAGAACGTTTAGCAAAAGCGAAAACCGACTTTGCCTATTTTTGTGAAAGCTACATGCCCAAAGCTTTCCCAGTGCCGTTTGCTGATTATCAGTTGGCATTAACGCGCTTAGTTTCTACCCGTCAACTTAACTTCGCTGATGCGGATCTGTTTCGCAGTGTGACAGCAGAAGAAGACCATGATTTTATTCAAATGCCCGAAGGTGAGCTTGAGGGCATTCTCGATATTGAACCGCGAGATCACGGTAAGACTACACGTAACACCCAAGCGTTGCCGCTATGGCTTGCGCTTAACTATCCAGGCTCTTTTGTGGTTATTTGTGCCGCCAGTAAAGATTCAGCCCAAGATATGATTGACGGCATCAAGACGATGCTCGAAGAAGATGAGCAAATCATAGCTGATTACGGTATCCAAAAAATCAAAGGCAATACATGGGCCAAGCGTAAAATCCAATTAGCAAACGGTTCGGCCATTCAGGCCGTTGGTGCAGGCCAATCACTTCGTGGTGTTAAAAACGAATTCCAGCGCCCGACCCATGTTATCTGTGATGACCTCTTAAAAGATGATGAAGTCGAATCAGTGAAGCGCAGACGCGCTCTGTATAACTGGTTTAAGCGCGTTATCCTGAACTTAGGTAAAGGCGCACTGACCATCATCGCCAATACCATCATGCACCCCGACGATTTACCAAGCCGGCTACTCAAAGAGATCTCCGAAGGGATCATGACTAACTGGATAGGTCTTCGCTTTGGAGCCATCACGCCAACTGGCGAACCGCTATGGCCTGATCGTTGGCCGTTAGAGCTTTTGATGGATAAGAAGAAAAAGCTCGGCTCGCATATTTGGGCAACGGAATACGAAAACAAACCGATGTCTGCGGATGAGAAAGTCTTCAATATGGCAACGGTAAAAACGTACCACCCTGGTGATGTGGATTTACGCGATTGTGAAATCGGCATGGCCGTTGACCCTGCGACGGGCTCAGAAGGGGGTGATGATTCTGCCATTGTTATCGTGGCTAAACACAAGCACACCAATGTGCTTTATGTTCTCTTTGCTGATGGCTGGATTGAATCCGACCTTGCCTTTGCAAGGCGTATTGTCGATATCTACCTACGGTTTAAGCCTTCTTTTGTGGTCATTGAAGAAGTGGCATTTCAGAAAATCTACCGTCGCGAAATACAACGTGAAGCGCTTCGCCTTGGCGTCGTTCTACCAAGTGAAGGTTTTCGTGGTGGTAATAAATTCATTCGTATCAAGAGTCTTCAAGCACTGTTTGAAACAGAAACACTTTTGATTTTGGAGACCATGACACGCCTAAAAGACCAACTCGATATGTATCCACGTGGCAAGGATGACATACCGGATGCACTTGAGATGTGTATTCAGCGACTCATTACGGTATTTGTTGGTGGTTCATCAGCACCGAAGAAATCGGCAAAACCTCAAAATCCAATGACCCAACTTGCTAAACGACTTGGCCCTGGTATTCGGCGAATGGTAAGACGATGAAGATATTTAAAGAACTCAGCATGCGCATTGATAAGATCTACACTCGCCTGGTTCGCATTGTGAGTGTGGGTGAAGTCATTGAGGTTGATGGCGCTTCACACCGCGTTAAAGTCGCATTAAAGGGGCTAGATGATGTTCCCTCTGTTTGGCTTCCCGTTCTGGCCTTTCGCGCCAAGAGCGTCAGTGTGGTGCACAACCTGAGCAAGGGAGAGCAAGTTGTCTGCCTATTTCCGCCCGTCGGTGACATGGCAAAAGGCTTTGTATTAGGTGCGCTCTATAACCAAGAGGACAAGCCCTTTCAGAGTGATGTCAAAGTCTATGGTATGAAGTTCGATGATGAGACCGTCATCACCTACGACGAAGGCAAGCAGACACTCTTAGTTGAGATTGGAGGTGGTGGGCCTAAGTTCACGATGGACAAGAACGGGACAAAGCTTATTTCCAAGTTTGATATTGATGGCGATGTCACTATCAGCAAAACATTAAGCGTTAAGAATGCCGTGACGTTTGATGACACATTGGCCGTTAAAAAAGATGTCACTGTGGAATCTAACCTACAGGTTAAGAAAGATGTCTTTGATAAGAGCGGTTCGATGATGCAAATACGGATGATATACAGCGGTCATAATCATACCACTGCGGTCGGCCCAACAACGCCACCAATTCAGCCGATGGCATAAGCGCCCTGTAATCGATTCTCAGCGATTTTAAATTTAAATGCCGTAACGGTACGAAAAGTTTTCTTTCGAAGCTGTTGAATTACTTACAGGGCTGGTTGAACGCTATCACGCAATCTATTTTATCTGCCAATGCGCTCTGATGATGGATTTTACTTTTAAATAAGATGATTGAACAAATTATGTACGCAATTCGACTCAATGGCGAAGGCCGATGCGAAACGCTCAAAGAAGATGTTTTGCAGTCACTAAAAATATTGCTGCATACCCCAAAGGGAACGCGGATTTATGATCCGGAATATGGGTGTGATGCAATGAGTTATGTAGACCGTCCTCAATGGGAAATGTCCAGCTTAATGGTTGAAATCACCAAACAGGTGAATAAGTACGAAAAGCGCATTACGTTGGGCCAGCTTTTTGTTGGGCCAAGTGAAATGGATAACGGCCAATTTGCGATACGTGCCAGCATGACTATCCATGAAACCGGTGAATATTTAGATAAGGTCTCTTTATTATGAATATCGATATATACAAAGCATTAGGCAATGGACCTATCACGATGACTTGTCCTGGTCTGGATGGCGCGAAAGCGGCTCAAAACCAAACGAACGACGCGATCCGCAAACTGAATGCGTTAGGATTGGATGAGCTTCAGGAAGTTGACCTTGAGTTGATTAACCGCATTGAGTCAAAGCTTGGCGCAGCCAATACCGCAATGGATGGCGCAATGGGTCACATGCAGCATTTAGCGGATAATGCACTTTGGCTTTCAAGTAAGTCGAACATGGTTGCGACGCTCGACCAAATGGCAGGACAATCGGGTTCCCCTTGCTCTAATGCGAATAAAATCTTTGGTCCAATTAACGGTGACTCTAATATGTTGTTTTCGACAACGCTAAACATTGCCACTTCAATTGCTCAAAAGGTGGATGATTATTTATCCGGCGTATTAGACTTGCCTGAGTTCGAGTCGTTTCTCTCAAGTGTGGGCTGTTTAATTGACGATGCAACGGCTAAATTTGATGTGATGGTAGCGGAAGGCAAAGCCACCATTGCCGAGTTCGAAAAGAAAATCATGGACTCTTCATTTGCCAATACTATCGATGCAGTGTGGAATAACCCGTGTACTCAAGCCATTATGCAGTCCACATTACCTGACGACATCAAGCAGCATCTACCGTCTAAATAATCCTCGCCTGATCAGGTAATCGCTTTACTTTTCTTATAGTGCTCCCTACTAACTGATAGGGAGTTCCCCTCATGAAACACGGTGTTGATACCGTTGAAGTGGTCTCAGGCCCAGTCCCAATCCTTGATGTATCGAGTGCGATTGCGGGTGTGTTTGGTACTGCGACAATTCCAACAGAACGAAGCGTCATTAAAACGCTATCTTTTGACGAAGCCAAAGAGAAGCTTGGCCCTGGTACGCTTTTAGATTCACTTGAACGTATCTACAAATACGCTGAGCGTGCAACCGTTGTTTCGTATGTAACAACGCAACTCGTTGCAGAAGCAAGCGAAGTAGAAGTAAGCGAAGCAGCCAAGTCTGATTCAAAATCGGCAAAACAGGCAAAAGAAGCAGAGTCAGTCGAGATTGCTGATGTTGCTATTGTGAATGCATCGAGCGCGGAAGAGAACGAAGCAGCGCAAGCGCAAATTCGCCTTGAGCGTGCCATTGCAGCCGATCCGGAATTGGGCAAGTTCTTAACTTGTCTACCGCTAATCCGTCAGACACAAGCTATCTATGGCTTTATGCCGAAGATTTTCTTAGCCCCTGGTCTGATTGATAAAGAAGGTGCTGCCTCTCAAGCCGTTGCGGCCATTCGTAAAACTCGCGGAATGTGGATCACTGAGCCGCCAGGCGGCTCAACACAAGAGCAAGCCAAAGCTTTTGCTAACGGCATTAGCGACTATCGTGCGGTCTGTTATTACCCACGACTGAATGTGCTGAACAACGAAGGCGTAAAGCGCCTTGATTGGGCCGCGCCATCTTATGCAGGTCTGATTATCCAGATGGATAAGAACCTAACAGGCGAAACGATGGAAACCGGTTACTGGTGTAGCCCTTCTAACTTCAAGCTTGTTGATGCGGTCTCGTCAGAGCACAACCTTGAGTATCTACCGAATGACTCAGATTGTGAGGTGGTACAGCTTAATGCAGCGGGTATTGTCACCACGATTAACTTTAATGGCCTTCGCGCTTTTGGTAACCGTAGTACTGCCTATCCATCAAAATCGGATGTGATGACCTTTATCGCGTGGCGTCGCACGATGGACATGATTGAAGAAGCGATCGAGAAGTTTGCCATGCAGTTTCTTGACCGACCAATGTTCACCAGTCCTGATGATTTAGCGAACACCTTAATTGGCCGAGTGGCGGAAAGTACTAATGATTACTTACGCGAGAAGATTGGTGAATCGTTGGTGTATGGGGAGTGCTACATCAAAGAAGAGCAAAACCCACTGAGCAATCTGATGCAAGGCAAAATCAAATTCCATTATAAGGCAACGCCAGCCATGGTGATGGAAAGCATTGAGTTTGAAGCTGAGATTTATTCTCAAGGCTTAGAAAACGCACTGTCACAATTATTAGGGGGTAACTCGTGAGCCAAAATGCAAGTGTCATCATGACAAATCAGGCGGCCTACATAAATGAGTCGCAATACATTGGCCGTGTGAAAGGGATGAGTGTTGAAATTAAACGCAAGACCAAACTACTTGGTGGATTAGGTGGTGTGGGCGGCGTTGAAGTTCCAACAGGTAAATTTGATCCCATCACCGCCTCGATACCTTTTGGTAGTCTTTCTGCGAAAGATATTCGAACGCTAAATGAAAATGGCGGCTATGTGAAGCTTCGCTTTACTGGCGTAGTTCGTATGCTCGATACCCATACAGGTATTCGTAAAAACGGCTCATTGACGACTCGTGTGCATGGTTATGTGCTTAACCCACCATCACCGACTTATGACGATGAGCAGCAAGATTACACGGCAAGTGTCTCTGTGCAGTTTATTGAGATCTCCGATAGCAGTGGTCAAATTTTCATGATCGATTTTGCTAAGGGCTTGTCGTTCCCTCAAGTTGGAGCGTAACCCATGGCACGAATGAAGAAAATGTCGATTGTGACAACCGGCGTTCAAAAGAACGGCGCGGTGGTAACAAAAGAGATGATCGATAGTGCGGTAGCAAACTTCAACAAAGACGCAAGGCCACCTGTTGTTACTGGCCATATAAGCGATTGTTGCGATAGTTACCCTGCTTATGGCCGAGTAGACAATCCACAGGTTGTCGAAAGCCAAGATCAACCAGGTGAATGGGAGTTGATTCTTGAGGTTCATTACAGCGCCATTCTTGAAGAGATGGAAGACAGTGGTGACTTTGAAGGGTTCAGCATCAGTCTTCACCCACTTGAAGGGCGTGAAGGTTGGTACATTCACCATTTGGCCGTTCTTGGTAGTCTACCGCCTGCTGGTGATACAAAAGTTTTGGAAGTGGTTGAGCTTAGCGCACTGCCACAAGGTAAAAAGGCGGTGCAGCTTTCTGCCACCGTTCTTGAAGAGAGTATCTTAGATATGAAAAAAGAAGAGCTAGAAGCCCTGGTAAAAAACATGACAACTGATGCGGTGAAAGACGCCGTAAAAGAAGCATTAAAACTAGATTCAGAAGGCAACCCTGCGACTGGCGCTCCCGCAGCACCAAATGCACCAGCGGGCAATGTGGAATCAGAAGAAACCAAAGCGCTGAAATCACAGCTTGCTCAGGTTCAAGAGACCACAAAAGCGACGCGCATTGATGAAATCAAGGCACTAGCTGAAACCAAAGAAATGTCAGCTGAAGAGTTAAAGCCTATCGTCGATACGCTTGAAGCTACTGACGCAGTCAACCTTTGTGACAACTCGGCTACTGGCATTTTTTCAAGCATGAAAGCCATTGTTCAAGCAAAGCCAGCTAAAGCATCACTACCTCAGCAGGGGTTATTTCAAGGTTTGACTCATGGCGCGCCGGTGAACTTGTCAGCAGGTCAGCAACCACAATCGGTCGATATGATGAATATCGCCTCTGAATCAGGATTCTAATTATGAGCCAATTTTCAAAACGCACTCCGTTTAGCCTGGCATCGGTTGTTGCAGTCAATAAGCTAAACCAAACACGCAACATTGGTGTTAAGACTGGAGTAACTGGTCTAAAGCGTGGTCTTGTTGTGATCATCAAAACAACGGGGATTGAAGCATGGGATGGCACCGCCGCTGGTAAGCTTGCGATTACAACCGAAGCGCAGCGCGAAGATCATACGTCTGTGCCTTGTTTAGTCACTGGTGGTTATTTGGCCTCTCAAGTCTTTGTTGGTGATGCGCCTATCAATACTGCGCAGAAACTGACGCTTATGGCATCCACGCTGTTTGAGGGTTAATCCGATGGACAAGCAACAACTTATCAAACTGCACAAAGCGGATTTTACCCAAGCGTATTTAGCGGTTCAAAACAGCCTTGGCGGAAATCCATTGACCTTGTTAATGAGTGAGGGCTCTGTAGCAGCTATCGAGCAAGCGATTGACAACCTTGAAGCGATGCTCTTCATCGCAAGTTCATGCCATGCGAAAGCATTAGATGAAAAGCAAACCGAAGAATTCTCCAGTGGTGAAACATCAGAGAGCACGACAACTGATTCACCTGGACTAACGACTGAGAAGAAAAAGGCGAAAGAGAAACCAGTCAAACAAGAAGCTTCTCCTGAGTAGTAATTAATTTAACACTGGCTTCTATGAGCACATGGGAGCCAATCAAAAGGTAAAGAGACATATTATGGATTTACTCGCCCTGATTTCTGGCATGCTGACCCCTGAGTTTATTTCAGAGCTGCTAGCGAAGTTTAAAAAGAACCACACGAAGAAGTACCCAATTCGTGAGCTGATTTACGGTAAAGGCATTCAGCACCCATTTGCAAGCATCTCAATGGCTGACCTTCAGCGTGAGCTTTCAAACGTGCCAGTTGTTCGTCGTGGTACAGAAGCTTACGCCCTTGATAAAGGCACTGGCGAGATGGTGAAGATTGACCCTAACGGCGTCGATGTTTCTGACTTTGTTTCAGCAGCCGATTTGAATGACTTGGCACTAATCTTCCAACAGCAAGGTGAAAAGGCGATCAAGGGTTACCTTGAAACGCGCATTAACGACATGCTGATTGTTGTGCAAAAGACAATCGAAGCGATGGCCGCGCAATCTTTGACCGGTACTATCGCGTACCCAATGAAGACGGATGCGGGTATCGACATGTATACAATTGAGTTTGGAGACCCAATTCAACACGCGCTTGATACAAAGCTGACAGCATCATCAACGATTACTGAGTTGTTCATGCTGCTTGAAGATATGCATGAAGCTATGCAGCTCAAAGATTACGGTGATGTAGTTAAAGTATTGGCTGGCCGTAAGGCATACAGCATAGCTATGACGATTGCGACCGCGAAGAATCAGTCAACAATCAAAGCGGTGCTCGGTGAGCAAGGTGAAATCATCATTGGTGGTTACAGCATCATGAAGCAAACCGGTAAGTACAAAGGCGTGAATAACGCGATGACCGATAAGATTGCAAGCAATGCTTTCTGTATGGTCGATACCAATGCAAACCACAAGTTGTACTACTTGGCTCTTGATGACATTAAAGCCGGCAATAAGCCAATGCCGTTCTTTGCTACTCACGATATCAAGACTAACCCATCGGGCCTTGAAATCTTGGGTAAATCAAAGCCGCTACCAGCACCAATCGTCAACGCGATTTGCTGGTGTGAAGTTGTCGCATAGCAAGGGAGTACACTATGAACCTTGATACGTTAAGGCAACTAGTGACTCCAGAGGGCGTGAAAAACGCCCTCGAACCTCAGCTTTATTTGTCACTAACGGGCGATATCGAACACCCGACAAGGCCGACACCAAAGCATGGGCTGGTATTGGATGAGTTTGATGAAGGGCCAATGCATACCCCCCAAAGTCGAACTTATCCAACTTGCCTTATGACCGCCTGCTCAAATGCGGCGGTTTGGGGTTACGTCACGCTTACGCAGGCTGATGCGTTAAACAAAGGCTACAGCGGTGATGAAAATGCTGTCCTTAGTATGGCGCTGGTTAATCGAGCTATTTACGAGCTTGGCCGTATTAGCCAATTTGATGTCAGTTTTCATTCCAATAAGAAAGATGCGCAAAACTTGATTGATGCGGCGATTGGTCGCGTTCCGTCCATCGATGGACAATCTTCTTCATACTACGTTGGTGCGAGTATCACTAAAGATGAAAAATCCAAGTCTCAAAATCTCAACCCTTTCCTCAAGTTTACCGAGCGCGACTACTAACTACCTCTCGCAATACTATCCTGTACCGTCTCAACTAGGTGGTAATGTTCACAATAGCTATGACGCCTACTGGGGCGCTATTGAGGCCATGTTACTCGATGATGAAGTTGCCGGTGACTTAGAGCTAAGAAAAACCGTCGCACTGAGCATGCCATGGAGCTGGGTTGGTGATGAGAATGCCATTGCCAACACCAAGCGCTTACTTTCGTATATCGATTTTGATAGCTTATTGATGGCGGGTTTAAAGCACCTTGAATATGGATTTAACCCTGTAGAGCTGGATTGGCTCAGCAATGGGGATGAAGTCTATCCGGCTGCTTTTAGTGTTCGCGCACCCAAGCTGTTTCGTATTGGTGCGCAAGGTGAGCTTTTGTTTCTTCATGGTAACTTTGAATCGCTTCAAGTCACACCTGGCAAGGTGATGGTATTTGTGCGTAACGGCTCAAGAGAAAAACCATACGGGGAAAGCTTACTTGAATCGGTCTGGCCGACATGGCAAGTCAAATGGACGCACATTGCTAACCTTGATCGTTTGGGTGAGAAATATGCTATTCCATCAGTAGTCGCTCTTGCTAAAGATAATGCAAGCCAACATGACTTAGACAATATATCCGGTAACTTATCAGCCATTGAAAGCGGCTCTGCCATAGCTCTTGGTGGAGTTGAAGAGTTGGTCGAACTCAAAAGTGGGGGCAAAGCGCCGGAACTTGTTGAGGTTATTAAATTCTACGACAACAAGATTTGTAAGCGCATTACCGGACAAACACTGTCAACAGGCAACGGCGACTATGGCTCACGCGCTCTGGGTGAAGTGTTTGAGCGAGCAACGCTTCGTATCACAGCAAGTGATTTGAAAGTTGTGATTAATACAATCAACCTAACTTTGCTTAGATGGCTAGCTACGCTTAACCCAACGCTTTCTATTGCATCGATGCAATTTGATGAAGAGGCATTTAAAGCGATGATTGATAAGTCATCGAATACCAATGCACCTGCGCCGCTATCTTTGTCTAATGTACCTGATGAGAATTACTTGCTATGCCTATAGAATCCTTGCTTAAGCAAGAAAAACGCAATCTCAACAAAATGAAAGGGCTGGAAGATTCAGCCCTTTTGTTTACAGCCAAGAAACTATCTGAGCTTATCAAAAGCCGGCTAAACAAAAACTCGATCCCGTTATCGTCAACCAAGACCTTTGCCGAGGTTTTCACTGACAGCATGGTGCTGGCGTGGTTATATGGGCAAAAGCATCTTATCGATACCACCAAGAAACAAATAAACTTGGCCGACGACGACGTCACAGTCCAGTTCTCCGAAGCTATCGATCACCTCAATGGCCAAGTTCCGCTCGATCAAAAAACTTACCAGCGACTCGAAGCTAATCTTAAGCTGCGTGCCTTCACCATTGCCTCTGTTATGGGGGAAGAGAGCATGCAGCGCGTTAAGAAGTACTACACGGACGCATTAGAGCTTGGGCAGAGCAAGTCAGAGGTAATGCAAAATATCGACGGGCTACTTAGTCGAGCTGGTATCACTGAAAGCAACCCATATTACTTGGAGCTTCATTATCGTAACAACATGATGAGCGCTTACAACTTTGGCCGTTGGACGCAAGTAGAGCATAACGAGCTGGTTGAGTACCTGATGTATTCATCTGTTCTCGATGACGGCACTACCGAACTCTGCAAACATTTGGATAAGACGGTCAAACCTAAAGGTGATTCATTCTGGAAGAAGTACTATCCACCCAATCACCATAAATGCAGGGCCATTGTGATGGCGATTGCGGCTGAAATGTATAAAGCACTATCTAAAGCTGATAAGCAACGCTCCAGCTCGATTACAGAGGCTTCATTGGCAAGAAACTCAACCTATCAGAAGGAGCACCAGTTTAAGAACAGTCCAACCGCGTCATTAGATCGCATACCTTCGGGATTGATGCAAAAGGCGAAAGAGCACAAGCTTGAAGCCGACATCAACAACCAAACGTTCAAGCAAAGTAAAAGTCTGATTCAAGATACATTCACAGCAGCGCAAGCAAAGAGACTGACTGATGGCCAAGTAAAGCAAGTCGTCAGTAAAAATAGCCGGCTAAATGGCAAAGAAGAGCAGATAGCAGATCTTGCTAAGAGCGATGAAGCGTATTACGGACTTCACGAACTTGGTAGTGGCGATGCCGTTGCGGCGATCTACCTGGTCACTTGGATTGAGAAAGAACTAGCCAGTGTGACGCGTATGGGGGCGTTTGATGAGAAAGTTCAGGATGTTAGTTCGATGAGTAAAAGCGAGGTTATTGAGCTTGTTGCTGGAAAAGTGAGAGTTGATTGATACTAAAAAGCCCTGGTTGCATCAGGGCTTTTTTACATATTCAAAATGTACTTCCAAACTAAAACTAAGTCATTATCAGCATACTGAACCAAATAGTACAAAACCGCGATGGTTAATGGCCCCCAAACAACGACATTAAAAAAAGACAGCCAATCCTTGGCTGATTTAATTTCATTGTCTAAGTTTTCATTCATAGTCACAAGATGCTCTGAAAGCTCTTTGGGATAGTCCCGCTGGCTTCCCCCATAAGAACTAGCAATGATTTCTCTAGAATGAATTACCGACTTTAACTGTTGTTTTTGATTGTCAACAATACCTTTAAGTAAAACCGTAGTTAGCCAAAGGCTTACAATTAAAAACGCATGTACAATCCAGGAGTTTGTTTGAGACATTGCAATCAAAACGCCCATAGACAAAGGGATTGCGAATAGCTTGCTAATCAACTCGCGAGTGACCTTGGATATCTCTCCAGACACAGTGAGTTCATCATTTGCAATTTCTTTCTTTATTTTATGAAACGCAAATCCACTAAGGTAAATGTTATAGTTGCTTTCATATAATCTAACGAAGTCGTCCCATTTTATGATGAGTTTTTCGAGTGTCTTTCCTGGATCTAAATCGCCGAAGAATTCATGCAATGAACTCAGAAAAATATTTACCCTTGCCTGATAATGGATATCAGTACTCCCTTTCTCTTTTGAGAGCGTTGACAAGATCTTTAAATCGGCCAGAGTCCCGATAAGCAACTTCGAACTTAGCTTGATTTCTAAAATCACTGAATCTGAACGAGCTTCTTCTTTATCTCTATTGGCAATAAAGATTAACTTTGGGTAATTACCGCCACCAGTTCGCTCATCATGATAGTGAGCAACTGACTTTAATGTGCGAATAAGCGTACAAACATCATCTAAATACTTTATGGTCTTTTGCAGTTCCAGATTACTATCATCAGGATAGTAATAATCCTCTGTCTTTAAGTAAAATTCTTCAGGGATAGAGCCATTTTTTAGAAGAATGCAATCGTCTAGAAAACTGTCAAAATCGTCATAGAAACAGCATGCCGTATCTTGATGAGGTCGCCCATGCACATAGATACAATCTGTCTCACTAAGTGAATCAAGAAGGTGGGGGGTCTTTTTTAAATCGTCACCATCAAAGTCAGCATCTCTAAGGAAGTTCCCATTCGAGGGGACACTCTTTGATATGTAACCTTTTAACCATTCAACCAGAGCTTTAGACGCAGGAAAAGTCCCCTCGATCTTAGGATAAGGTGATTTCGGTTGTCCACAAGCGCGGTAAAAGGCTACTTCATCTCTTAGTGACATTTTTACTTTGTGCTCATTGTTTATTTGACTCACTCAATAGCTCATTCAGTTCATTCTTCAAAGAATCAGGAAGCTTTTTGATTATGAGTTGCTCACCATCAAAATAGAATCTTGCATGAGGCGTTGAACCTAGGTCATTCTTATCAAATGTTAACTTAAACTCCTCACTATTGAAAATAACATGTGTCATTTTTTCTAGTTTTCGTCGGTTTACTGTAAACTCATTCGGTACGCCTACTTCTTCTGAATTTAAATGAGAGATAAGGTCCTCAGCTAAATCATCAGCTTCTTCTGGATTAAAGTACCTTCTAGCAATGCTTTCAATATCAGATAATTTGACCGACTCTTTCGCTTTTTCTTTTTGATCATATAAATGAAGCATGTCTTCTTTTACGTTCGCCGCGTATTGTCTAAGTGAATCATTTTTCTTAAAGTAACGTACCGATTCACTGACTGAGACTTCCGTAGCTTTAGCTGAAGTCGATCCCGCTTGACAACCAAACGCATTAATGAAGTAGCCAGAGGCTTTATCACCATTGCCAGCACGCACAAAACTTAGGTAACTAACTTCTTGTTTGTCAGAATCACTTGCATCTGAGTACTGCTCGTACTTATCGAAATTGATTCGGGCTGCTTGGTGTAGCTTTGTCAAATCTATGTACTCAATCTCCTTAACATCAATATCATCAGTGATATGCTGTCCTGGTTTTTGCTTAACCATAACTACAAGCAAAAAACGTGTACTATTTTGCATGTAGTCCGCGAAGAGAATAAAGCCACCTGTCGCAAAAGCCACACCGCTTGCACTTAGATAAAGTTGGTTCATCGCGTGCTCAGTTAAGCTCTTAAATGCATCTTCAGAAAGACCTTGGGATGGGTTATGGTAGCTACTGAATGTTTTAGGAAACTCGCCACCATTTTCAGGGCGGAATACGCCATATTGAACCGAGTTATTTTGCTTACCGTAAACGCCAAGCACACCTTCAATCAGTTTGATTACGATTGAAGATGTCGGCGGTAATACCTCTCTTCTAATAACGTTCTCATGAATGGGTTCATTTTTTTCTTTCACTAATTTATGAATAATGACGTGATTAATTTGAATGGACACTTATTATGCCTTCCTGCTCTATGTAATAGATTGCACTAATACACGAACAATCGGCACCGACAAAGTAAAGTGTCGATAGCTTTTGAGAATGCCCCCATTTTTCTACATTTCGTACGAAAATAAATTTACAACATCTTCTTTTTGTGGATGCTGAAAACTTAACTAATCTTATTTAGATAAAGTCTCTAACGTCTCACGCAATTGTTCCGTTAGCTCTGGTGTCAAATGTCGGAAGGTCTTAATCAGTTGCTCTTGAAAATCATCAGGAACGGTAGCGCCGCTTTCAATTGTAACAGGTGCGCTAATTTTAACTGAAATCGTGTTTTCAATTTGAGTTGTAGCAGCAAGCGCCTTCTCTACATCGTTCGCATTTTTTGTTGCCGATTCTATCTCCTTAGCTGATTCTGGCGAAAAGTAATCCATTACGCCATCCAGCGCCTGCTCTCCAAAAATACTACCTAAGATCCCTCCAGCAACTCCGCCAACAGCTATACCCAATGGGCCACCAATTCCGCCAGCTAAAGCACCTACCTTCATTCCAGCCAATCCACCACCAAGAGAGGCGGCAGTTTTGCCTGCATCTTTATAATTACCGTCAGATATAGCCTTTGCGGTCGGGATCGCGCTAGTCAATATCGCAAGCGGTTTAAATACTTTACCTATCGCCCCTAAATTGAACTTCCCAGCAAAGTTTCGCTGGTGGTCTGGTCTTTCACCAAGGAAACTAAATTTACCAGGCTTTGAAGCATCACCGCCGCCGTCATTTTTTGCTTTAATGCCGCCAGCAAGAAGGCCCATAATATTATCCTTGATTAATTTTGTACCTTTTGCGCCACCATATATCGTCGCAGCACCAGCCCCTAAAGTTAATGCTCCAGCAATTAGTGCATTATCGTTAGCCCCCTCTCGAACTACTGACGCACCTTTACCAACGAAATCAAGAAGCCCCTCACTTAAGTTTTCAAGCTCGGTTAAAGATGTCGATGCTGCACGGCCCATCGCCGATATTTCAGTCATTAACTTTTGGGTTGGGGATATAGCCACTTCCATCGCGTCGCTAAGAGTGCCCTCATAGTCACCCAAGACTGACTTTGGGTCATACGCCGCTTGAGCTATCCCCTCAATACCACGAATGCCAATATCTTCAGCTAAGATAGTGCCGCCAACACCCTCTGCCATATTTCTTGCCGCGCTCTTATCTGCTTTATATAACGACGCCAGTTGCATCATCATATTGCCGTATGCAGCATCGGTTCCTTCACCTGTGCTCATGGCGTTACGCATATCGAATAATGAATTTTTAAATGATTTCGCCAATGCTGGATCTTTTATTAATTCATCTATTGAGCCTTGTTTATCACCAGTACCTATCAATTTCTTAAATTGATCTGGATCAGAAAGCCTTGCTTGTAAGGTTTCCTTTAGTTGATCGCCAATTTTATCGTAGTTGAAAACACCAGCTTGTCGACCAGCGATAAGCTGGGCAAAAACGGTGTCAACATTTAATCCCTGGTCGGCATAGGTAGACGAATACTCAGTTATAGTATCAAGCAGATCACCGCGGTCATCCCCCGATTTTTGAGCAGTGGTCGCTATTAAGTCAGCAGCCTGGCTTGCTGAAATATCAAAGGATTTCATCAGGCGCATTTGCGCGGACATAACTTCTTGTGGCTGCCAATTTAGATTTTGGAAAGCAGCACTGAGTTCTGCTGACGTTTTGGTTAGTTCAATCGCTGCATTATCATCGTAGCCTGATTGTGATGCTTGTATACGAGCATTCAAGATCTCTTGATATGGCCTAGCCGTTTGCGTCTCGATATCAGCTAATGCATTACGCCAACTTTGGATCGTCTCTAATTCAATCCCTGTAGACGCAGACGCCTGTCTTTCAACTCTGTTGGTGTTCATGCCGCTCTGAGCACTAGCCGCCAATGTGGTAACGCCTAGGCCAATACCAGCCATCGATTCTGCATTAAACAGATCGGTATTATTTACCGAGTTCATCTTAGATGCAGTTTGTTGTAGTTCTTTTTGCAATTTGTTTTGCGCTAGAGCTAAATCATTTGTATCGATGCCAGCCTTCTTTAATGCGCGAGATTGTCTTGATAGCGAGTTGGTGAGTTGGTGAAGTTTTGCTTCTGCCTCTTCAGAAGGATTGGACATTTTCTTGAGCTCATCTCGATAAGATTTAAGCTCAGATTGCGCCTGCTTGTATGCATCAACGTCCTTTACTTTTGATTGAAGCTTATTGTGTTCAGTAGACAGCTTTTTGTATTCAGCTTGAATCTCTTTTGCGCCTTTCGTGAATTGATTTTTAACCCCTACGAGCAGACCAAGCGCATAGTTATTATTCATCTTTCATCATCTCCAATGCGAACAACAACGAAGCCCAAGAACAATCCAGAGCTTCGCTATAAGCCATTATTCCGACTTTTCTGTGGGTGATGCATTTAATGAGTTTTCTGAGCTCTGAGTCTCGGATTCTGACGAGGGGGTAGTCTTTCCCAGCACGATGGCCACCAAAGTAAAATCATCATAGGAAAAATGGGAAACGATTTGGTCTGGTGGGAGCGATTTACCATTGACCAGGTTTAATGGCCCGATAATTTTCCCGTTTTTATCCAATTCATATTTGCCTTCAACGTTACCAAACTCAATAACTTTACTTGCTATGCCTGCAAGGATGCCATCGCTAGATACAAAGCCGAACTCATCTCTGCACCAGCGTTCAGCTTCGATTCGGTCACGAACAGTAGCCTCAACAAC
The DNA here is from genome assembly GCF_015163615.1 of Vibrio sp. OPT18. Taxonomy (NCBI): domain Bacteria; kingdom Pseudomonadati; phylum Pseudomonadota; class Gammaproteobacteria; order Vibrionales; family Vibrionaceae; genus Vibrio; species Vibrio sp. OPT18. Next base: position 33,126 of record NZ_JADDYK010000110.1, read on the forward strand.
TCTGCGAGCCCCTGTGTACGTTGCGCCATCAATCACTACAGGTTTGTTAAATACACACAAGCCAAATCGCTCTATAGCTTGGGTGTCAATTGGTAGGTTCATTAGTCTGTCCTCTGTTTTCTTTAAAAACAGAATAGACGCATAGCATATGTACTTTGACCGTGTGATCACACGGTCAAAATCAAGGTGAGATAATTGATCGATCAAAGTATCTGGATTTGGTTATGTTGCCTTTAATACTTAAAACCAACTTACGACAGCGTGCCATTAGCGATCTAACAATGCAAGAGTTAGGCCAATTAAAATCAGCGATTCAAAGCTTACAAATTCTTGATATTGATAGTGTCCACGAGTCGTTTTTACCCTGGCTGGCATGGCAATGGCGCGCAGAGTTTTGGGATGACTCTTGGCCCATCGAAAAAAGACGTGCAGTGGTTAAAGAAGCGTTGTTGCTCTTTCGTTATAAGGGCACTGCATGGGCGGTAGAGCGAGCCATAACACATATTGGGTTTGATTCTAAAGTTATCCAATGGCATGAGCAAAATCCAACAAGTGTAAACGGCACTTTTACTGTTTCATTGCCAGTCAACAAAATAAGTCACTTGATTGATAAGCCACTGCAAAACACGATTGCAAGTGCTATCGAGCGCAATAAACGAGGTAGCCAACACTGGGATGTTCGATTTGAAGTTAATGATGAAGTGTCAATTTATTTAGGCGCTTATAAAACTGCAATACATTCGATCACTATTGGACCCAAACCGCCACAGTCCAATGTTCATGGCTGCGTAAAAGTAGCGCCTTATGTCACTGTTTATGAAGATATAGAGATACCAGCAAAATGAATAAATCCATGCGTTCTTCTTTCGACTCAGAGCAATATGCCGTACTTACTGATATTGGTAAGCAAAAACTTAATACTCTAACTTCTGGTCAATCACTTTCAATTACTCAACTAGCTTTAGGGGATGGCAACGGTGACGTTGTTACACCTAGCATTGATGGGACATCTCTTGTTAATGAAATCGGCCGAGAGCCAATCACAGAGCGCGGCTCAGGCTACCTTGCAGCCGGCATTATCATGTCATCCGAAATGGCAGCAAAATACAAAGGAAAGTGGCTACGCGAAGTGGGGTTATTTGATGACGACGGCGATTTAATCGTGTGGGCACGCATGGCAGAAACATTAGTGTCATTGTTTGCTATGCGAAAAATCATGGTTCACGTTCCTGTTGAAAACCAAGACACGGTCACCATAGTCGTGGACACCACCAAGCAATTTGTCACGGTGAGCGATTTTGAATCATTTAAAGAGAACATTCAGTCGCTATTAAGCCCAATGGACTACTCCGCGTATGCAGAATCTCTAGGCAATACCAACAATGATATATA
>NZ_JADDYK010000111.1:0-214 GCF_015163615.1 Vibrio sp. OPT18
TTTAAGATTTTGTGACTCAACGAATACTGACTTCAAAACTACTATGTAATTTTAAAGCTATTACCATTCCAACAGAATGGTAATGAATTGACTGTGCCAAATAACCGAAGTTATTTGTATTGGTCACTCAGTTCATTGAAATCATTTTGATTCCGAAGAATCTGTTTTATCTAACGATAAAACGTTTTGATATTCATCAACGAGTGCCCACACA
>NZ_JADDYK010000112.1:0-15481 GCF_015163615.1 Vibrio sp. OPT18
GTTGAGCTAATCGCTCCAATCGCAATGGACGAAGGTCTACGTTTCGCAATCCGCGAAGGTGGCCGTACAGTTGGTGCTGGTGTTGTAGCTAAAATCTTCGCTTAATAGCATTTAGATTTTTGCACACTCTTCATTAGAAGAGCACGCATCTGAAAAGGGGAGCTTCGGCTTCCCTTTTTTATTTTGGTTATAAGGGAAATTCATCGCACTTTATAACAGTTAACTATATTCCAATTTAAATACAGTTATTTACTGACCCACCTTGATCACGCATTTCCGTTATACAACCTTCACAGCCAATTTTTCCAATTACTCGCAAAACACTATAACCAATCGATATAACCAAACAGTAAATATGACTGGTAATAAGAATGATTCCTTTTTATATTTAAGCCTAAGTTAAAGGTTTAGGTTTTAGTATGTACATTTGTTTATGCCATGGGGTTTCGGATAAAAAAATCCGCAAGCTCGTGATAGAAGAGGGCATTACCGACATCAAGGGAATTAAAAAATGTACAGCACTTGGCAGTCAATGCGGCAAGTGTGTACGTTCAGCAAAAGAAGTCATTAACGATACTGCGAAAGACCTGTTCAAACAGGCAAGCTAGTTTTGCCCCAAGGGCATTAGCTTTTTTGACACTTCTCGATTTGGTTCTACAGTTAGAAGAGCCAAAGAGGAGGGCTATGTCATGAAAGGCGATCCAATCATCATTCAACATCTCAATAAAATTCTTGGTAACGAACTCGTCGCGATAAACCAATACTTCTTGCATGCTCGCATGTACAAAGATTGGGGTTTAAAGCATCTGGCCGATAAGGAATACCACGAATCTATCGACGAAATGAAACATGCTGACCATTTAATTGAACGCATACTATTTTTAGAAGGCCTCCCAAACCTTCAAGATTTGGGTAAGTTGAAAATTGGTGAAGATACTGAAGAGATGCTTCAGTGTGATTTATCTCTTGAGATGGAAGCTATACCTGATTTGAAAAATGCCATCGCGTACTCAGAAGATATTCACGACTATGTATCGCGAGATCTATTTCAAGACATCTTAGAAGACGAGGAAGATCATGTCGATTGGTTAGAAACTCAACTTGGTTTAATCAAAATGACTGGGATCCAAAATTATCTACAAGCTCAATATGTGGATGAAGATGACGGTTAAAATACCATAAATAAAAGAGGTAACAGCTGAGGCTTAACCGAGCTGTTACCTTGCTTTCAATTTCCAGCGGTAGGGCACTACCGCACAATACAAACTCCCCAGTTGTCCCCGTAAATAGATTCTGCGTTTATTTTTCAAACACCGCTTGCAACTTAAAGTGTGATCTGTATAATGCATCGCACTGGCTAACGCTGGTTGTGAACCAATGAGCACTGAGGAGTAGGTCTTACCTAGTAATGTATACTCAGCTTATGTTCGCGGTTAATAAAAATAGTAAACTTCTTGTTTGCTTCAAAAGTTAACTGACAATGCGTCCTAATTTTGGATGCTACGGTTTCACATAAATCAATCGGCATTCTCTCGTTTTATCGGGTTTGAGTGGCGATATTGTTTGTGTAATTTTTAATAATTGGAGCTCTGTCTCATGCAGAACCAACGTATTCGTATCCGCCTTAAAGCGTTTGATTACAAGCTAATCGATGCTTCAACTGCGGAAATCGTTGAAACAGCAAAACGTACTGGCGCACAGGTTCGTGGTCCTATTCCACTACCTACTCGTAAAGAGCGTTTCACTGTTCTTACCTCTCCACACGTCAACAAAGATGCACGTGACCAGTACGAAATTCGTACTCACAAGCGTTTGATCGACATCGTTGAGCCAACAGATAAAACTGTTGATGCTCTAATGCGTCTTGATCTTGCAGCTGGCGTTGATGTTCAAATCAGCCTAGGTTAAGGGAGATAAGAATAATGATTGGTCTAGTCGGACGTAAAGTGGGTATGACCCGCGTATTTACTGAAGAAGGCGTTTCTATCCCAGTAACTGTTGTTGAGGTTGAAGCGAACCGTATTTCTCAAGTTAAAACTCTTGAGACTGATGGCTACGCAGCAATCCAAGTAACTACTGGTGCTAAGAAAGCTAACCGTGTAACTAAACCTGAAGCTGGTCACTTCGCGAAAGCGGGTGTAGAAGCAGGTCGCGGTCTTTGGGAATTCCGTTTAGAAAACGGCGAAGAGTTTGAAGTTGGCGCTGAGCTAAACGTAGAACTTTTCAACGAAATTAAAAAAGTAGACGTTACTGGTACATCTAAAGGTAAAGGCTTCCAAGGCGCTATCAAGCGTTGGAACTTCTCTACTCAAGATATGACTCACGGTAACTCTTTGTCTCACCGCGCACCGGGTTCAATTGGCCAATGTCAAACTCCAGGCCGCGTGTTTAAAGGCAAGAAAATGGCAGGTCACATGGGTGCTGAGCGTGTAACGACTCAAAACCTAGAGATCGTACGTGTTGACGCTGAGCGCAATCTACTCCTTATTAAAGGTGCAGTACCGGGCTCAACAGGCGGAAACGTGATCGTAAAACCTGCTGTTAAAGCATAACGTCTAGGAGTAAGTAATGGAATTGATGGTTAAAGGTGCTGATGCACTAACTGTTTCCGAGACTACTTTCGGACGTGACTTCAACGAAGCTCTTGTACACCAAGTAGTTGTTGCATATGCAGCAGGTGCTCGTCAAGGTACTCGTGCTCAAAAGACTCGTTCTGAAGTATCTGGCGGTGGCGCTAAGCCATGGCGTCAAAAAGGTACTGGCCGCGCACGTGCTGGTACAATTCGTAGCCCAATCTGGCGTACAGGTGGTGTTACTTTTGCTGCGAAACCACAAGATCACAGCCAAAAAGTAAACAAAAAAATGTACCGCGGTGCTATGAAGAGCATTCTTTCTGAGCTAGTTCGTCAAGAGCGTTTAATCGTTGTTGATAACTTCTCTGTAGAAGCACCAAAAACAAAAGAACTTGTAGCTAAGCTGAAAGAGCTTGAGCTAAGCGACGTTCTGATTGTGACTGGCGAAGTAGATGAAAATCTATTCTTAGCTGCTCGTAACCTATACAAAGTAGATGCACGTGATGTTGCTGGTGTTGATCCAGTATCACTAATCGCTTTCGACAAGGTTCTAATGACTGCTGACGCAGTTAAGCAAGTTGAGGAGATGCTAGCATGATCACTGAAGAGCGTATCTTAAAAGTTCTACGTGCTCCGCACATCTCTGAAAAAGCAACTATGGCAGCTGAGAAAGCGAACACTATCGTTTTCAAAGTAGCTAAAGATGCAACTAAGAAAGAGATCAAAGCAGCTGTAGAAAAGCTATTTGAAGTTGAAGTTAAGTCTGTAAATACTCTTGTATTAAAGGGTAAGACCAAACGTCAAGGTATGCGTGAAGGCCGTCGTTCAGACGTTAAGAAAGCCTACGTTACTTTGAAAGAAGGTCAAGATCTTGACTTCGTTGGCGGCGCGGAATAACAGGAGTAGTAAAAATGGCTATTGTTAAATGTAAGCCGACTTCCCCTGGTCGTCGTCACGTCGTTAAAGTTGTTAACGCTGACCTACACAAGGGTAAGCCATACGCACCACTTCTAGAGAAAAACTCTAAGAACGGTGGTCGTAACAACAACGGTCGTATTACAGTACGTCACATCGGTGGTGGTCATAAGCACCATTACCGTCTGATTGACTTCAAACGTACTAAAGATGGCATCCCAGCGAAAGTTGAGCGTCTAGAATACGATCCAAACCGTAGTGCTAACATCGCTCTAGTTCTGTACGCAGACGGTGAGCGTCGTTACATCATTGCACCTAAAGGTGTTAACGCAGGCGACCAGATTCAATCTGGCGTAGATGCTGCAATCAAAGCAGGTAACACTCTGCCGATGCGCAACATCCCAGTAGGTTCTACTGTACACTGTGTTGAACTTAAGCCTGGTAAAGGTGCTCAACTAGCTCGTTCGGCTGGTGCTTATGCTCAAATCATCGCTCGCGATGGTGCATACGTAACTATCCGTCTACGTTCTGGTGAGATGCGCAAAGTTCTTTCTGAAGGTCGTGCAACGATCGGTGAAGTTGGTAACTCTGAGCATATGCTACGTGAACTTGGTAAAGCTGGTGCTTCACGCTGGCGCGGCGTACGTCCAACCGTACGTGGTGTAGTAATGAACCCGGTGGATCACCCACATGGTGGTGGTGAAGGCCGCACATCTGGTGGTCGTCACCCAGTTTCTCCTTGGGGCGTTCCTACTAAGGGCTTCAAGACTCGTAAGAACAAGCGCACTGACAAGTACATCGTACGTCGTCGCACTAAATAATTTATAAAGAGGAATCGCCATGCCACGTTCTCTCAAGAAAGGTCCTTTTATTGACCTACACTTGCTGAAGAAGGTAGAGAAAGCGGTGGAAAGCGGAGACAAAAAGCCTATTAAGACTTGGTCCCGTCGCTCAATGATCATCCCAACAATGATTGGTTTGACCATCGCTGTCCATAATGGTCGTCAGCACGTTCCAGTTTTCGTTACCGAAGAAATGATCGGTCACAAACTGGGCGAATTTGCACCAACTCGTACTTATCGCGGTCATGCTGCAGATAAGAAAGCTAAGAAGAAATAAGGAGTAGATGATGGAAGCTTTAGCTAAACATAACTTTGCTCGTATTTCTCCACAGAAAGCTCGCTTAGTTGCAGACCAAATTCGCGGTAAGTCGGTAGACCAAGCTCTAGAAATTCTAACTTTCAGCAACAAAAAAGCTGCTGTATTAGTTAAGAAGGTTCTTGAGTCAGCTATCGCTAACGCGGAACATAACGAAGGTGCAGATATCGACGATCTAAATGTCGCTAAAATCTTCGTAGATGAGGGCCCTATCATGAAGCGTATTATGCCTCGTGCTAAAGGTCGTGCGGATCGTATCTTGAAGCGTTCAAGCCACATCACTATTGTTGTAGCAGATCGCTAAAGACTAGGAGAGTAAGCAATGGGTCAGAAAGTACATCCTAATGGTATTCGTCTTGGCATCGTTAAGCCTTGGAATGCTACATGGTTTGCTAATACCAACGAATTCGCTGACAACCTAGACGGCGACTTCAAGGTACGTCAGTTCCTTACAAAGGAACTACAAAAAGCATCATTATCTCGTATCGTTATCGAGCGTCCAGCTAAGAGCATCCGTGTGACTATTCACACTGCTCGTCCTGGCGTTGTTATCGGTAAGAAAGGTGAAGACGTAGAGAAGCTACGCGCAGCTGTAGCTAAAATCGCAGGTGTACCAGCGCAAATTAACATCGCTGAAGTACGTAAGCCTGAGCTAGATGGTCAGCTTGTAGCTGATAGCATCGCGTCTCAACTAGAGCGTCGTGTTATGTTCCGTCGTGCAATGAAGCGTGCGGTACAAAATGCTATGCGTCTAGGCGCTAAAGGCATCAAAGTACAAGTAGGCGGCCGTCTTGGCGGTGCTGAAATCGCACGTTCTGAGTGGTACCGTGAAGGCCGTGTGCCTCTACACACTCTACGTGCAGACATTGATTACGCAACTTCTTCGGCTCACACTCAATACGGTGTGATCGGCATTAAAGTTTGGATCTTCAAAGGTGAGATTCTAGGCGGTATGCCAGCTGCTAACGCAGTAGAGCCAAAAGGCGATAAGCCTAAGAAGCAGCGTAAAGGCCGTAAGTAAGGAGTCGAACGATGCTACAACCAAAACGTACTAAGTTCCGCAAGGTTATGACTGGTCGTAACCGTGGTCTAGCTAAAGGTACTGAAGTAAGCTTCGGCGAATTCGGTCTTAAAGCTGTTGGCCGTGGTCGTCTGACTGCACGTCAAATCGAAGCGGCACGTCGTGCTATGACACGTCACATTAAGCGTCAAGGTCAAATCTGGATCCGTGTATTCCCAGACAAGCCGATTACTGAAAAGCCTCTTGAAGTTCGTCAAGGTAAAGGTAAAGGTTCAGTTGCGTACTGGGTTGCTCAAATCCAACCAGGCAAAGTTATGTACGAGATGAATGGCGTACCTGAAGAGTTGGCACGTGAAGCGTTCCGCCTAGCGGCACGTAAACTGCCTGTTAAAACTACTTTTGTAACTAAGCAGGTGATGTGATGAAAGCACAAGATCTACGCGAAAAGAACGTTGAAGAGCTTAACGCTGAGCTATTGAATTTGCTACGTGAACAGTTCAACTTGCGCATGCAAGCTGCAACTGGTCAACTACAGCAAACTCATACTCTAAAAGCTGTACGCCGTGACATCGCACGTGTGAAAACTGTTTTGACTGAAAAGGCAGGCGCATAATGAGCGAAACTAACCGCATCCAGCAAGGCCGTGTAGTAAGTGACAAGATGGACAAGTCTATCGTTGTTGCTATTGAGCGCACTGTAAAACACCCAATTTACGGTAAGTTCATCAAACGCACGACTAAAGTACACGCACACGACGAAGACAACACTTGTGGCCTAGGCGACAAAGTTGAAATCGCTGAGTGTCGTCCTCTGTCTAAGACTAAGTCTTGGACATTGGTTAAAGTTCTAGAAAAAGCGAAGATTTAATCTTTGTAATTCTATAACTTATAAGCGGCTCCAAATAATTTTTTGGAGCCGCTTGTTTTTTGTCTACCCAATTTAAAAAAAGGGTGGTACAATTCGCGTCCCTTTTAAAGAGGCAGCCCGACCCGAGAGGGTCTAGTTTTAATATTTAGCGGAGCACTAACAATGATCCAGATGCAAAGTACACTTGACGCAGCAGATAACTCTGGCGCGCGCAAGGTAATGTGTATTAAGGTTCTGGGTGGCTCTCACCGCCGTTATGCACATATCGGTGACGTCATCAAGGTTACAGTGAAGGAAGCGATTCCTCGCGGTAAAGTAAAGAAAGGTGATGTTCTGAAGGCGGTAGTAGTGCGCACCCGTAAAGGCGTTCGTCGCCCAGACGGTTCTGTCATTCGCTTCGACAGTAATGCTTGTGTATTGTTAAATGACACTACTGAGCAACCAGTCGGCACACGTATCTTTGGTCCTGTGACTCGTGAACTTCGTAACGCGAAATTCATGAAGATTGTATCACTAGCACCTGAAGTTCTGTAAGGAGCGGCAATATGGCAGCTAAAATCCGTCGTAATGACGAAGTAATCATTCTTGCTGGTAAAGATAAAGGCAAGAAAGGTAAAGTAACTAAGGTTCTGACAACTGGTAAAGTTATCGTTGAAGGCATCAACCTTGTTAAGAAACACCAAAAGCCGGTTCCGGCTCTAGGTCAACAAGGTGGCATCGTTGAACAAGAAGCAGCTATTGATGCTTCTAACGTTGCTGTTTTTAACGCGGCTACTGGTAAAGCAGACCGTATCGGTTTCCGTATCGAAGATGGCAAGAAAGTTCGTTTCTTCAAATCTAACGGCGAAACTGTTTCTAACTAATTAGAAGTAATTTGGAGTTCTACTATGGCGAAACTGCATGATTACTACAAGTCGTCTGTAGTCGCTGAGCTTACCAAAGAGTTCAGCTACACAAGCGTCATGCAAGTCCCTAGGATTGAGAAAATCACCCTAAACATGGGCGTTGGTGAAGCAATCAACGATAAGAAACTGCTAGAAAACGCAGCAGCTGATATGGCAACGATCTCTGGTCAAAAGCCACTTATCACTAAAGCGCGTAAATCTGTAGCTGGTTTCAAAATTCGTGAAGGCTACCCAATTGGTTGTAAAGTAACCTTGCGTGGTGAGCGCATGTGGGAATTTTTAGAGCGTTTAATCTCTATCGCACTTCCACGTGTACGTGATTTCCGTGGTGTTAGCGCTAAGTCTTTTGACGGTCGCGGTAACTACAGCATGGGCGTTCGCGAGCAAATCATCTTTCCGGAAATCGACTACGATAAAGTCGATCGCGTCCGCGGTCTTGATATCACTATCACGACTTCTGCGGGTTCCGATGAGGAAGGCCGAGCTCTGCTGGCTGCCTTTAACTTCCCATTCCGTAAGTAAGGGTAGGGTTACTGTTATGGCTAAACAATCAATGAAAGCACGTGAAGCTAAACGTGCAAAACTAGTAGCTAAGTTCGCTGAAAAGCGTTCTGCGCTAAAAGTTATCATTAGCGATGTAAACGCATCTGAAGAAGATCGTTGGAATGCGGTTCTTAAACTGCAATCTCTTCCACGTGATTCAAGTGCATCACGTCAGCGCAACCGTTGCAACCAAACTGGTCGTCCACACGGTTACCTACGTAAATTCGGTCTAAGCCGCATTAAGGTTCGTGAAGCTTGCATGAAAGGCGAGATTCCGGGTCTTCGTAAGGCTAGCTGGTAATTGCCACTTAATCATTTGGAGTAAATCTTATGAGCATGCAAGATCCGATTTCGGATATGCTGACCCGAGTTCGTAACGGTCAGGCAGCAAACAAAGTTGCTGTAAAAATGCCTTCTTCAAAGCTTAAAGTTGCAATTGCTGCATTACTTAAAGCTGAAGGTTACATCGTAGACTTCGCTGTTAACAGCGAAGCAAAACCTGAGCTAGAAGTTACTCTTAAGTACTTCCAAGCTAAACCTGTAATCGAGCAAATCAAGCGTGTATCACGTCCTGGTCTAAGAGTTTATAAAAATAAAGACTCTTTACCTACAGTGATGGGTGGTCTTGGTATTGCAGTTGTTTCTACTTCCAAGGGTCTGATGTCTGACCGTGCTGCTCGTAAAGCAGGTCTTGGCGGTGAAATCATCTGTTACGTAGCTTAAGGAGTAGATTATGTCTCGTGTTGCTAAAGCACCTGTCGCTATTCCAGCTGGCGTAGAGGTGAAACTAAACGGCCAAGAAGTTACTGTAAAAGGTAGCAAAGGTGAGCTTACTCGCGTTCTTAACAGCGCCGTAGTTATTGCACAGGAAGAAACCAACCTAACTTTCGGTCCGAAAGAAGGTGTTACTAACGCATGGGCACAAGCTGGTACAGCTCGCGCTCTAGTTAATAACATGGTTGTGGGTGTTACTGAGGGCTTCACTAAGAAGCTAACTCTTAAGGGTGTTGGTTACCGTGCTGCTATGAAAGGCAACTCTGTAGCTCTAACACTTGGTTTTTCTCACCCAGTAGAGCACGCTCTACCTGAAGGTATTAAAGCTGAGTGCCCTAGCCAAACTGAGATCATCATTACTGGTTGCGATAAGCAAGTAGTAGGTCAAGTTGCGGCTGACATTCGTTCTTACCGTGCTCCTGAGCCTTACAAAGGCAAAGGTGTTCGTTACGCAGATGAAAATGTGCGTACTAAAGAAGCTAAGAAGAAGTAAGGTATCACTATGGATAAGAAAGCATCTCGCATCCGTCGTGCTACACGTGCACGTCGTAAGATTGCAGAACTTGGTGCAACTCGCCTGGTAGTACACCGTACTCCTCGCCATGTTTACGCACAAGTTATCGCGGCAAACGGCTCTGAGGTTATCGCAGCTGCTTCTACTGTAGAAAAAGCGATCCGTGAGCAAGTTAAGAACACTGGTAACGTTGATGCAGCTAAAGCAGTTGGTAAAGCTGTTGCTGAGCGCGCTCTTGAAAAAGGCGTAGCTTCAGTTGCATTCGATCGTTCTGGTTTCCAATACCACGGTCGAGTAGCGGCGCTAGCAGATTCTGCTCGCGAAGCTGGTCTGAAATTCTAAGGTAGGGTTGGAAGATGGCTAAAGAACAACAACAAGCTAATGATTTGCAAGAAAAGCTGATCGCAGTTAACCGTGTATCTAAGACGGTTAAAGGTGGTCGAATCATGAGCTTCACTGCACTAACAGTAGTTGGTGACGGTAATGGTCGTGTAGGTTTCGGTTACGGCAAAGCTCGTGAAGTACCTGCTGCGATTCAAAAAGCAATGGAAAAAGCGCGTCGTAACATGGTTACTGTTGCGCTTAACGAAGGCACTCTTCACCACCCGGTGAAAGGTCGTCATTCGGGCTCTAAAGTTTACATGCAGCCAGCTGCTGAAGGTACAGGTGTTATTGCCGGTGGTGCAATGCGTGCCGTACTTGAAGTTGCAGGCGTACATAACGTACTTTCTAAAGCATACGGTTCAACGAACCCTATCAACGTTGTTCGCGCAACGATTGGTGCTCTAGTAGACGTTAAGTCACCAGAAATGGTTGCTGCTAAACGTGGTCTAACTGTTGAATCTATTTCGGAGTAAGCACACGATGGCAACTATTAAAGTAACTCAAACTAAAAGCTCAATTGGTCGCCTACCTAAGCACAAAGCGTGTCTTAAAGGTCTAGGTCTTCGTCGCATCAACCATACAGTAGAACTTGAAGATACACCGTGCGTACGCGGTATGATCAACAAGGTTTACTACATGGTTAAGATTGAGGAGTAATCAGAATGCGTTTGAATACTCTATCACCGGCTGCTGGCTCTAAACCTTCTAAGAAGCGTGTAGGTCGTGGTATCGGTTCTGGCCTTGGTAAAACAGGTGGCCGCGGTCACAAAGGTCAAAAGTCACGTTCTGGCGGCTCTGTTCGTCCAGGTTTTGAAGGCGGTCAAATGCCTCTAAAACAACGTCTACCTAAATTCGGTTTCACTTCTCGTAAGAGCCTAGTGTCTGCTGAAGTTCGTCTAGCTGAGCTAGCGAAAGTAACAGGTGACGTAGTTGATCTTAACAGCCTTAAAGCTGCTAACGTTATCACTAAGAACATCGAGTTTGTTAAGATCGTTCTTTCTGGTGACCTAAGCAAAGCTGTGACTGTTAAAGGTCTACGCGTGACTAAAGGCGCTAAAGCTGCAATCGAAGCTGCAGGCGGTAAAATCGAGGAATAATCTCGAGGAACGAGGTACAGATGGCTAAGAAACCAGGACAAGATTTTCGTAGTGCTCAGAGCGGCTTAAGTGAACTAAAGTCGCGCTTATTATTCGTAATTGGTGCACTTTTAGTATTCCGAGCCGGCTCTTTTGTGCCGATCCCTGGTATTGACGCAGCTGTACTTGCCGATTTGTTCGATCAGCAAAAAGGTACCATCGTAGAAATGTTTAACATGTTCTCCGGTGGTGCTCTTGAGCGTGCATCTATATTAGCATTGGGTATCATGCCGTACATTTCGGCATCGATCGTAGTCCAATTGCTAACTGTAGTTCATCCAGCGTTAGCGGAACTCAAGAAAGAGGGTGAAGCAGGCCGTCGTAAGATAAGCCAATATACACGCTACGGCACGCTTGTACTTGCAACATTCCAAGCTATTGGTATCGCAACAGGCTTACCAAACATGGTCGACAATCTGGTTGTTATCAACCAAACCATGTTTACGCTTATTGCTACCGTGAGTTTAGTAACTGGTACCATGTTCTTAATGTGGTTAGGTGAACAAATCACTGAGCGAGGAATCGGTAATGGTATTTCCATTCTGATTTTTGCAGGTATTGTTGCTGGATTGCCTTCTGCAATCGGTCAAACAATCGAGCAAGCGCGTCAAGGTGAATTGCATGTGCTTCTTCTGCTGTTGATTGCTGTATTGTCTTTTGCTGTTATTTACTTCGTAGTTTTCATGGAACGTGGTCAACGTCGTATCGTCGTTAACTATGCGAAACGTCAACAAGGTCGTAAAGTTTTTGCAGCACAAAGCTCTCACTTGCCTCTTAAGATTAATATGGCAGGTGTTATTCCAGCGATTTTCGCATCAAGTATTATTTTGTTCCCAGGAACATTAGCGCAGTGGTTTGGTCAAAATGGTGAAAGCAGCGCGTTCGGTTGGTTAACTGACGTGTCATTAGCTCTTAGCCCAGGTCAACCTTTGTATGTAATGCTTTATGCAGCAGCTATAATCTTCTTCTGTTTCTTCTATACAGCGTTGGTGTTTAACCCACGTGAAACAGCTGATAACTTGAAGAAGTCTGGTGCATTCGTACCCGGTATCCGCCCAGGTGAGCAGACAGCGAAATATATCGATAAAGTGATGACTAGACTAACCCTTGCGGGCGCTCTATACATTACTTTTATATGTCTGATTCCTGAGTTCATGATGGTCGCGTGGAACGTTCGTTTCTACTTCGGCGGCACATCACTACTAATCGTAGTGGTAGTTATCATGGATTTCATGGCACAGGTACAGACTCATCTGATGTCACAACAGTATGATTCTGTGTTAAAGAAAGCGAATCTGAAGGGTTACGGCCGTTAATTCGGTGGTAACAATTTCGATTCCATTTACGGAGTTTAGCAATGAAAGTTCGTGCTTCCGTTAAAAAAATCTGCCGTAACTGTAAAGTTATCAAGCGTAACGGTGTCGTTCGCGTGATTTGCAGTGAGCCAAAGCATAAGCAACGCCAAGGCTAATTAGCAGAAATTTTTACTTGAAATACAAGGTAGAGTCGAGTATATTCCTCGGCCTACCTTTTGCGTGCAAAAGAAGTAGTATGCCGCAGCGTATCCATAACGGGCTTTGCTGCGGATAATTCTTTTATGAACCCCTTAGGAGTGAATAATGGCCCGTATAGCCGGCATTAACATTCCTGATCATAAGCATTCTGTAATTGCACTTACTGCAATCTACGGTATCGGTAAAACTCGCTCTCAAGCTATTCTAGCTGAAGTGGGTATTGCTGAAGATGCTAAGATCAGTGAACTAACTGAAGAGCAGATCGATCAACTGCGTGATGGTGTAGCTAAGTACACTGTAGAAGGTGATCTACGTCGTGAAGTATCGATGAACATCAAGCGTCTTATGGACCTTGGCTGTTACCGCGGTCTTCGTCATCGTCGCAGTCTACCACTACGTGGACAGCGTACTAAAACCAACGCTCGCACCCGTAAGGGTCCGCGCAAGCCGATCAAGAAATAGTCGGATAAGGTAGAGTACAATGGCAAAACAACCAACTCGCGCGCGTAAGCGCGTACGCAAGCAAGTAGCTGATGGCGTAGCGCACATTCATGCTTCTTTCAACAACACAATCGTAACTATCACTGACCGTCAAGGCAACGCTCTTGCATGGGCTACAGCAGGTGGTTCAGGTTTCCGTGGTTCTCGTAAATCTACTCCGTTCGCAGCACAAGTTGCAGCTGAGCGTTGTGGTGAAATGGCTAAAGAATATGGCCTAAAGAACTTGGAAGTTATGGTTAAGGGTCCAGGTCCAGGTCGCGAATCTACTGTTCGTGCACTGAACGCTGCTGGTTTCCGTATCACTAACATTGTTGATGCGACACCAATCCCTCATAACGGTTGTCGTCCACCTAAGAAACGTCGCGTTTAAGTTTCGTTTCTAGGAATATTGGAGAAAGATCATGGCAAGATATTTGGGTCCTAAGCTGAAGCTTAGCCGTCGCGAAGGTACTGACTTATTCCTTAAGTCTGGTGTCCGTGCGATCGATACCAAGTGTAAAATTGATAACGCACCAGGTGTACACGGCGCTCGTCGCGGTCGTCTATCTGAGTATGGCGTTCAGCTTCGTGAGAAGCAAAAAGTTCGTCGTATCTACGGCGTTCTAGAAAAACAATTCCGCAACTACTACAAAGAAGCTGCACGTCTTAAAGGCAACACAGGTGCAAACCTGCTTCAGCTTCTTGAAGGTCGTCTTGATAACGTAGTTTACCGTATGGGCTTTGGCGCTACTCGTGCTGAATCTCGTCAACTAGTTAGCCACAAGTCTATTCTAGTTAACGGTAAAGTTGTAAACGTTCCTTCTTTCAAAGTAGCGGCAAACGACGTTGTTTCTATCCGCGAGAAAGCTAAACAGCAATCTCGTATTAAAGCGGCTCTAGAAGTTGCTGAACAACGTGAAAAGCCAACTTGGATTGAAGTAGATGCTGGCAAAATGGAAGGTACATTCAAGCGTATGCCTGAGCGTTCTGACCTATCAGCTGACATCAATGAACACTTGATCGTCGAACTTTACTCTAAGTAAGGTTAAAAAAAGAGAGGACACAATGCAGGGTTCTGTAACAGAATTTCTTAAGCCGCGTCTTGTTGACATTGAACAGATCAATACGACACACGCGAAAGTAACTCTTGAGCCATTAGAGCGCGGTTTCGGCCACACTCTAGGTAATGCTCTTCGCCGCATTCTTCTATCTTCTATGCCGGGTTGTGCCGTAACAGAAGTTGAAATTGAAGGTGTGCTACACGAATACAGCACTAAAGAAGGCGTTCAGGAAGATATCCTGGAAATCCTTCTAAACCTTAAAGGTTTGGCTGTACGCGTTGCTGAAGGCAAAGATGAAGTGTTTATTACACTGAACAAATCAGGCTCAGGCCCTGTTGTTGCAGGTGACATCACCCACGATGGTGATGTAGAGATCGCTAACCCTGAGCACGTAATTTGTCACCTAACGGATGACAACGCTGAGATCGCTATGCGTATCAAAGTAGAACGTGGTCGTGGTTACGTTCCAGCTTCAGCTCGTATCCATACTGAAGAAGATGAGCGTCCTATCGGTCGTCTACTAGTTGACGCTACTTACAGCCCGGTTGATAAAATCGCTTACGCTGTAGAAGCGGCACGTGTAGAACAACGTACTGATTTAGACAAGCTTGTTATCGATATGGAAACGAACGGTACTCTAGAACCTGAGGAAGCAATCCGTCGTGCAGCTACTATTTTAGCTGAACAACTGGATGCGTTCGTAGATCTTCGTGATGTACGTGTACCTGAGGAGAAGGAAGAGAAGCCAGAATTCGATCCTATCCTACTACGTCCTGTAGACGATCTTGAACTAACAGTTCGCTCTGCTAACTGTTTGAAAGCAGAAGCGATTCACTACATCGGTGATCTTGTACAGCGCACTGAGGTTGAGCTACTTAAAACGCCAAACCTTGGTAAGAAATCTCTTACAGAGATTAAAGATGTGCTTGCTTCACGTGGTCTTTCTCTAGGCATGCGTCTAGAAAACTGGCCACCAGCGTCAATCGCTGAAGATTAATCGAAAAGTTAGAAGGATTAGGTCATGCGCCATCGTAAAAGTGGTCGTCAACTCAACCGCAACAGCAGTCATCGCAAAGCGATGTTCAGCAACATGGCTAGCTCTCTTGTTCGTCACGAAGTTATTAAAACTACCGTGCCTAAAGCAAAAGAACTACGTCGCGTAATTGAGCCATTGATTACCCTAGCTAAGACAGACAGTGTTGCTAACCGTCGTCTTGCATTTGCTCGCACTCGTGATAACGAAGTTGTGGCAAAACTATTTAATGAACTAGGCCCGCGTTTCGCGGCTCGCCAAGGTGGTTACACTCGCATTCTTAAATGTGGTTTCCGTACTGGTGATAAAGCTCCAATGGCTTACATTGAGCTTGTAGACCGCCCAGCTGCTGAAGAAGCTGCTGAGTAATCTATACTAGATTCTTAATACAAAAGCCGAGCATTAGCTCGGCTTTTTTGTGTCTGTAGAACAAGGAAAAGATAATAGAAATTGCACCATGATGTTTGGCACTTTTTGCTTGTCTTATCTGCTCTATTTTTCAAAAATATCTCGTATCTCGTATCTCGTATCTCGTATCTCGTATCTCGTATCTCGTATCTCGTATCTCGTATCTCGTATCTCGTATCTCGTATCTCGTATCTC
>NZ_JADDYK010000112.1:15600-56070 GCF_015163615.1 Vibrio sp. OPT18
AAATATCTTTTCTTCCACGCAAAAAAAAAGAGCACCGAAGTGCCCTTATCAAATTTTAAGCTAGCTATTAATACTAACGATTATTGCCATATAGCTGAAAGTGAATCCATCAGGCCGCTCGTTGCACCTTGTGACTGCAGTGCTTGAAGAATAATTGGCGCAAATGTTGTAACCATTGATGGATCCATACCTAATCCAGAAAATGCACTTTCAACGGCACCTTGTGAGCTTAGTAGCGATGATAGACCCGTAGACTCAAGGCTCGACATACCCGGAATTAGTGTCGCGAGTTCTTTGTTGTCGGCTGTGCCAAGTGAGTTTTGTGCAAGGGCCAACATTGAACCAATACCGCCAACTGCTTGGTCGCTGGTAACAGAAGCTTGGTCAGCTACCGTATCCACTAGTGGCGTTGTTTCGTTCTGCTGAGACCACATATTCACTGCTGCCATTAGTGCAGTTTGTGATAGTTGGGAATAGTTGGTATCTGATGATGAACTGGTTTGTTCAGAGTCGCTAGTGCTAGCGCAAGAAACAACAGCTAGGCTGCTTAAAACTGTGATGAGTACTTTCTTCATTATTCGTCCTTAAGTAATAAAGTAATTTACTCTTTCACTATAAACGAAAAACGGCGATGTAGTGACATCGCCGTTGGATTATTTCAATTTTATTTGCCTATAGTATTTTGTTTTACTAAAGGTTTTTATAAAAATTAAAGAATTGCTAGAAGTTCTACTTCAAATACTAGAGCAGCAAATGGTGGGATTGCAGCACCTGCGCCACGCTCACCGTATGCTAGATCTTGAGGGATGTATAGCTTCCACTTAGAGCCAACAGGCATCATTTGTAGAGCTTGTACCCAACCTTGAATTACGCCAGTTACTGGGAATTCAGCAGGTTGACCGCGAGATACAGAGCTGTCGAAAACAGTACCGTCAGTTAGTTCGCCGTGGTAGTGAACACGTACTTGCTTGTCTGCAGTTGGGATTTCGCCAGTACCTTCAGTTAGTACTTCGTACTGAAGACCAGACTCAAGAACCGTTACTTCTGAACGAAGAGCGTTGTCAGCTAGGAAAGCTTCGCCGTCAGCAGCAGCAGCTTTAGCTAGTTCTTGACGTGCAGCTTCACCACGAGTGTGTAGCTCTTGTAGTGCGTTGTTGATTTCGTCAACTTCGATAGCTGGCATGTCGCCAACTAGAGCTGTTGCGATACCAGCAGCGATTGCGTCAACGTTTAGGCCTTCAAGACCAGAACCAGCAAGTTGTTGGCCCATTTGTAGACCGATACCGTAGCTAGCTTTTTGCTCTACAGTTTCAAATTTTACTTCAGACATGAAAAGTCACTCTTTTTGTCAGTACGAAAAGGGTAAGAATACCAGTATTAGCAGCGTGAAGAAACGGCTAGTCCCTGATCACTTGCGCTTTACCGTGCCCAAATCACAGCCATGTCAATTTTCTCGCTTTGGGCCTTGTTGTGACGGAAAGATCTATACTGTTGGTACTTTGGTTTTTATACTGTAGTTATTCAATGTATAGGACGCAGTGGTATGAATCGTCGTCAAAAGAAAAAACAGAAAGTTGACCACTTAGCAGAATTCAAGGATCGACTGAATCAGGTCAAAGAGAAATTGAGTTCGATCGATGTGAAGAAAATGAAAACCTCGACAGCGCAAACTTGGGGTTCATTGCCGAAGTTACACCAAAGACTGTTGATGGTGATTTCTCCGATCGTACTGATATTACTTTTTGTGCCACTACCAGAACCTAAAGTAGACACAGCTCCAACAACATCGCGCGTTGAGCTTGAAATAAACACCGTCGGCTTAAGCGAACAGCAAAATGCCAAGAGCAGTTCATCAGAACCGAGTAACAAAAATTGGCAGGAGTACCTTGTTAAGCAAGGGGATACGTTAGCGCAGGTTTTTCGAAACAACGATTTGCCATTGTCTGACTTGAATGCGTTAGTGCGTATTGAAGGTGCAGATAAGCCACTTAGTCAGATTCGTAAAGGCCAGCTGGTTCGTTTCAAACTTGCTGAAACTGGGCAGTTGGACATTCTTCAGCTAGAGAAAGGCGACACTTCGGTGATGTTCTTCCGCTTATCCGATGGTGGCTTCGGTCGCAGTAAGTAGATGAACAGTAAGCCTGAGTTAGAGCACTTCACCAGACACAGATAAACGATAGAAAAGAGCTAAGCATTAGCTCTTTTTTTTGGTCGCTTGAAAGGGGCGAGTGGCAAGATGATAAGCATGATACCGATAAAGGTTAATGTATCTGGAATCTCATCGAACCATATTGCACCTATTAGCGCGACAAACACCAATCCTGAATACTCAGCCAAGGCAATTTGGCTAGAGTGTGCTTTTTGATAGGCAGCAACCGCAAGGCCGTTGTAGCTTAAGATTAGTGTCGCACTTAATGCTATGTACCCCAAATGCTCCACAGACACCGGCTGCCAGTATAAGAAGCACAGTACTAATGAGGCTGGAATAGAGAATAAGGTTGTCCACCACAGCGTAGTGACCACCGTTTGCTCACTAGGAAGCCTTCTTACGAGTACATTAAATAGCGCGAGAGTGAGTGCTGTCCCCAAAGCAAACAATGCTGCCCAATGAAATTGCGATGGTCTCAAGACAATCAATGCACCAATAAAACCTATGGTTGTGGCGATAACCTTGCCGAGTGCCGGTTGCTCTTTCAATAGCAACATTGAGAGCGGCAACATCAGTAAAGGCGCGACATAAAATACTGCGTTGGCGGTTGCCAAAGACAAGTGAGTGATCGCGACCACCATACATCCACTGCCGATTAGAATTAACTGACCTCGAATGAAGGTTACCTTAGCCTGCTGTAAGCGCCGTTGTTCTTTTTTCTGTTGTAGCCACAAAGGGGTGATGATGAGCAGAGATATCAACTGTCGGAAAAAAATATACTGCAAGGGCGGTACTTCGCCATTTAACAGCTTTACCGCTACGTCGGAAAGCGAGGCAAACAAGTTACCTGCAACCAACAATAGAATACCGGCAGTGATATTCGTCATTATTTTTCTAATCTCATGTCTACATGAGGAATGTCATCTTCGAGGTACATATCCGAGATGGTCTTGAAGCCGTGGCTCGCATAGAAGTTTTCTAGGTGCTGCTGCGCGCCAATATCAATGGCCGTATTTGGCCAAAGAGCCTCGCAGCGTGTTAATGCTTCTTTGACTAATTGATGCCCCAAGCCATCACCTCTTGCTGATTGCTTGGTTGCGACTCGGCCGATGCTGGTGTTGTCGTAAGAGGTACCTGGTGGTAATAAACGTGCACACGCTACCAACTCTTCATCAGAATAGCCAAGCAGGTGCTCAACACCTGCGAGTGTATCTTTACCGTCGAGTTCTGGATAAGGACAAGTTTGCTCCACCACAAATACATCGACTCTTAATTTAAGTAGTTGATAAAGCTGTTGTGTTGAGAGTTCAGAAAACGGAATTGAGTGCCAAGTGATCATGTTTACATCCAGAGGTTATCGATGCTCTGAATGTACTATGCGCGATGATTGTTGGCATTAACTATTGTTAATTCGACCTTTAATTCTGCTAAGGCTGATTGCAGTTATTCCTAGGTAGGCTGCAATTTGATTGTCGTTCAAGCGCTGCTCAAGGTCGGGATAGTGCTCGCAGAACAGCTGATAGCGTTGCTCTGGTGTATAGAGCAGCATGAAGCGTTCTTTATTTTCCTTATGCATCAGCTGTGTTTCTAACAGCTTTAAATACAAAGGATTATTTGATGCTCGCCACTCGATAACCGCATTCATTGGCAGCTCTAACATGGTGATAGGGGTGAGGGTTTCAAGCAGGTAAGGAGAAGCTTGGTTCTTTATCAGACTCTCAAAACCGATGATCCAATCTTGTTCCCAATAGAACTCTTTGCTGTATTGCTTACCGTCATTGGTGAGGTAGCAGGCGTGGCACAAGCCTTCAAGTACAAAGTAGATTGAACTCGCCATCTCACCTTGATTGATCAAGATGTGTCTTGTTGGCAGTTCAAGTGGCTTGGCGACAGCAACTAGAGATTCAATCTGGCTTTCTGAGAAGTCGAAGTTTTGTAGTTGTTCGATAAAAGAGGTGTGCATGAAAATAACCTAACCCAAATAAGTGTCGAAATCATCGCACTTATTTGAGTGTAGGTACAGAGTAGGCGAAATCAGCGTTGAGCATGTTGCTCTAGATAGTCTTGAGCAAGCTCTCTGCCCATGTATTTACCCAGGGTTTTCAGTGGTACCTTTTTAAGGTTTACCACAATCAAGCCATCCAAGGCATCATTAAATGATGGGTCAACGTTAAAACACACCAGTTTACCGTTCATCCCTAGATATTGGCGCAGCAGTACTGGCAGGCCTTTACCTTGCTCCATACGTGCTAACACTTTAGAGAGCAGGGGCACACTCGCCAGTGAAGAGAGCAGGTGATTCTGCCAGAACACATGACTGCTGGTATTGAGTGGTGATGAAGGTGAAACCAAATTCGCCTTTTCCTCGTCGTAGTGATGGATTGATAAGGTGGTCGCGATCAACAGACGCGCATTGTGGCTGTAATCATTACTGATACTGACAGGGCCGAACAGATGGGTGTATTGAGGGTGACGAGACACAAAGGTCGCGATGCCTTTCCACAATAGTAACAGTGAGTTCAGGCTCTTTTGGTAAGGCTTACTTACCACTGATCGCCCAAGCTCAATGCTGTTTTCTAGAGTATCAATGAATTCTTGGTTGTAGTTAAACAGGCTACGAGAGTAGAGCTGATCAAGCCCGTGCTCAGCGATGAGTTTGTCGACCATACCGAGTCGATACGCGCCAACCAGTTCTGCCTTGGTTTTATTCCACACAAACAGTTGATGGTAGTAAAGGTCATACTCATCTAAATCACAGGCAAGTCCGCTGCCTTCTCCGACTTCTCTAAAGCTCTCTTCTCTTACTCGACCAATCTCGCGCATTAAGTTAGGAATAGATTGGCTTGGCGTGCAGTAGACCTCAAAGTCCCCTTGCTCAAGTAACTTCATCTCTTCCGGAAGAGAGTCGACCTCTATTGCCAACACTTCTGGTGGAATAGGCGCAATCACTTGGGTATCAAAAGAGGGGGCGTGGATGGGCGTGTTCGGGCTGTCTTGTTGACTCATTAGGTAGGTATTGAGTCGTAGGTAGTTGACGATATCCATCTCTTTTTCAAACGATTTGATCTCTGAATACGGAATCGATGAGCCAATCGAGATAGAGATAGTCGTCGCCTGTTTATTAAGAAGTTCACGGCCGAGTAGAGCGGTTCTTAATAGTGGATGAACCCGTCCTGCTTGGTAGAACAGCTCGCTATTTTTACCATTGATAAAGATAGGCACCGTGGTGGCTTGGTGACGTTTGACGAATTTCGCTACCGACTTGCTCCACTCGATGTCTGTCAGTGTTTTTGCCCCTTTACGGTAGCTCGATACTTCACCTGCTGGGAATACAATCAATAGCCCACCATCAGCCAAATGACGATTGGCATCTCGAATCGCTTTGGCATTGGTGCGTTTCGATTCTTTACTGTTAAAGACATCGACACCGATGAAAAGATCATCCAGTTCAGGCAGGCGTTTAAGTAGTTCATTGGCCAACACCTTCACATCCTTCCTTACTGATCCTACTAGATCGGCAAGGATCACGCCTTCAATAGCACCAAGTGGATGGTTAGCCACAATCACCACTGGCCCTTCTTCCGGGATATTCTCTGTGGTGCCAGATGAAACCGAGTAGTCGATATTGAGCGCCGACAGGGTGTGATGCATGAATTCAAAGCTAGATAACTCGTTTGGTCGATCTTGATAGAGTCGGTCTAGCTTAGATAGCCCAGTTGCCCACTCGACAACAGACTCACCTAAGCCAAAAGGCGTGTAACGTGGTAAACGAAAAGGACTATCAATCATAATGAAGCTACCTTATTGACTAAAGTTGTTTAGGAAACCGTCTTGATTCTTGAAATCTTTCACACTTAAAAACGCACCGCATAACCACACTAGGCATGCCATGCCAAACAATAATCCGCCGTCGTAACCGATAATTTCACCCGCTGCATTGAACTCAGGCATCTGAATACCGAGCGGCGTAAACAGGTGGAAAAATATCGCGCCGCTCATAATCCCCACGCTCATAATGGCACCCAGGCCATGCCAACGAGTGAACAGAAAAATGGCTGCAATCAATTCAGCGAATCCAATCAAGTAGCCGCCAAACGAGCCGAACCAACTGAGCCCTGACCATGCCGCGAGCGTGCCAAAGATATGCTCTGTCTCGTATGAGCCAGTGAACTTAAAGAACAGCGACTGAATAAACACAAACGCGATAAATGCCGCAGGGATATGTTTGGCTGGAGTGAATATCATCGTTATTCCCTTACTTAATCAGTTGCGGCCAAACTTTATCGGCTTGTTGAATGTGCTGTGCTTGGTCTTGTTCCCAACGCTGCTTAATCTCTTGGTCGTAGTTGAGGTAAAGCTTGTTATCAACAATCGTCCATTGATGTGGGTCACCCGGTGCAAAGTCACTCTTCGCTGATACTGCCCAAGCGCAATAGCCACCATATTGAGGGGCATATTTTTCAGGATTATTAACAAATAAAGTCAGATTCTTTTCAGAAGAGAAATACCAATCCGCCCCTTTGTACTCAGTGCTGAATTTTTTACTACCTTCAATGGGCTTACCGGAAGTGAAATATGCGACGGTATCGTAGCCATCGAGCGCCTTACTGCTAAAGAACCCAGTGTAGATTTCATCGGCGGCAAATACGTATGGGCTAACAAGTAGCAGAACCATGGTGAATAGTTTTCTCATGATGGACTCCATCTATAGATTGATTGCGGGTGATAAATCAAAAGTAAAGCGTTGCTGATTTATCTGGCATGGTTTAATGGGTTCGCATGGTGAGCCGGGTGCATAAAACATAGAGGCTTGGTCATGCAGATTACGTAAGTGTGTAAAGCTCACGGTATGTGCGTCTTCGCGATGCATACAGGTTGCTAAATGAGGTTGTTCGTTGTAATGGTGAGAGTGAAACTTAAGTAAGTTCTGTTGATTCTTACCTGTTGCCATAAGCTGATCGTATTTTGCTTGTCGGTAGGCTTGCACTCGCTCTAAATCAACACCGGATGAGAAGAGTGGAGAATCAGTGTCGACTATTTGATGTTGAATACCATCCCACATGTAGGCGATAACCAGACCATTGTGTTGGGTTAGATTGGGCGCGAAAGCCAGCAAGGTAAATGGGGCAAAAGAGTGTAGGTCTAGCTTGTGAAATGCTTCAGAGAGCTGACTGATATTACGACTCGATGATAGGTTTTTAAGTAGCAAACCGCGGCTGACTAAAGGCCCAACGGGCACTGTGCCTTGATAGTTATTGAGTAGGCATAGCGAAAGCCCGAACTCATTAATACTTATCCAGCTACCGCCGCCAGTTGGGTCGAGTGGCATGATGATATCGACACCGTTAACTCGATATTGTTTAGGCGGCATCGCTAGCGCCCGTGTCTTCTGTTCATCACGATTAAAAAAGACCTGATAGCCATTGTCTTCAAGCAGCCAAGATACTGAACACATGATTATTGTTCCCTCAGATAGCTGTTGGTGGTTGGGGCATAACCAAAGGTGTTGCAGGTCTCGACGTCTAGGAAGGTGGTGATCACCTTGATCATCGCGTAATGATGATTGGCATGCAGTGCGGCAAAGGTGACCTCTCTTTCGAGCGTTGAAGGCAGGCTTGCGAACACTTGAGCGTCCATCGAAACTTCGGTTTGGATCATGATAGGCGCTTCGAGATCTCGACGGTCTAATCGTTCAAGCCAGTTGATCACATAGTGGATCTCTTTGACTGCAATAGAGCGGTCGTATTCGACGGGATGACCACGACGACGAGTGTTGTAATCAACGGTCTCATCCTCTTTTAAAATCAAGGCGTGAAAAAGATCCAGTGTGTGACGAGTATGTTCACCGATAGAGCTTGTAACGTGTGGCTTTGCTCGTGTTAGGTAATCGCTGTCAGAAATCGCTAACAAAAACTCTAGACCCTGATTCAATATCTCTACCGCTCCCTTGATGCTAGGAGAGAAAGAAGTAAGGGCGCTCGGTTGGGCTATGGGGTTCATTCATGATCCTCGTGCAAAGTTAGTCGGTAGTCGGATATTGTTGAACAAGACGTCGCTCTTCTTGCCACGCCGCAAATAAGCTCTTGAAAGGAGGGGATTGGTGACCTCGTTGTTTTTGCTGAGCGCCAATATCAAAAAGAATGCGGTATTGCAGGAGTAGCGTAGAAAATATCTCTCGTAATGGGGTGTCGCGATCCCAGATATGTCCAGCCTCACTGCTTGCGCCATTGACCTCAAGAATCGTGAAATCCTCACCGTTCATTAGGCTGTACATGTCTTTAAACTTGACGTCGAGTCGACCAAAGTGAAAGCCATCGAAGTCGTCGAATATCTCGTCTAAGCGTTCTGTTAAAGCCTGAGTGATGTATTGATTACCGTCTCGGAAGATACAGCCACGGCTATGGCTGCCTGCAAACGCGAGTTGGAACTCTTCGTCCTCTGCGAGCACTTGATCCAATTTATCTTGATGTCTCGGTAGATACAGGTGACTAAGCTGCCCAGCACGCGGGCTATTTTCAATTAACTGCTTGAGTGTCGACTTGCCATCACCCATCACCATTGGCGCATATTTGAGTGTGATCGAGATGATCTCACCTTGCTTTTTGTTTGGGTAACGAACGTAGAAAACACCCGCTTCGGCTTGATAAGGCGCCTTTTTCTGCAGTAGAAAGCGAGCATTATTTGGGAAAGATTCAACATACTGCTCAAGTTGATCTTGTGTGTTGATCAGCTTAACTCCGACACCTCGACAGCCAAGATCCGGCTTCGCCACGATTGGGAAATCAAGATCTGATTGTATGAGTGCGCTGCGTGCGTCTTCGGCTTGTTTTTTACTGCTGAGATCCGTTTTGGTTAGGGTAATAAACGGAGAGATCCAACGCTGACTTGAAGATCCGGCAAGGCTCAATATCTCGTGCTTTGATTCGCCGACCATGCCACTAAGTTTGATGCTTGGATTGGCGATGAGTGGCAGCGCCCAGTCAAAGTGCCGTAACCCTTGCATCAGGCTTTGAATGACCACTGGCGTGTAGAAGAACCAAGTCGGAAGAAACTCATAAGGAGAGACACTGCGCACGGTATCTTTTTCAAGCAGAGGCATACCTGCATTAATTTGATGTGCGGGAATGATGCGAATATCTTGCGGTGAACTCATGATAGCCCTCTAGAGTAGGTTTTATTCATTAATCGATTGCCGATAAACAGCAAAACGATGGCACACGGAATGACGATCCATTGATATTCAGAGGCTTGCAGCCACGCTGATGTCCCTAAATAGTAGATGGCAGAGAAGACAATGCCAGTCCAGAGCGCAGTTGCGCTGATGACGGCAAATAAGAAAGTAGGCAGTGGGATGGCGAAAAAGCCACTCAGGGTAAAACCAACGGTGCGTAGCCCAGGAATAAAGCGGATAACAAAAAGGCTGCTGAATGCGTTTTGGCGTAATTTGGTACGAAGCGAACGAAAGTACTTATTGGTGAGGGCTTTATATCGAACGCCTCGGAAGTAACGTCCTGATTTTCCAAGGTAGTAGAGGCCCAAGTCACCTGTGGCAATACCGATGAAAATGGCAAGCAGCGCATATTGAGGAGGAATGAGCCCTTGAGTGGCTAAACCGGCAGCGGTAACAATCGCAAGATCTTCAAGCAGGTAAGAAAGCGCGATAATGCCAAGCATCAGCCATAGCAGCGACTCCTCCCCTGAATGTAACCATGCTTGAATGCTCTCGACCGTGCTCATCAAATGTCCTTTTCTATCCTATAGATGAATGGCTTAATGACCATTCATTGAGTGTAGTAAATTAAATAGACACGAGGAGCAGAGAAAAACTTACAGACAATTAGCGCTTTTTTGTGCTGATTGAATGCAATGAGTGGTTTGAGGTATGCGGTTTCGGTGCAGCATCAGAGGATGTTAAAGGGTTAGAAACGTAAGGTTTTGGAGTGAATATTGAGAAGAAAAGAAAAAGGCTGAGTCGTTAAACTCAGCCTTTTAGAAGGTTAACTATGGATTACTGAAGCAATCTATTTAGTTAGATCAATCTGGTAAACAGCGAAACCAACATCGTCAGTCGCAACACGTTTCATCGGGTATTGACCCTTCTCTTTGATGAACTCTGCTGCTTTCTCGCTTGGCGACGTTTCAAAGCGGATATCTAGTTTGTTATCTGTTTTGATTGGTGCAAATGACCAGTTGTTGTCAGCCGTTGGGCTTACTTGACCTTGCTCTTTGCTTACGCGAGAGATGTAGTTTGCAAGAACAGTACGGTTCTCATCTGGTGCATCAAATGCGATGAAATCTTCACCTGTACCTGGGAATTTAGCACTGTATGCACGGTAGTTGTTGGTTGCGATCAGGAAGTCTTGCTTCATGTCGATTGGCTTACCTTGGTAAGTTAGGCCAACAATACGCTGTGAATCAGGGTTAACCACTTTACAGTTTGCATCGTATTTCGCAGGTTGAGTTACGTCGATTTGGTAATCAACACCGTCGATAACATCGAAGTTGTAAGTACGGAAGTTATCCCACTCGATCAACTGTTGTGGTGCCGTTGAGTTAACATCCACTTGGTTGAACTGACCAGCAGAACACTCAAGCCACTCTTTTACTTCGTGACCTGTTACCTTCATTGCAACTAGCGTGTTCGGGTAAAGATACAAGTCAGCTGCGTTACGGAATGTCAGTTGGCCAGATTCAACTTCAGTGAAGTTCGCTGGGTCATTCTTACGACCACCCGCTTTGAATGGTGCAGCGGCTGAAAGTACTGGCGTACCATCTAGGTCAGGGTCACCTTGGATGAACTGCTCAACGTAATCTTTCTGTGCAAGGTTAACGATTTGAACTGTTGGATCGTCTTGTACTAGAGACAGGAAGCTGTACATCACGTCGTCTGCTTTACCAATCGGTTGGTTAACAAACTCACGAGTACCTGCGTGGTCTTTTTCTAGTGCTGTTACGATGCCTTCATCAGCTGCAGCAAGCGATTTCTTCTCGATCTTGTCGTAGATAGGGCGCGCTTCTGATTGGCCTTTCACCACTTCCCATTTACCGTCTTTTTGTGCAAGTGTTAGATCCATAACACCAACGTGGCTACCCCAACGACCTGGCATTACTGCCGCAACGCCGTTCATTGTACCCGTTTCGTTGTCGATGCCTTGGATGTCATCAAAACCTTTACCTGGGAACACGGCGTGAGAGTGGCCGAATGCGATTGCATCGATGCCGTCTACTTCAGATAGGTAGAACGTTGAGTTCTCTTCGCCATTTTTGTATGGGTCCGTTGATACACCTGAGTGAGGGATAGCAACGATAACTTCAGCGCCTTCCGCTTTCATTTGAGGCACTAACTCGTTAGCTGTCTCAATGATATCGCGAGCGATTACTTTACCTTCAAGGTTCTTCTTATCCCACGTCATGATTTGTGGTGGAACGAAACCGATGTAGCCGACTTTTACTTCATGCTCTACGCCTGCAGTATCTTCAAACGTGTGCGTCTTGATGATGTAAGGCGTGAAGTAGTGTTCTTTGGTTTTTGCGTCGTAAACATTAGCACTGATGTACGGGAAATCAGCATCGTTGATTGACTCTTCTAAGAACTCAAGACCGTAGTTGAATTCGTGGTTACCTAGGTTTGCAGCGTCGTAGCTTAGCTGGTTCATAGCTTTGTATGCAGGGTGAACCTCACCAGCTTCGATGCCTTTGTCTGCCATGTAGTCACCCATTGGGCTACCTTGCAGCAAGTCACCGTTATCAACTAATACGCTGTTGGTTACTTCGTTTTGAGCTTCTTTTACTAGAGTTGCAGTACGTGCTAAGCCGATTTTTTTCGATGGCTTGTCTTTGTAGTAATCGTAATCCATTAGGTTGGTATGGATGTCCGTTGTCTCTACGACACGTAGTTTAATCACTTCATCGGTATCTGGTGTTGTTGTACAGCCTGCTAGAGTCAAACCAAGACCTGCAAGTACAGCCAATGACAAAGGTTTCATTGCAACTTTCATTTTGTAGCTCCAAAGTGGATAGTAGAAAATTCGTTGCGTAATGTAACAAAATGGAATGAAACAATGATTACAACGAATGTGAATTCGTGACTTAGATCGATTACTTTATGGTGTTCTGCAAGACGCCTCCCAAACCTGCTTAATCGATGCGCAACTGATATCGATAATATTAGTCCATTCATTTCACCTGCTTATCGATAAATTAAATCCCTTATCAGCTTTTCGAATAAAAAATGAAATTTTAGAATTTCCAGTAATATGAGAGGCTCGTCATAATGCTTATATCAAGGACGTATCAGGCAGACGAATAGCAAGGATAGCTCAACACGAAGCTTCTGTTTTCTTCTAGTGCCAATACTCCCATTCACTCAAGTGGATGAGTTAAATCCCATGCTTGGCAAGACCAAGTAATGAATTGCTCGTAACGCGAGCCTTAAAGGAAGCACTGAAATGGACCAAGAACGTTTAACCCACCTAAAACAGCTCGAAGCGGAAAGTATTCATATTATCCGTGAAGTGGCGGCTGAGTTTGATAACCCAGTGATGATGTACTCCATCGGTAAAGATTCTTCTGTGATGCTTCATTTAGCTCGCAAAGCGTTTTACCCAGGCAAGATTCCATTCCCACTATTACACGTTGATACAGATTGGAAATTCCGCGAGATGATTGAGTTTCGTGACCGCACTGCAGAAAAGTACGGTTTTGACCTTTTGGTACATAAGAACCCTGAAGGTATCGAGATGGGTTGTAGCCCATTCGTACATGGTTCTTCGAAACACACAGACATCATGAAAACTCAGGGCCTTAAGCAGGCGTTAAACAAGTATGGGTTCGATGCGGCTTTCGGTGGCGCGCGTCGTGATGAAGAGAAATCTCGAGCGAAAGAGCGTGTTTACTCTTTCCGCGATAAGAACCACACATGGGATCCAAAAAACCAACGTCCAGAGTTGTGGCACACCTACAACGGTCAGGTGAATAAGGGCGAAAGTATTCGTGTATTCCCTTTATCAAACTGGACTGAACTGGATATTTGGCAATACATCTATCTAGAGAGCATCGATATTGTTCCGCTTTACCTTTCTGATAAACGCCCAGTTGTTGAGCGTGATGGCATGCTGATCATGGTTGATGATGACCGTATGGAGCTGCAAGAAGGTGAAGTGATTGAAGAGAAAAGCGTTCGTTTTCGTACTTTAGGCTGTTACCCACTAACCGGAGCGGTTGAATCTGAGGCGAATACGCTAACAGGCATTATTGAAGAGATGCTGGTGGCGACGTCTAGTGAGCGTCAAGGTCGAGCGATTGACCATGATCAGTCGGGCTCTATGGAGCTGAAAAAGCGCCAAGGTTATTTCTAAGAATCTAAGGAAAGAAAAATGAATAGTGCAGTAGAAGCCGAATTGGCTGAACTAGGGATTGAAGGTTATCTAAGTCAGCATCAGCATAAATCTATGCTTAGATTTTTAACTTGTGGCTCGGTAGATGATGGTAAAAGTACGCTGATCGGTCGCTTGCTCCATGATACAAAACAGATTTATGAAGATCAGCTAGCAGCGGTTCACTCAGATAGCCAACGAGTGGGTACCACAGGTGAGAAGCCTGATTTGGCACTGCTTGTTGATGGTCTGCAGGCTGAGCGTGAGCAAGGCATCACGATCGATGTAGCTTACCGCTACTTCTCGACTCAAAAACGTAAGTTCATTATTGCTGATACTCCAGGGCATGAGCAGTACACGCGCAACATGGCGACAGGCGCTTCAACGTGTGATCTAGCGGTGATCTTGATTGATGCTCGTAAGGGCGTTCTGGATCAAACCCGTCGTCACTCGTTTATCTCTAACCTACTTGGTTTGAAGCATTTCATCGTCGCTGTAAATAAGATGGATCTCGTGGATTACGCACAAGATCGTTTTGAAGAGATTCGCGATGAATACCTAGAGTTTGCAGAAAACCTAGAAGGAGAAACTAACATTCAGATCTTGCCAGTATCGGCGCTTGAAGGCATCAACGTTGCTGCACCAAGTAAAGAGCTTGCATGGTTCGACGGCCCATCTCTACTCGAAGTGTTAGAGAACGTCGACATTGACCAAAAGCGTTCTGCGGGTGAATTCCGATTCCCAGTTCAGTACGTCAATCGTCCTAACTTAGACTTCCGCGGTTTTGCTGGCACCGTTGCTTCTGGCCGTGTCAGTGTCGGTGATGAAATCAAGGCGCTGCCGTCAGGCAAAACTTCTAAGGTTGCACGTATTGTGACTTTTGATGGTGATTTGGAATCTGCGCAAGCGGGCTTGGCGGTAACACTGACCCTTGAAGATGAGATTGATATCAGCCGTGGTGATTTAATTGTGCTAGAAAACGCGCAGATTGAATCCACTAACCACGTATTGGCTGACATCGTGTGGATGACAGAGCAACCATTGCAACCGGGCAAAGCTTACGACATCAAGATCGCAGGCAAGAAAACCGTTGGCCAGGTTGAAACCGTTCGTCACCAATACGACATCAACAACCTATCGACTCACGCTGTCGATGAGTTGCCATTGAATGGCATTGGCTTGTGTGAATGGTCACTGAATGAGACTGTCGCGCTGGATAAATACCGTGAGAGTGCGGATACCGGTGGCTTTATCGTGATCGACCGACTAACCAACGTGACGGTTGGCGCGGGTTTGATTCGAGACCGTTTGGACTCTGTTGAACAACAAGTCGGTAACTTCTCTGCATTTGAACTTGAGTTCAACGCATTGGTCCGCAAACATTTCCCTCATTGGGATGCCAAAGATCTAAGCCAATTACTGAAGTCATAAACGACCAAGTAACAGCTTATTGAATCAGGCGGAAACCCATCGTTTCCGCCATAAAGGACGGGTATATGTGGCAACAAGGATTTGTATTAGCGATTTTGCTCGGCATCATTACTTGCCTGCTCGTTACCCGTATTAAGCCAAGCTTTATCTTTGCTGGCGCGGCGTTTATTGCTTTTATGGCTGGCATGATCGACTTGTCGAGCTTAGCTAATAACTTCACTAACTCCTCGTTACTGACTTTAATTCTTCTGATCCTCGCATCAAGTGCGTTGGAGAAAACTCGCTTAATCAGCTGGGTTAGCCGCAATATCTCTGAAGGTAGGCTAGGAACCGTGGTTGCGAAGTTGGGTATTTCCACAGCGTTACTTTCTTCTTTTACCAATAACACGGCAGTAGTTGTCTCTTTGATCGGGGCGATCAAACGTAATCAACAGCATGCGCCATCTAAGTTACTTATTCCTTTGTCATACGCTGCCATTTTAGGTGGCACCCTGACATTGATCGGCACCTCTACCAACTTGATCATCAATAGCTTTGTTGAAGATGCAGGACTACCGAGCTTAAACTTTTTCACACCTACCTTGATCGGTTTAGCCGTTTTGGTCGGCGGTGTGTTGATCCTGATTCCTCTAAGCTACTTTCTACCTAGTTACGATGATGGATCGCAGGACGATCTGCCTTACTTTTTAGAAGCAAGAGTGGAGCCGGGTTCACCTTTAGTTGGCCGCAGTGTTAGTGAGAATAACCTCAGAGCATTGAGAAAACTGTTCTTAGCGGAAGTGATTCGTGACGGTAAAACCACGGCTTCGATTGACCCTGATTTTATTCTTCAAGCTCGTGACCGATTGCTGTTTTGTGGTGATGTCGAGAGCGTGGCGACACTGCAAGAAATCCAAGGACTGACTCTATTTGGTCAGCACCATTTGAACGGTCAGAGCTTCGTTGAAGTTGTGGTGAGTTCATCGGCAAGCTTCTGTAACAAAACTCTGAAAACCAGCCAATTTAGAGACCGTTTCGATGCGGTTGTGGTTGCTATTCGTCGTGGCCATGAACGCCTTGAAGGTGGCCTTGGAAACATCACATTAACCGCTGGTGATACCCTAATTTTGGTTCCCGGCAAACGCTTTGAAGAACAGCGCCAACAACACAACAAAGAGTTTGTGTTGATGAATGACTTAGATTCGAGTGCCAAGCTTGATGCCGATAAATCGACATTTGTGTTGCTTGGTTTTGCCAGTGTGATTGGCCTCGCTCTTATCGATGCAGTACCAATTATCAAAGGCTTAGCAGGTTTTCTACTGTTGCTGGTGGCATTTGGCGTGGTGCAGCTGGGTGAGCTCCGTCGCCGTTTTCCGGTTGATATTGTGGTGATCGTGGGCTCTGCACTTTCTATTGCTCAACTGATGATTTCATCGGGTTTGTCTGAGCGCATGGGGCTGATGTTCATGGAGGCGTTTAATGGTTGGGGCGTATTCGGTGCGTTAGTTGCTACCTACTTTATGACTTTGGTTTTGACAGAGCTGGTGACCAATAATGCGGCCGCAGCACTCTCATTTCCGATTGGCTACAGTATGGCAGTAGGTTATGGCGTTGACCCTATGCCGTTCATCATGGCGGTACTGTTTGGTGCCAGTGCCAGTTTTATCTCTCCATACGGCTACCAAACCAACTTACTTGTTTATAGCGTAGGTAATTACCATTTAACGGATTATCTGCGTATCGGCATTCCAATCTCGATTGTTTATTCGGGTTTGGTATTGACCCTAATTCCTTATTTTTTCCCATTTTAATGCTGTTTATTTAAAGGACTAATTATGACCGCAGTACTCAAACCCAAAGATGAGAATGTTGTGTGGCATCAACACTCGATTGATAAAACATTTCGCGCGGATCTGAAATCACAAAAGCCAGCAGTGCTCTGGTTCACGGGGCTGTCTGGTTCTGGTAAATCAACAGTCGCTGGCGCATTAGAACATCGCTTGGCACAGCTTGGTTACCATACTTATTTACTGGATGGCGACAATGTGCGTCATGGATTATGTAGTGACCTTGGCTTCTCTGAGCAAGATCGTCGAGAGAACATCCGTCGTATTGGTGAGCTTGCTAAATTGATGGCAGATGCAGGCTTGATCGTGTTGTCTGCTTTTATCTCCCCTCATCAAGCGGAGAGACAGTTGGTGCGAGACTTATTGCCGGAAGGTGAGTTTCTTGAGGTGTTCGTCAATACACCGTTAGAGGTTTGCGAACAGCGTGATCCCAAAGGTCTGTATAAGAAAGCACGTGCCGGAGAGATCCCGAACTTCACAGGTATTAGTTCAGTGTACGAAGCGCCTCAGAACCCTGAGATTGATCTACCTGCAGGTGAGAAGACACTCGATGAATTGGTCGAACTGTGTATTGATGCGTTGGAGAAGCGAAATATTTTAGCCAATTGAGATCGTTGGTATGACTAAGGCTGTTCACTTACTTATCGACTTATTCATGACTGATAAGTAGTACAGCCTTGGTTTACCGAGACAAGAAACCTATCCTCTAGATTCTCTTTATTCCTCTCAATACTCTTCACTTTTTACACCGTCTATTTTAGCTCCGTAGAGTGTCTAGACGGTGTAATTTACGCTGCTTTTCACTTCGGTCTGTACCGTAAATTTCTGGCTCAATAGTGCAATCAGTTGGTCGTAATACTGCGTGTTTGGCTTGTTGCCAAGCAAGGTACAAAGCTCATTGCCTGTAGGGCTGAATCGATAGTAAACCAGCTTCACGCCTTTTGATAACGGTGCCAGCGACATGCTCTTACCTTGATAGGTTAGGTGCAGGGCTGGATCGAAATCAATCTCTCCGGATTCTAATTCTGTACCCAGAATAATCCCGAGCTCTATCAAGTGGAGCAGGCTAGAGTAGGGCAGGTTGTGCCCACCAAGGTTGATGGTGTTGGTGGTGTCCCTTTTGCCAAAGCTGAATAGCCCAGTATGAGATTTAAAACCGAGTAAGAGCTTTCTGCTGCTATCGCTACCAAAGCTACAACCCAGTGATGCCGCTCTTTGTAGGGTTAACGCTTCTTTTGGTGTCATGTCTTTTAAGATTTGCAGTGCCTTCATCGACGTCGAGCCTGGGTTGGTGACTTCTCGTTTCAGTACTTGAGCCCATAGCCTCTGCATGGATGTATTGTGGATCTCTTGTGCCATATCGAAGAAACGGTATAGCCAGTCCTGATCTGGGTCTCCAGCCGCTTCATCCTTACACGAAGAGTGTGCCAACTTCAGAATCTGTTCTAGATTCTTTTGGCGAAGCTCTCTACGTTTCTTCTCTCGCAATAGTGCCCGTTCGATAAGCGTACTCCCAGCTTTATCGTTTGGCTTTGCACTATGACTAATTAAGGCATCGAGGCCGAAGCTTTGTGCGATGTGCAGCATTCTGCTGGCACTGTCGGCAATATGAGGCTTTTTCTCATGCTTTTGCTGTGTATCGCTAGCATGCTCAATGATCACTGGCTGTTTAGTTTCTGACATAAGAGTACCGTTAGGAGACGACTCAATACCAATCGTAGTAAATAATTGCTCGCTCTAGCTTGTTAAAACGCTCGATAACGGCGTTAGAATTTTTGATTGTAGAATAACTACTTATCAAAAAGCTCCGCCTTGTTCTCAAGCCTTTTTCCTACGCTATTTCTGAACACTTACTTATTGTGATTGGTATAACTGTCTAAAATGTAACTCTTTATTTTATTGGTGGCTAGATTTTGCGTGCAGAGTTGAAGGTTTCAACAAAATTTTACTTTTGCTAATGATAATAAAATGTTAAATTTGTTGTAATTCTCAAGGAGGAGTTATGAATCAAGTCAATGATAACAAGCTGAAGAAACAGCTTAGTATAGGGTTATTACTCGCGACTTATGTCGCTGTTCTAGCTTACTTATCTAATTACATCGCGTAATTCAGAAGAAAATTATCGTTATTAAACTGTTATTGAATGATCACACTCGTTCAGTGACGGCAGCTCATCCTTGAGCCACCC
This sequence comes from Vibrio sp. OPT18, assembly GCF_015163615.1. Taxonomy (NCBI): domain Bacteria; kingdom Pseudomonadati; phylum Pseudomonadota; class Gammaproteobacteria; order Vibrionales; family Vibrionaceae; genus Vibrio; species Vibrio sp. OPT18. Next base: position 34,570 of record NZ_JADDYK010000112.1, read on the forward strand.
TTCTAATGACTACATGTCGTCATATTCTTCAATCGCAGTACCTTCAATAAGATAACCGGTTTGGGCTAAGTCATGGCTGATTGACTCAGTTTTCAGCGTTCCGACCAAATAGATCACATCCCATAACTGCTGTATTGGTGCACCTTTCGGGAACTTCACGTAGATGATTTGGTTCGGTGGCGGCGGTGGCACGTGGATACATGCGCCAAAGTACGGTACCAGCAGAAACTCAGTGATCATATTCTCATCACCTTCCAATGGAATCACAAAGCCAGGAATCTTTACTGTGCTGCCATTCAGCTCTGGGCGAACAGCACCAAGTGTCGATTGTTGAGGTTTGTCCATACTATTGTGGTCAACCATCGGCATACCAAATGAGTCTAGCTGAGCGCGCTCTGATTCTGGAATCAAATCAATCCATTCAAGTGTTAATACCGATTCGTCATTCTGAGTGGTTTCAGCGTGAGCTGTACTGATAAATGGGAACAGAAGTAGCCCAAGTATCAGTAGGAATTTGCGTTGCATCGTAGGTTCCTATTTTAGATTCGAATCGTCATGCCATCAGACAATGACTGGCGGTAAGCCCTGAAAGCGGGAATAAAGCCGATAATGATTCCGGCAACTTGTACCAGCATAAGCAGTTTCCACTCATGCGGTGTGATTGCGGATATCGATATGTTGATACCATAACTTTGTTGCACAATAGGAGCAACCACTGCGATCAGCGCAAACAACACTGCAACACCTAATGTAATGCCAAGGAAGGTTAGCGCACTGGCTTCACTGATCAGTAAACCAAACACATGACGAGGTCTTGCGCCCATCGCACGTAGGATAGCCATCTCTCGACGCCTTTCTTGCAAACTAGTGAGTAGGCTACTGAGCATGCCCAATAAACCGGCGACAACAACAAACCCTGAAACAATCAGTAGTGCTTGTTCTGCTACAGCCATCATTCCCCACAATTCGTGAAGCGCAATGCCCGGCATAATGGCGCTCAAAGGTTCTTGGCGGTAGTTATTGATTTCTCGTTGCAGTGCGAAGGTTTGAATCTTCGAATTCAGCCCGAGCATCATCGCGGTAATCTGCTTCGGTTGGAAATCAAAAGTCTTTAAGGTTTCGGCATCCGGCGTATGTCCTAGGTTAGCACCTGATTCCCAGCCAACATGAATCGCTTCAATAGCCTCTAACGAAACATGCACGGTTTTGTCTACGGGTGTCCCGGTTGGTGCCAGTATTCCGACAATTTTGAAGGGCAGATTATCGTGACGGCTAAACGCAACATCACTGATACCGTGCGCAAGAATGATTTGATCACCGATTTTGTAATCTAGCTTCTTCGCGACATCAGCACCAATCACTACATCAAATAGCTGTTCAAACTCTTTACCTTGCTGAAAAGTAAGTGGTTGCTTACTTCCATAGCGATAGTTTTCAAAGTAACTATGATTTGTACCCATCACACGGAAGCCTTTATGTGAATCGCCCAATGAGATTGGTATCGCCCACTTTACTGCGTTGTGCTGACTAAATTCTTCATAGCTTTTCCAGTCGATGTTGTTAGTCGCATTACCTATTCTGAATACTGAGTAAAGCAGCAGGTTTACCTGACCAGAACGGCCACCAACGATAAGGTCAGTACCTGAAATCGTATTGGCGAAGCTGCTTTTTGCTTCGGTTCTAACGCGTTCTACGCCGAGCAAGAGAATGACAGATACCGCCACCGTGAGAATGGTGAGAATAGCCGTGGCTTTACGGTTGAGTACGCTTTTTAAGGCTAAGTGAGTAATTACTTTCATACGACAACCTTAGCTTGGTTAACGGTTTTTAAATCTATGGTTCGAGTGAATAATTTTTCTAGTGTTGGATCATGGCTAACAAAGATAAGAGTAGAACCTGCCTGGTTGGCTTGTTCTAACAACAGTTCGATAAAAGCTTCTCGGTTGTCATGATCCAAAGCCGAGGTTGGCTCGTCGGCAATAATGATTTTGGGTTGGCCGATCAAAGCACGAGCGGCAGCAACACGTTGTTGTTGACCGATGCTCAACTCGGTAACGGGCTTGTCCATTAAAGCTTGAGGTAGTTTTAATCGGAGTAACAACTCTCGAGCCGTCTCTTGTAAGCTTTTCTGGCTTTCAGCGACTTGCTGTTTACGTATCTGTGAAAACTGGCAAGGAAGCGTCACGTTATCGATAACTGATAGATAAGGAAGCAGGTTAAATTGTTGGAAAATATAACCAATATGATCGGCTCTGAATTTATCTCTTTGACGAGGTGTAAGCTGAGTGAGGTCTTGATCAAGGATAGAGACTTCTCCTTGCTCAGCTTGGTTGATTCCGGTCAGTAGCCCTAACAAAGTTGATTTTCCACAACCACTTGGCCCTTTAATAAAAAGGTGCTCTTGGGCTTGGATGTGAAGAGAGGGGATCTCTAGCGTTGGTGGTAATTCAGGCTTCCAACGAAAGCTGATATTTTCGAGTTTGACCACAAGTGATGAACTGTCAGAAGACATGCTAGCTCCAATAATTAAAGCGGTGTATCTACTGGACAGTAATTTGAAGCATAAATTCCCCAGACACACCGATTTGAACAGCCAAGTAAGCGATGACTTACCTGACTGTTTATTTTACGTTTAATCCGATCTAGGAGTGATTAGAATCGGAAACTAATACGCTCTGCGTTAAGCACTTCTTGTACTTGAGCTGTGTCTGTTAGTAGGTTCACCGTCATTTTTTCAGTGTTGCTGAACTTAGAGAACCATTGAGTGCTAACTGTGTCTAGCTTAGCAACGTCTGAACATTGGTAATGGTACTCAACGGTGAATTCGCCGTGGCCACCTTCAGAGTGGTCATGACCTTCGTGGTCATCATGATCGTGTTCAGCGTGGTCATGGTCTTTGTGGTCGTCATGATCGTGCTCAGCGTGGTCATGGCCTTCGTGGTCGTCATGACCGTGTTCCGCATGGTCATGGCCTTTGTGGTCGTCATGACCGTGTTCCGCATGGTCATGGCCTTTGTGGTCGTCATGATCGTGCTCAGCATGGTCATGGCCTTCGTGGTCGTCATGACCGTGTTCTGCATGGTCATGGCCTTCATGGTCGTCATGATCGCCTTCTAAGGTGTTTGCCACTGACTTGAACTTCAGAGTACAACTCGCATTGTTAAAACTAAACAGCTCTTCTGGCTTGTTTAATTGTGCGATAGCCTGCTCAAACACTTTCTTCTGTTCTGCAGTTTCTGGAGCATGTTCAAACCCAACCACATCCGCGCCTGGAGCTGTTACTTCAACAAGCAGTTCTTGCCCATCTTGCGCGATGTTTACTTCAACTTGACCATGTACGTGTGCATCATGAGAGCGGAACTCTTCGTTAGCTAGAACATTTGTAGAGACAGTCATGCCGATAACAACGGCTAAAATAGTAGGTTTCATGTTTTTTTCCTGAATAAAGGTTAATTAAAAAGTAGTGGTAATTAAGCGATATTTACAGGAGGTGAGCGTGCCAAATAAGCGAAATATAGCCGCTGTAGTGAAGTTACTGACTCTGTGATAGCGACAGTAAATTCCGAATGGAACTCTGGAATCTGTGGTAGTGAGTGCGCTGTGATGAACTGATTAAGCGAAAACAGCTCACAATGGTGTGAGGTGTGGTGCTCTGGTGCGATATCCACGATGTGTGTTGCGGCTAACACGCTTAACATGAGCATAAGCCCAAGCAAGAAGCCTGTTTTGCGTTTCACATTGTTGGGTGTGTTTTGCCACATCAGGATTATTAACCACAGAATTAAAAAAAGGATACTGTTATAATATAACAATATCCTTTGGTTAGGTCTCGAAAAAGACGCGAATATCTTATTAAAGACTCGCTTTAATCAACTCAATGACTTGAGTGACTTCTGATTCGTTTAATGCACCTTCTTTTACAAACAAGATTTTACCTTGCTTGTCTTGAACGATAATCGCTGAGCTTTCTTCTTTTAGAGCCCATGATGACGCAACGGCGCCGTCTTCATCTAGGACCATAGAAGACCATGGGAATTCTTCTTTGCTGCTTTCGGCAGACGACTTAACAAAAGACCCAGTCCCCCAAATCGCATCATCTTGGTTGATGATGGTGGTGGTTTGGTAGCTGTCTTCTGAGAACTTCGATGCGGTAATGGCTGCCATCAGTGGTGCGTTGAGCTCTTTAGAGCTGCTGCGGCCAGCGATAGCTTGAACGACGCGAACTTTACCTAGAAGATCATTGGTTGCCCAAGCTTGATATCCAGTATTTCCGTCGTTTAGAACAATCTCACCATAGTTACTCACATCGACGGCAGGCAGGGTAGCGCCTACTGATAGGTTGTGAGCATTGGCGAAGAGTGGAGAGGCTGCGGCTAAAAAAGCCAGTAGAGTTTTGTTTTTCATTATATTTTTGTTCCGCTTATTGGTTTGCACAGGAAGTATAATATGAAATTTGAAAAATGCCTCTTTAACTTTTTTATCGTACGACGTAGAAAGAAGTTGCAGGCTTGTTACCAAAAGGTATAATGCATCAATATCAAGATGAACAATAGATTATCTTGCTGTTTGCTAAAGGAATTAGCGATTAAATGTGCTTTGAACAGCGATGCTGTTCAGGTATGTGACTGTAGTACTCAAATGGAATTGAGGTTGTATTATGTTAAGAAAATTTTCTACTTACCGTCCACATCAGGTGGCGCGTTTCGTTAAAGTCCTGTTCAAAGGCCAATTTGCTATTGAAGGTGTTGGAGAGTTTCGCTTCGACCAAGGCAAGGTGCTTCTTCCTGAAGTTTCAGACAAACAAAAGCTCATTATTTTTAAAGAAGTTAACGGTACGATTGCTGCGTTGCCGGTGTAACTGCGCTTTATCGATTTGTTTGCACCGAATAGATTAACAATGAAAAGGGCTTCCTAATGGAAGCCCTTTTTTAATGCGTGTACGTTCTCGCTGGTATGTCGAACGGCACTTTATTGTGGAGGGAAGCAGACACCTGTTCCACCCAACCCGCAATACCCATTCGGATTTTTAGCCAGGTATTGCTGGTGGTAGGTTTCAGCGAAAAAATATTTTCCAGCAGGCAGAACTTCCGTCGTGATCTCGTTGCCTAAAGATTCAGTCATTGCTCGTTGATATTCACGTTTAGAGTGCTCAGCGATAGATTGTTGTTCTTCACTGAAGGTGTAAATCGCAGAACGGTACTGAGTCCCTAAATCGTTACCTTGGCGCATTCCTTGAGTTGGGTCATGACGCTCCCAAAAGGTCTCAAGTATTCGAGCTAGAGAGGTTTGTTCACTATCAAATATGACACGAACGACCTCGGTATGGCCGGTTTGCCCAGTACATACTTGTTCATAAGTGGGATTAACCGTGTATCCGCCAGCGTAACCAACGGATGTTGAAATAACGCCATCCAATTGCCAAAACAAACGCTCAGCTCCCCAGAAGCATCCCATACCAAACAGGACTTCTTGTTGAGAGCCCGTAGGCGCATCGAGCAGGTCGGTTTGGTTGACGAAATGACGCTCAGTGATTCGAATTGGGTCAGCATTTCCCTGTAGTGCGGTTGCTGCAGAAACCAGTTGTTGTTTGTTTAGCATGTTATATTCCTTTTCGCATACGTTTACCGCGCTGGCTTTTATTTAACGTGGGTTCATATTAACTGTTGGTCAATATTGAATAAGTCTTTAAATTAGACCGTGTTATTCCAGGATTTATTACAGACTCAATGCCTATTTAGCGGTATTATTTCTTTTCACTTATTAACGTATTGATAACTTCTTCACCAATTAAACATGATAAGAAAAACTTTACCAGTTCTGATTGGCACTCTATTGTCATCGACGCTCGCTTTCGCTGACGTTTCCCTTGAAATCAAAGGGCTAGATGGAGCGCTTGAGGATAATGTTGATGCTTATCTGAGTGCGATCCCTGAAGAAGAGTATTCGGTTTCACTAAGATTCCAATCCCGCTTGGAATCTATGATTAAAGAAGCTATGAATGCGTTAGGCTACTACCACCCTAAAATCACATTTACTCACTCCGAAGATGATACCGAAATGACCGTTACGGTTGAGCCGGGAGAGCCTGTTGTTATTTATACTTCAGATATCGTCCTGACGGGTGAAGCCAAAGATGACCCAGACTTTTTAGCCTTGATAGCGAAGAGTAGCTTGTCTAAAGGTTCGACTCTGAATCATGGTAATTATGACTCTTTGAAATCGTCGATCCGCAACCTTGGCTTAGCGAAAGGCTACTTCGATGGTGCTTATGATCTTAGTAAGCTAGAAGTCGCTCCTGAATTGAATCGCGCTTATGTTCGTCTTCATTATAACAGTGGTATCCGCTATCACTTTGGTACTACTCAGGTTACTGGTAGCCAGATAGAAGAAGATAAGGTGCAGTCACTTAAACCATTTGAGGATGGCGAACCTTACTCAATCACCAAAGTCGGTGAGTACAACCAAAACCTGTCTAATACGGATTGGTTCTCCTCGGTATTTGTTGAACCAAATTTAAGCCAGTTAGGCGAAGGCCGAGAAATCCCGATGAAGGTTAGCCTTGCTCCGCAAGCTCGTAACCAAATCGAAACGGGTATCGGTGTCTCAACCGACCTTGGTGTGAAAGGCACTCTCAAATGGAAAAAACCTTGGGTTAATGATCGAGGCCATAGCTTTAATAGTAGCTTGTCGATCTCAAAGCCTGAGCAGACGATCACGGCGGCTTATAAAATCCCATTGGATGACGTACTGAATGACTACTACCAAGTTAAGTATGGTATGAAGAATTTGGATAATCGTGATACCAAGAGTTTGGAATCAAACCTTGCCTTAGAAAGATATTGGCGTCTGGATAATGGCTGGCAACGCACGGTGTTCATTCGATACTTGGTCGAAAACTATGAGCAAGGTTTGCAGGATGACTTGGCGCAATTTGTGCTGCCGGGTATTGCTTTCTCACGCACTCGAACACGAGGTGGTTCGATGCCGATGTGGGGCGACAAACAAACCATTATGTTTGAAGCTGCTGATGATACCTTGTTATCTGCAACTAAGGTTGTCCGTTTTCAAGGTCAAACCGCTTGGATTCGAAGCATTGGCGACAATCACCGAGGCTTAACTCGACTTCAATTTGGCGGCAACTTTGCTGACGAGTTTGATAAGCTATCTCCCTCCCTAAGATTCTTTGCTGGTGGTGACAATAGCATTCGTGGTTATGGTTATGAGTCGATCTCTCCTCGAGATGAAAGTGGTGCACTAACGGGTGCAAAATTCATGGCAACCAGTTCGTTTGAATACCAATACCGCTTGGTTGGAAACTGGTGGGGAGCGGCATTCTACGACATTGGTGATGCATTTAATGATAAACCTGAATGGAAACACGGCACTGGTGTCGGTGTTCGTTGGGCGTCACCTGTTGGTCCAGTGAGTTTAGATTTTGCTTGGGGTCTAGATGCAGCAAAAGGTGATGAGTTCCAGTTACACTTTAGTTTAGGGCCAGAATTATGATCAAAGTGATGGGCAAATTCATTAAGTGGACGTCGATCTCATTGACGTCTATTTTGCTGTTGTTGGTAGCCCTGCTAGGTTTTGTTTTGTTCACCAACCCAGGGTTGAACACTGTGCTGTGGGGTGCTGAAAAAGCATTGCCACAACTTAAAGTGGAAAGCACCAAAGGGGCACTTTTTCCAAGTTTTACGCTTAATAATGTCCAGTTCAAAGATGATAGCCTTCATATCGACACCAAGGTTAAAAAGCTGAACTTGGCTATTAATCCTCGCTGTCTGCTCGACCCTAAGCTGTGTGTCGATCGTTTAGCGATTCAAGGGTTGGACTTCGCATTTACTGAACTGCCTCCTGCCTCTACGGAAGAAACAGAACCGACTCCGCCCGTAACATCGGTAAAAACACCGCTGCCAATCGTAATCAACCGTATCGCTTTATCTGATATCAAGTTGAATATCTTAGGGCATGAAATTGAATGGAGCCTGTTCTCGACGGCTTTGAGCATGCAGGGCGAGAAGCTAACGGTATCGCCAACCTTATTCAATGATCTTAAGGTTAAACTCGCGGAGTCGACAGAAGAACCGCAAGCAGAAAAGGTTGAGCCAGAAGCTACCGAGAAAACGGCTATTGAATTGCCGGAAGTCTGGATTCCTTTACAGGTTGTGTTGGAGCGTTTTGATCTTAACCGTTTCACCTTAGAACAAGAAACACCAATCGTTGTGAACCACCTTGGGCTAGAAGCTCGCGCGGGCAAACACACGGTTGATGTTTCAACTCTCGAACTCGATATGCCACAAGCCAGTGCAAACCTAACGACTAAGGTTGAGCTCAAGAGCGGTTATCCGTTAGAGCTTTCTTTGGATGCGTTAGTGAAAGAAACCGACCTTGCTGGTCAGAAGTTGTCTCTGAAAGCACAAGGCAGCGTGGCTAAGCTAAACCTAGATTCCCAATTTTCTGAGCTGATTGAGGCAAAGTTGTCTGGGGATATCGAACCCTTAGAGCCGACTTTACCATTTGACCTTCTTTTAGAGGGCGGGCAAGCGCAATGGCCCCTTACAGGAAAAAGCGATTACCAAGCGACAATTGAGCAATTCGAAGCTGATGGCTCACTAGATGGTTTCAATGTTCTTCTTAAAGGTGAAGCCGATGGTAAGGAAATCCCTGAATTAGCCATCGATCTACAGGGTAAAGGCACGACGGAACAAATTGAGCTCGAGCGTCTAAATCTCAACACGCTAGGCGGTGAGCTTAACGGCGTCGTTAAAGCGAATTGGAAGAGTCTCGTTAACTGGCAAGCTGACGTGACACTCAAAGACATTCAGCCGGGCCTGCAATGGCCAGAAGCCGAGGGTAACATTAGTGGAAGCATCGTCACCTCTGGTGAGTTGACGGAAGCGGGCGGCTGGGCGATTGAACTGCCTAAATTGGATATTGAAGGGATCTTGCGAGAATACCCTCTGGATATCGAAGGTCAGTTGTCAGCGTCGGATCGCAGCGCGAGCGGTGAACCAAAACTGAAAACCAGTGGTTTGAGCTTAGCTCACGGTGTTAACTCGATTAAGGCTCAGGGTGAGCTTGATAAGAAATGGGATATGGGCGTTGAGATTAATTTCCCTGAGCTTGTAAAAAGCGTCCCTGATTTGAAAGGTAAAGTGATTGGTAACATCCAGCTCAGTGGTCCAACGAAAGAGCCTGAAGTCGATCTCGCTCTAAATGTGGATAAGGTAGATTGGAATAACGAAGCAACACTAGAATCCTTGTCGCTTAATGGTTCTGTGGTTCCTCTGCCATTGCCTGAAGCTCAAGCTGATCTTGAATTAAAAGCTAACAACCTAACCTATCAAGATCAGAGCGTAGAAAGCATTGATCTCACGGTGAGTGGTGGTGAGAAGAAACACACAGTGACACTTGATGTGATATCCGACATCGTGTCTACAAGCTTAGCTATTTCCGGAGAGTTGATTCAAAAGCCTTCTCTTATTTGGGATGGGTCGTTAGATAGAGTCAAAATCACCACTCAGCAAGGCCCTTGGGTATTAGACCAACCTGTCGCGATAAAGGCGGATGTTGATAAACAGTTTGCCGATGTTCAAGCGCACTGTTGGAAACAATCGGGTTCGAGCGTGTGTTTGGATGAAGACGTTCGTGTCGGAAAATCGGGTGAGGCCAAGGTAGCCATCAATCAATTCGATTTCGATCAGATTAAAGCCTTTGTGCCTAAAGAGACGCAATTACAGGGCTTAGTCAATGCGACCGCTCATGCTAAGTGGTCTGAACAAGGTGAGCCTGAGGTTACGGTAAGCGTTGATATGCCGAAAGGTCAGGTTGTTCAACAAGTGGGTGAGCCAATTACACTGGGTTGGGAAAGCGTTGCATTGAATGCCCAACTGAAAGACAACAAACTGGATGCCGACTTTAAGTTGGATGTTTCCGACAATGGTGACCTGTCTGGCACGGTGTCGTTACCGAATATTCTTGCCGAAGACAAAATGGTCGATGCAGCAATTAAGTTGACCACGTTCCATCTTGATTTCTTACAACCCATTCTAGGTGAATACAGCCTATTGAAAGCCGACCTGGAGAGTGATCTTCAAGTTAAAGGCTCTTTGATGCACCCTCAAGTCTTTGGTCAGTTCTCGGTTGATGGAATTCAAGTGAAAGGCGATGTTACGCCTGTTGATGTGAAAGATGGCCGCATTGACCTCGACTTTGATGGTTATAGTGCAAAACTGGATGCGAATGTCGAAACGCCTGATGGTCACCTTGATATTGAGGGAACCGGAGATTGGCAAGATCTTACAGCATGGCACTCTAACGTTAGAGTTTTCGCTGATGAGTTGATGGTTGATATCCCACCTATGGTTAAGGTGAAAGTCGTGCCTGATATGACTATTGATGTCACACCAGAACTGGCGAAAATTACCGGTGATATTGCCTTACCATGGGGACGCATTGTTGTTGAAGACTTACCACCGTCAGCGGTTGGCGTCTCTTCTGATCAGGTTATTTTGAATAAAGATCTAGAGCCAGAAAACGAAGATACGATCCCATTCAATGTGATGACCAACATTAATATCTCCATTGGTGATGATTTTAAATTGTCTGCCTTCGGTCTTGAAGGTGATTTGGTCGGTAAGCTCAACGTAGCTCAAAAAGACCAAGGTCCATTTATTACAGGTGAAGTGAACATCGTCGATGGTACTTACCAATCATTCGGCCAAGACCTCTTGATAGAAGAGGGTAAGATTCTAATGAATGGTCCACCGGATCAGCCATATGTAGCCATCAATGCGATTCGTAATCCTGATAATACTCAGGATGATGTGACCGCAGGTATTCGAGTGACAGGCCCGGCGACAGAGCCGACCATCGAGATTTATTCTGACCCTGCGATGCCACAAGCGAACGCGCTGTCTTATATTTTGCGTGGCCAAGATATCGACGGTGAGTCGAGCGGTTCGATGACAACGACCTTAATCGGTTTGAGTTTGGCGAAGAGTGGTAAGGTTGTTGGTGAAATCGGTGAAGCCTTTGGTGTACAGGATTTGCAACTGGATACCGCAGGCTCTGGCGATGACTCTCAGGTGACGGTAAGTGGCTACATCCTGCCAGGCTTACAGGTTAAGTATGGTGTGGGTATCTTCAACTCGCTCGGTGAATTTACTGTTCGTTATCGATTGATGCAGGATCTCTATGTTGAAGCTGTTTCTGGCCTAGATAGTGCCGTAGACCTTCTGTATCAATTTGAGTTCGAGTAAAGCCGCATGGAGGGCGTATGCAGCATCTTGTTTTTGTCTATGGAACCTTGAGGCAAGGTCAGTCAAATCACCATTATTTGCAGGGCTGCGATTTATTAGGGCAGTTTGATACACCTAAGGAATACGCACTTTTTGATTTAGGTGCCTATCCGGCGATGATTTTGGGAAAGAAAAGTGTCGCTGGTGAGGTCTATATCATTAACGACGAAATTTTAGAGTCGCTCGATCGGCTAGAAGATGTTCCTGTTGAGTATCGTCGCGAGCAAATAGAGACTATATTTGGATTAGCATGGGTATATTTGTATCAGCTTGATCTAACAGCTAATAAAGAAATACTTTCGGGTAACTGGTGTAAGCGGAACAACGCTTAGTCGTTATATATTCTGAGTTATCAAACAAAAAGCCAGCATGTGAATGCTGGCTTTTTTAATGACGCTATTTTGAGAAATGAACGAGAGGTTTAGTCTCGGTTCAACTCAAGAAACTCTTCTACTTTGCGAACCATGTCTGTTGAGCCAACAAAGAAAGGTACACGTTGGTGTAGCTCAGTTGGTTTGATATCCATGATACGTTGAGCACCGTCTGAAGCGATGCCACCCGCTTGTTCCATAAGGAAAGCGATTGGGTTGCACTCGTAAAGCAGGCGCAGTTTACCTTGAGGGTGACTTTGCGTGCTTGGGTACAAGTAGATGCCGCCTTTCAGCAGGTTACGGTGGAAATCTGAAACTAGAGAACCGATGTAACGTGATGTGTAAGGGCGGTTGTCGCTTGGCTCATTCTCTTGGCAGTACTTGATGTACTTCTTAACACCCGTAGGGAAGCGGATGTAGTTACCTTCGTTGATTGAGTAAATCTTACCTTCGTCTGGAATCATCATGTTTTCATGAGATAGGCAGAAGGTACCCAGTGATGGGTCGTAGGTGAAGCCATTTACGCCAGCACCTGTTGTGTATACAAGCATGGTTGAAGAACCGTAAATCACGTAACCCGCGGCTACTTGCTTGTGTCCTGGCTGTAGGAAATCTTCTTGTGTTGGTGGAGTACCGATCGGTGATACTCGACGGTAGATAGAGAAAATTGTACCAACCGATACATTCACATCGATGTTTGAAGAGCCATCAAGTGGATCCATCAGTACAACGTATTTTGCGTTTTTGTTGAGCTCTTTATTGAAGGCGACAGCTTCGTCTTCTTCTTCACTTGCAACACCACAAACTTGGTCACGAGCTTCTAGAGCCGCTTTAAATTTGTCGTTCGCGTAAAGGTCTAGCTTTTGCTGCTCTTCACCTTGCACGTTGTCTGTACCAACAGCGCCAGTGATGTCGACTAGGCCAGCCTTGTTGATCTCACGGTTAACAATTTTTGCAGCAAGTCGAATAGACGACAAAAGGGATGATAGATCACCGCTTGCATGGGGGAAGTCACTCTGTTTCTCAACAATGAACTCACCAAGGGTGCGCATCTCAGACATGTTATTTCCTTAAACTTCTCTCAATATTAGGGGGGATTTGAGCACTGTAGATTCGGCCTCTTGAGTGGGCTTTATTCATCTAGACGCTTACCTAAATTCTAAAGGTTAGATCTTTTTAATGGTAATGAACTAAGCGACACAGATCTCACTTACTATGTCGACTCAATTTGTTTTGCATTGCCGCTCGCTTTTAATCGCCATTTAATGATAATGAGTGCAAGCCGTTTTTAATTAGGCATCGTTTATTTAGCCAAGCGTTTGGAAGCAATTTATGCATATTCATATCTTAGGAATTTGTGGCACCTTCATGGGTGGTGCTGCGGTATTGGCTCGTCAATTAGGTCACAAGGTTACGGGTAGTGACGCGAATGTTTACCCACCAATGAGCACCTTGTTGGAATCTCAAGGGATTGAAATTATTGAAGGGTTCGACCCTAGCCAATTAGAGCCAAGGCCGGATCTCGTGGTTATCGGTAACGCAATGAGCCGCGGTAATCCGTGTGTTGAGTATGTGTTGGATAACAACCTTAGATACACCTCTGGTCCTCAGTGGTTGCAAGAGTTCCTGCTGCATGACCGTTGGGTGTTAGCGGTATCGGGAACGCACGGTAAGACCACGACATCAAGCATGTTGGCTTGGATCTTGGAAGACTGTGGCTATGCACCGGGTTTCTTAGTTGGTGGTGTGTTGGGTAACTTTGGTATATCTGCTCGCCTTGGTGAAAGCATGTTCTTCGTGGTAGAAGCCGACGAATACGACAGTGCTTTTTTCGATAAACGATCTAAGTTCGTTCATTACCACCCAAGAACCTTGGTGATGAATAACCTAGAGTTCGATCATGCGGACATCTTTGACGATCTTGAAGCAATTAAGCGTCAATTCCATCATTTGGTGCGTACTGTGCCGAGCAATGGCCGTATATTCTCACCTAAGCAAGACACCGCTATTCAAGATGTTCTAGCTCGCGGTTGCTGGAGTGAAACTGAATCGAGTGGCGAGCAAGGCGACTGGGATGCCAAGAAACTGGTCAAAGATGGCTCTCAATTTGAGGTTTACTTCCAAAATGAATGTGTTGGAACCGTAAATTGGGATTTAGTGGGCGACCACAACGTAAATAATGCTTTGATGGCGATAGCAGCTGCACGACACGTGGGCGTAACACCAGACCTCTCTTGTGAATCGCTAGCTACCTTTATTAATACTAAGCGCCGTTTGGAGTTTAAAGGCGAGGTGGCAGGTGTTTCTGTTTATGACGATTTTGCTCATCATCCAACGGCGATTGAACTTACTCTGGGCGGATTACGTAATAAGGTCGACACTAAGAAAATCATTGCCGTTTTAGAGCCTCGCTCTGCCACCATGAAACGTGGTGTGCACAAAGAAATTCTGGCTGATTCGTTGAAGCTGGCGGATTCTACCTACTTATTCCAACCGGATAACATTGATTGGTCAGTTCAAAATGTTGCAGATGCTTGCCACCAACCTGCACACGTGAGTGATGACATGGATGCATTCGTTGCTAAAATTGTCTCAGAGGCACAAGCGGGCGACCAAATCTTGGTAATGAGTAATGGTGGCTTTGGTGGCATTCACCAAAAACTGTTGGATGGATTGGCACTCAAAGGCTAACGGCATCCAAGACCTTATAATTTGAAGTAATTGAGAACATGACAAAACACGATAAAGCGATAACTCTTGCTTTCACTGGTGCATCCGGTGCGCCTTATGGCCTGCGTTTACTTGAATGCCTTTTGGCAGCCGATTATCAGGTCTACTTGCTGATTTCATCGGCAGCGCGAGTGGTATTGGCGACCGAGCATGAACTTAAGTTACCAGCTGGGCCAGATGCGGCGAAACAAGCTTTGGTTAAACATCTTGGCTGCGACCCTGAAAAGCTGGTGGTGTGTGGCAAAGATGATTGGTTCTCACCGGTTGCCTCTGGTTCAGCAGCACCGAAGCAGATGGTCGTTTGTCCATGTTCAGCGGGAAGCTTGGCTTCGATTGCACATGGCTTGTCGGATAACCTGATTGAGCGAGCAGCAGATGTGGTCATGAAAGAGCGAGGCCAACTGTTGTTGGTGGTTCGTGAGACGCCATTTTCGACGCTTCATCTAGAGAACATGCACAAGCTTTCGACCATGGGCGTAACGATTATGCCAGCGGCTCCGGGTTTTTATCACCAACCTAAGTCGATCGAAGATCTGGTCGACTTTATGGTGGCGCGCATTCTGGATCATCTTGGTATCGAGCAAGGTTTAGTGCCACGTTGGGGTTACGATCAACGTAATTGATCCAAACTTGATAGCTTATTGTTAAAATTCGAATTACAATTCTGAACACTCATCGGGGAGCGAACCATTCAAACAATGAATGCCAGCTGAGATCAAGCACACGCTTGGGACCCGTAAACCTGAACCAGATAATGCTGGCGTAGGAATTGAGTTAGGAACAACCTCTACCGTTCTCCTCCCTCAAACCTGTGCCGCTCAGACCATGGAGAGCGTCCAGTGAAATTCACATTAACTACCCTTGCTGTTACTACAGCTATTTCTTTTTCTGCCTTTGCTGCAGACAACACTTTGACTGTATACACCTATGACTCTTTTGCTGCGGATTGGGGCCCTCGTCCTGCCGTTGAAAAAGCATTCGAAGAGAAGTGTGGTTGTGATGTGAATTTTGTCGCTCTAGAAGATGGCGTGTCTATTCTGAACCGTTTACGTCTTGAGGGCGGCAACAGCAAAGCCGATATCTTGCTAGGTCTCGACAACAACCTGATGGCTGAAGCGAAAGCGACGGGTTTATTGGCTGAGCATAATGTTGATACTTCATCAGTAACACTGCCTAATGGTTGGAACGACAGCACTTTTGTACCCTATGACTTTGGCTACTTTGCTTTTGTTTACAACAAAGAGAAGTTGGCAAACCCACCGAAGAGCCTTAAAGAGTTGGTTGAGCAGCGTGACGATCTCAAGGTTATCTACCAAGACCCACGTACATCAACACCAGGCCAAGGCATGATGCTTTGGATGAAATCAGTATACGGTGATGAAGCGACAGCAGCATGGAAGAAGCTTGCTCAGAAAACAGTGACTGTAACCAAAGGCTGGTCTGAAGCTTACTCAATGTTCCTAGAAGGCGAGTCGGATTTAGTCTTGTCTTACACAACGTCGCCGGCTTACCACATTATTGCTGAGAGCGATTCTAAGTACGCAGCAGCAAGCTTTGAAGAAGGGCATTACACTCAAGTGGAAGTGGCCGCTAAGGTTAAAGGCAGCAAGAACGAAAAGCTTGCTGATGAGTTTATGGCGTTTATCCTAAGTGATGAATTCCAATCGGCGATGCCAACAGGTAACTGGATGTACCCAGTGACGGATGTTGAGTTACCAAAAGGGTTTGAGCAACTTACGGTTCCTCAGAAAGCGCTGAGCTTTAGCTCAGAAGAGATCGCCGAGAAGCGTAAGCCTTGGATTCGTGAATGGCAGAGTGCACTTACTTTCTAACTTACTTTAAAAAATAGGCTTTCTGTATTTAAAAGTTCGTTCGATATACTTTGAGTGAACTGTTTACGGTAAAAAATCAATTTATGATAAAGAAAACACCTAAGGTAGGTATCTGGGTTGCGATACTCATTACCGCCTTCGTGGTTTCAGCAGTTGGGGCATTGCTTAGCAATGCCCCTTCTCTTGATATCAGCCAAGTATGGTCAGATCCCTACTATTGGCATGTAACGAAATTCAGTTTTTATCAGGCGACACTCTCAACGGTGCTGAGTGTTGGCTTTGCTATACCTATTGCTCATGCGCTGTGTCGTAGACAATTTTTTGGACGCGCTTTGTTGTTAAGGCTGTTCGCGTCGACCTTAGTCCTGCCAGTGTTAGTGGGTGTATTTGGCTTACTTGCGATCTATGGCAATAGTGGTTGGTTAGCTAAGTTTTTGGCGAACTTCGATATTGAATTGCCATTTTCCATATACGGATTGAATGGTATTTTGCTGGCGCACGTTTTCTTCAACTTGCCTTATGCCAGTCGCTTACTTCTGCAAGCGTTAGATACCGTGCCTGCCGAGCAACACAAGCTTTGTGCTCACTTGGGTATGAGTCATTGGAACAAATTCAGATGGGTTGAATGGCCACGTTTAAGACAGCAATTGCCTCATGTGTGTGGCTTAGTCTTCATGCTGTGTTTTACCAGCTTTGCTACCGTGATGGCACTAGGCGGTGGACCTAAATCAACCACTATCGAACTCGCCATTTATCAGGCGATTAAATTCGACTTTGACCTTCAAGCTGGTGCCTTGCTCGCGATATGGCAAATGCTGTTGTGTGGTGTGCTAGCGGTGAGCATTCAACGGCTATCGAAACCTATTTCAGTGACAGCCAGTCAATTGTCGGAAGAAAAATATTTGGTTAAGGACAGCTGGTGGTCAAAAGCTTGGGATAGCTTTTGGATCATCATAGTCTCAATGCTGGTATTGCCGCCATTAGCTATGGTTATCGTCAGTGGAATTAACTCGCAGGCATTAACCGTACTCAGCAGCGAGCCGTTTTGGGCGGCGTTAATGACCTCGGTTAAAGTCGCGTCATTAGCAAGTGTTATCGCAGTTGGTATTGGTATCGCCATACTGCTGACTAGCCGAGCATGGCGTTTACAGAACAAGAATTTTCGAGCCGATAAAATCGAGCTGATTGGCACTATTATCTTGGTGACTCCGGGGCTTGTGATCAGTACGGGGATCTTCTTATTACTGCGTTCATTCACCGATGTCTTTAGTTTAGCTTTCTTTATCGTGATTGCCGTCAACAGCTTAATGGCGCTACCTTACGTAGTTAAAACCTTAGCTCAACCTATGCTGCATTTGTCTCAGCAGTACCAGTATGTGTGTGCAAGCTTGGGAATGACAGGTTTCACGCGTTTTAGGTTGGTGGAGTGGCGAGCACTGCGTAAGCCGATGGCGCAAGCCTTCTCGATTAGCTTTATGTTGGCGATGGGTGACTTAAGCGCGATTGCTTTGTTTGGTAGCCAAGATTTTAGAACGCTGCCTTTGTACCTATTCCAATTGTTAGGCAGTTATCAAATGGAAGCGGCGGCGGTAGTTTCTGTGAGCTTACTGTTATTGAGTGTCGGTAGCTTTAGCTTAATAGAATTCTTATTTACTCGAAGATCTAAGCTCGATGCTAAAGAATTAAGGAACCGATGATGTTAGTGATGAAAGATGTGGATTACCACTATCACAGAGAGTTGTTTAGCTTTGATTTTCAAGCTGAGCAGGGCGATATTGTTGCGCTTATGGGGCCGAGTGGTGCGGGTAAGTCTACACTGTTGGCGCTAGTTGCTGGTTTCATCGAGCCTACATCGGGTGAGATCTCAGTGGCTGGGCAATCGCTTATTGGTAAAGAGGCACACCAACGTCCGTTGGCGATGTTGTTTCAAGAGCATAACCTGTTTGCTCACCTTACGGTGCGAGAAAATATTGGTTTAGGTCTGCACCCAGGTTTAAAGCTTACCGCAACCCAAAAGCAAGCTGTGGAGCAAGCCGCAGCACAAGTTGGCGTCTCTGAGTATTTGGATAGATTGCCTGAGCACTTATCCGGCGGTCAACGCCAGCGTGTCGCACTAGCGCGTTGTTTTGTTCAGCCACATGACATTTGGCTGCTTGATGAACCTTTCTCTGCGCTTGACCCTTTGCTTCGCGAAGAGATGCTTAGCTTAGTGAAGCGATTAGCGACAGAGCGAAATATTACGGTTTTGATGGTGACTCACCATTTAGGTGACGCACGCAGTATCGCGAATAAGTTTGTGTTTGTGGCGCTAGGTAAGGTGTTGGTTGAAGACTCGATAGAGGCACTGACGGCGGATCATCCGCAGACAGAATTAAGCTCATTTGTTAAAGCGGGTGAGTGACGACTCATCACTCCTGTGAGTACTTATTGATATTGAGTGTTTCTTGATATCGAGTGCGTCAAAAACAAAAAGACCTAGCATGTGCTAGGTCTTTTATTCACTCTATGAGTAAAGCGAGATAACGATTAGTCTTCTAGCTTTAGCTCTTTTAAGATTTGGAAGATCTCACGAGAAGACTTTGCAGGCTTGTTCGCTGATTTCTCTTTGTTAGCTTGGCGAGCTAGCTGACGAAGACGCTGACGGTCTGCTTCAGGGTACATTTCCATTACTTCTGAAATAGCCGCATCACCTTCAGCAACAACACGATCACGCAGTTGCTCAAGCTTATGTAGCTCAGCTGTTGCTTGTGAGTGTTTGTTACGTACTTTATCCAAAGCCGCTTGAATTGGCTCAGGATCGACATTGCGCATTACTTTACCAATGTATTGAAGTTGACGACGCTTCGCTTCATTTTTAAAGCGTTGTGCATCTTTAATCGCTTGTGCCAAATCTTCAGACAGCGGAAATTTGTCTAATACAGAAGGCTTTAGACCAACAAGCTCTTCTCCCAGCTTTTGCAGGGCATCCATGTCCGTTTTCATTTCTGTCTTACTTACCCAGATGATTTCTTCTTCTGGTTCCCATGGGGCTTTTTGGTTTTTGCGAGCCATCTTTTCTGCCTATGTCACTATCTCAAACGAATATATTGCCTATTTTAGCAAGAATCTTGGGGAGAAAGCGAAATTCTTGTTATCCTACGTAATATTGACCTAAAAAATTAGAATAGATATGGATGTAAAACAGCAAGTCGCCCAGCAAAGAGTTGAGCTAGAAGCCGCAGTAGCTAAAGCGTTGGATATGGCATCAGTGAGTGCAGACGCAGCTGAGGTCGCTATTACTAAGTCAACGGGTTTAAGTGTTTCAACACGTATGTGTGAAGTGGAAAACGTTGAATTTAATAGTGATGGTGCGCTAGGTATTACTGTTTATCGCGGCCAGAAAAAAGGCAGCGCATCTACATCTGATCTGAGTGAAAAGGCGATTGCTCAAACAGTCGCGGCTGCGCTTGATATCGCTCAGTACACGTCTGAAGACCCATTTGCAGGTCCTGCAGCAAAAGAATACATGGTAAAAGAAATTCCAGACTTGGATCTTTTCCACCCTGATGAGCCAAACCCTGATTATGCTGCTGAGATTGCGATTGCTGCTGAGAAGCAAGCGTTAGCTTATAGCGATAAGATCAAACAGAGTGATGGCGCAAGCTACGACAGCCACTATGGCGTTAAGGTTTATGGTAACAGCCATGGCTTGCTAGCAAGCTACGCTTCAAGCCGTCATAGCACGAGCTGCTGTGTAATTGGACAAGGCGCTAACGGTGAGATGGAACGAGACTACAGCTACACCGTTGCACGTCACCGTGATGAGCTATGGACGCCTGAGCGTGTAGGTCAAGAAGCAGCAGAAAAGACCATTAGCCGCTTGGATGCGAAAAAGCTACCAACAGGCCAATACCCAATTATGTTCGCTAACGATGTTGCTACTGGCTTGATTGGTCACCTTGTGATGGCAATCAGTGGCGGTAATCTTTACCGTAAATCATCGTTCCTATTGGATCATTTAGGTCAGAAAATCCTACCTGACTGGTTTAATATTTCTGAGCGACCACATATCTTGCGTGGTTTGGCTTCAAGCCCATTTGATAGCGAAGGTGTGTTCACTCAAGATCGTGAAATCATCACTGATGGTGTTCTGGCGACTTATCTACTGACGAGTTACGCAGCACGTAAAATGGACATGACACCAACAGGCCATGCGGGTGGTATTCATAACTGGTTCGTTAAATCGACTGGCCAAAACTTTGAGCAGATGCTAAAAGAGTTGGGTACGGGTTTCCTAGTGACTGAAGTGATGGGCCAAGGCGTTAATACCGTAACGGGTGATTACTCTCGTGGCGCTGCGGGCTTCTGGGTTGAGAACGGAGAGATCCAATACCCAGTATCAGAAGTCACAATCGCCGGTAACCTAAAAGACATGTTTACTCAGATTGTTGCTGTCGGTAACGACGTAGAAACACGTTCGCAAATTCAAACGGGTTCTATCTTACTTGAGTCGATGAAAGTCGCGGGTGAGTAATTTTGCCTAATTTGCTTCAGTTTAAACATGAGGTTTAAATATGAGGTTTAGACCTGAAGCTAAAATCTGATGCACTAAAAAAGGGAGCCAATGGCTCCCTTTTTATATTTACCGAGTCGGTAATCAAGCTAGATAAGTATGGTTGCTAAGCCTAAGAACACCGATAGGCCAATAACATCGGTTACTGTGGTCAGTGCCATACCGCCAGCAAGGGCTGGATCGATATTCATCTTCTTCAACATCACTGGGATGGTTACACCAGCAATACCTGCGACAATCAAGTTGGTCATCATCGCCGCTGATATGATGCCTCCCAGTATCCAGTTACCTTTCCAAGCAACCACAATACCACCAATGATAACAGCCCATAACACGCCGTTTAGGAAGCCGATGGCCGCCTCTTTGAGTAGTAGTTCGCGTTTGTTACTGTCACCGATATGACCGAGTGCCAAACCACGAATCACAAGAGCAACGGTTTGGTTACCGGCAACACCACCCATCGAAGGTACAATGGTCATCAGTACTGCAATCGCTGCCATTTGGTCGAGCGTTGCTTCAAACATATTCGATACTGATGCGGCAGCCAGCGCAGCAAGAACATTAGCACCAAGCCACACACTACGACGACGAGCGGATTTTACGACTGGTGCGAAGGTATCTTCGTCATCGTCCATACCCGCCATACTCATCATTGAGTGCTCGGCATCTTCACGGATAACATCAACCACGTCATCGATGGTGATACGACCAACAAG
>NZ_JADDYK010000112.1:56122-73685 GCF_015163615.1 Vibrio sp. OPT18
ATGTTGATTGCTATCGACTACTGGCGCTGAAACCCAATTACGACGTTCGAACAGGCTCGCAATGTCGGAAGCGCTGGTTTCAACCGCGATCGCTTCGTCTGCATCTTCCATCACCTCGGAAACTGCGACATCAGGCTGAGTCGTTACCAGTGTAGTAAGTGATAGGTTACCGATAAGACGTTCTTCTTCATCAATAACATACAGAGCGTCAGTTGCATCAGGCAGTTCGCCACGCATACGCATGTAACGCAATACAACGTCAACATCGACATCACCACGAATCGTGATTACATCGGTGTTCATTATCGCACCCGCTGAATCTTCAGGGTACGACAGGGCAGTTTCAACTAATGCACGATCGACGGAGTCCATTTGAGAAAGGACTTCGCGAGAAACATCGTCGGGTAGGCTTCGAAGTACGTACGCGACGTCATCGGTTTCCATACCTTCGGTTGCTTCTGCCAAGGTCTCAGGTGCCATTTTCGACACAAGAGCATCTTTGACGTCTTCGTTTAGTTCATCAAGAATTTCACCGTAGTCTTCAGGATCGGTGAGTTGCCAGAGTACGTCACGACTTTTGCGAGGGGAGGCTTCTAAAAGGTGTGCAATATCTTCAGGCTCCATGTCCTGAAGTTGTCGGCGTACGTGAACAAATCGGCCGTTTTCTAGGGCTTCGCTGACTTCTTGGAGGGTTTGGTGAGCTTGGTCGAATTCTAATTGCTCTGCCATATTTTCCTCCTATCTCATTATTCTAACAATGGTTGGAATAGTAACTTAATTCTGGGGCTTATTTAAATCATAAACTTAGATAGAACTAAGATTTAATATTGGTTGGTTCGTTGTTTGAGTCTTAGGCGTTGTGAGTGAAGCGTTTTCGCTACTCACCCTCATCAAACTTGTCTTCAATGAGATGACAGACGGCATCCAGTGCTTGCTGTGAATCGGTACCTGCAGCTTGAATAGTAATATGTTGCCCTTGCGCTGATTCCAGCATAAGTAACCCCATTACGCTGTCTGCTGTCGCCGTTTTATCTTCTTCGCTATGGATCGTGATGGTTGCATCAAAGCTTTGTGCAAGCTCAACCAACTTTACGGCTGCTCTAGCGTGAAGACCCAAGCGATTTTGGATCAGTACAGTTCGAGTTAATTCCATGGTTAGCCCTGTTGGTGCTTCTCTAGGGAGGCGTGTCTGATTTGAACTTGATGGCCAAGTTGTTCGAAGTACTCACCAATTTTCTGAGTTAGATAAACCGAGCGGTGTTTGCCGCCAGTACAGCCAATCGCGACCGTTAGGTAACTGCGATTGTTCTTCTCTAACATTGGTAACCACTGTTCAACAAAGCCTTGGATCTGTTGCTTGAGCTCTAGAACTTCTGAGTGTTCTTCAAGAAAAGAGTGAATTGGAGCATCTAGACCGGTTAGTGGTCGTAGTGCGGGTTCCCAGTGAGGGTTCGGCAAAAAGCGAACATCAAACACGTAGTCGGCATCACTTGGTAAGCCATACTTAAAACCGAAAGATTGAAAGACGATGATCAGCTCTTGCTTCTCTTTGCCTTCAACTTTAAAACGAACCTTTTCACTCAATTCGTAGAGGTTGCAGTCACTACTGTCAATCACAATGCTGGCGTGCTCTGCGAGAGGTGTCAGGAGTGTCTTCTCTAAATCAATCGCTTGCTCAAGAGAGAGCTTTTCTTGGCCGATCGATAAAGGGTGAATTCTGCGTGTTTCGCTGTAGCGTTTGAGTAACGTCTGCTTGCTCGCATCTAGGAACAAGACGTTCACATCGATATTAGTGGCAGAGTCTAGCTGTTCTAGCATGTCTGTGACTAACTGAGGCTCTTTCGGGAGGTTACGGATATCAATGCTAACGGCGACGTTTTGATTGATCTCGCGTACCGATTCGACGAAGTCGTTGAGCAGGTTTACTGGAAGGTTATCGACACAGTAATACCCCAAGTCTTCAAGGACTCGCAGCGCAACACTTTTACCGGCCCCCGATTGGCCACTAACAACGATTAATCGCATGTTATTACTCGCAAGTTGGCACTTGAATCATGATGTCGTAAAGCTCTTGATCGCTTTGAGCATTACGCAACTGTTTAAGAGTCTGCTTGTCGTTGAGTCGCTCTGCCATACAAGAGAGGGTTTTTAGATGCTCCTTGCACTGTTCACTTGGAACAAGCAGGGCAAATAGTAGGTCGACAGGACGATTATCAATCGCATCAAATTCGATGGGATCTTGGCATTGCAGTAATACAGCAATCGCTTTATCACTGACGTTCATACGAGCGTGAGGAATAGCAATGCCATTACCAATACCTGTACTGCCCATTTTTTCACGGCTCAACATGCACTCAAACAGTTCTGTTGAATCTTGACCACAGCTTTCTGCTGCGATCTGACTGATGAGCTCAAGGGCTCTTTTTTTGCTTGTGCATTGGACTGCACTTTTGGTGCAGTCCAATGAAAGTACTTCGCTTAATTGCATGTTAGTGACTACTTAGCTTTTCTTTGTGCTTGTTGAGTTGGCGGACGAGTTTATCAACCAATGAATCAATCGCGGCATACATGCTTTCATCTGTTGCTGTCGCATGGATTTCCCCCTGATTTATATGCAGGGTAGCTTCTGCGATTTGATTGATTTTCTCAACTTTTAAAACAACCTGAACGCTATTGATATGATCAAAGAAGCGCTCAAGTTTGTCGAATTTGGTGTGAACATAGTCTTGCATTGAATCGGTAAGATCAACGTGATGGCCTTGAATATTGATTTGCATAGACTTTCCTTTTCAGTTGGTGCCTGATAATAGTTGCTAAGTAACTAGCGACTAAATGAGCTTATAGCAGGCGTTTACGCTGACTCGATGGGGCAATGCCCAGAGACTCACGGTATTTCGCTATGGTACGTCTAGCTACCTGAATTCCTTGGTCAGCCAGTAAAGCAGCAATCTTACTATCACTTAGAGGCTTCGCGGTATTTTCCGCTGCGACAAGCTTCTTAATGAGTGCGCGAATTGCTGTAGATGAACATTCACCGCCATTGTCAGTGCTGACATGGCTTGAGAAAAAGTATTTGAGTTCGAAGATGCCACGTGGCGTATGCATGAATTTTTGAGTCGTCACACGAGAGATCGTGGATTCGTGCATATCAACAGCTAACGCAACATCATTAAGAACCATTGGCTTCATAGCTTCTTCGCCATGTTCGAAGAAATCACGCTGATGTTCAACAATGCATCGCGCAACTTTGAGTAGCGTCTCATTTCGGCTCTCTAGGCTTTTAATTAGCCACTTTGCTTCTTGCAAATTTGAGCGGATGTATTGATTGTCGGCGCTGTTGCCTTTACTGCCCAGATCAGCGTACTGCTGATTCACTTTTAGCTTAGGCACGCTATCAGGGTTAATGGTCACTAGCCATTTGCCAAGGTCTTTGAAGACAGATACATCCGGAACTACATACTCAGTTTCATCCGGAGTAATCTTACTGCCAGGGCGAGGATCCAGTTGTTGAATAAGCTGCAAAACTTCACGTAGTTCTGCCTCTTTCAACTTGGTCTCTTTGATAACCAGTTTGTAATCGCGGTTGCCGAGTTGGTCGATATGGCTAGTAAGTACTAACTTAGCTTCGTTGAGCCAAGGCGTATCTTGGGGAAAGGTTGCCAGTTGCAGTAACAAGCAATCTTGCAGATTGACTGAACCGACACCTAGCGGGTCAAACTGCTGAATTCGTTTACGTACGGCTTCAATTTCATCAAGCTCGATCTCTTCATTGTTGAAGTTTTCAAGGATGTCTTCACAAGTTACAGTGAGGTAGCCATAGTCGTCGATGGCATCGATTAGTGCAAAAGCGATGCTTCGGTCGGTGTCAGTGAATGGTGTTAGGTCGAGTTGCCAAAGTAGGTAATCGTGTAGGCTTTGAGTCGTTTCGCCTTGATAAACAGGCATGTCGTCATCAATCGCAATACCCGTATTACCGGTGTTTGCGCTGTAGACGTCTTCCCAAGTTGTGTCGATTTCTAGTTCGTTGCCAATCTCTGATTTTTCGATTAAGTCTGAGCTATCAGGTAAGTCTTGCTCTGTGGCTTCAACTGTTTCTTTTTCGTCACTGCTAGGTTTTTCTTCCGGTGTTGGCGTATCTTCATTGCCTTCTTCGACATCGAGTAGTGGGTTAGATTCAAGTGCTTCTTGAATCTCTTGCTGCAAATCTAAAGTAGACAATTGCAACAAACGAATCGCTTGCTGCAATTGAGGAGTCATTGCTAACTGTTGGCCTAGCTTAAGTTGTAATGAGGGTTTCATTCAGTGTGACTTACCTAGTTATTATTCTTAGAACTCTCGATACTCTCTATATAATCATAGACGGAATTGTTCGCCTAGATAAACTTGTTTAACTTGTTCGTTATTGAGAACATCTTCAGGAGTACCCTCAGCGATCAGGTGCCCTTGGCTTACGATGTAAGCTTTTTCACACACGTCTAATGTTTCACGAACGTTGTGGTCGGTAATCAAAACGCCCAAGCCGCGATCGCGCAGGTGAACAATGATTTTTTTGATATCGATTACTGAGATCGGGTCAACACCAGCGAATGGTTCATCCAATAGAATGAACTGCGGGTTTGCTGCGAGTGCTCGAGCAATCTCTACACGACGACGCTCACCACCCGACAGAGCCATACCATTGCTGGTGCGGATATGTTGGATGTGGAACTCTTCTAGCAGGTCTTCCAGCTTATCTTGGCGTTGTTCGTTGGTCATTTCATCACGGGTTTGTAAAACCGCCATGATATTGTTCTCTACAGACAGCTTACGGAAAATCGACGCTTCTTGAGGCAGGTAACCGATACCAAGACGAGAACGGCTGTGCATTGGTAAGATACTGATGTCTCGGTCATCAATGCTGATGGTACCTTCATCACGCGCAACCAGACCAACAATCATATAGAAAGACGTGGTTTTACCGGCACCGTTAGGTCCAAGCAGACCGACGATCTGGCCTGACTCTACCTGTAAGCTTACATCGGTAACAACCTTACGTTTACTGTAGGTTTTCGCTAGGTTTTTTGCTTTAAGAACAGCCATCGTTACTTATTCACTTCCGTTGGTTGTAAAACCGTTGACACTCGTTTGTTTTCACCACTGTCAGCGACTAATTTCTGAGAACCGATCTGGTAAGTGATCTTAGAGCCGCGAATGATGCTGCCATCTTGAGATAGCATCGCATTCTTGGTCATGATCAGCCTGTCGGCAACAAGCTGGTAATGTAGGTCGTCAGCTTCACCGTAGAGTGTCTTACCGTCGTCAGTAAGCTGAGAGAAGGTTGCTGGCTTACCGAAGCCTTGAATTTCTTCAATCTCACCATTTACGGCGTTACGAGTAACAATAACCTTATCGGCATTGATATTGATGCTGCCTTGTTTAAGGTTCACATCACCAAGGAAAGTCACTTGGTTACTTTTCATATCCAATTGCTGGCTGTCTGAGTCAATGTAGACAGGTTGCTCGCTATCCGAAGACAGAGCATAGACATTAGGTGCCGCAAGGGTCAAAGCGAATAAACTAAGGTGTAAGAGTTTCATATCTACCTTGAACAGAATTAAAGAGGGTCGCTTTGTTGGTACCGAAGTTACCTTTCATTGCTTGTCCCTCAGTTTCAAAAAATGTACCGATCATATGGACCGGAGTATCTGAATAAAAATCTCGGCTAGGCAGCTCAACAACCATTTTATCAGTGGTCATTGTATCGAAGTTGGCTTCTGGCAACAGGTTCTTTGCCACAACGTTGTCATAAAAAGTGACAACTTGATTCTTATCCATAATCGCGCGATCAGCGGTGAATTGCCATTCAATCGTATGCCCTTCTCGAAATACCGAAAGAATTGGGTTTTGAAAGTGTGTATCACCGCCTACTGAGTAGTACTCTAAATATGTTGATTCAACCTGGTAGCTACGAATACCAGTTTGGTCATAACTAATGTTGCTTAGACTTTTGCCACTAAACGCGGGCAGCTCCAAATTGGGAGCCACTTGTATCGTTGATGTTTGCTCTTTGTCGTATAGGTAATAGGTCGACCAAGAGGCAATAAATATGAGTATTAAATAGATAATACGAGTAAAACTCATATGCTTAAACCTTTATGCACGTCGAGTTCATTTCTTGCTTGTAAAATCAGGTCGCAGACTTCGCGTACTGCGCCATGACCACCTTTAATAGTTGTCACGTAGTTTGCACGCTTTGCAAGTAGCGGGTGACCATCTGCCACACAGACCTTCAAGCCAACTTTTTCCATTACAGGCCAGTCAATCAGATCGTCTCCGATGTAACCTGTATTTTCAGGATTTACAGAAAGCTTATCGCAAATATCTTGGTATGCCTTAACTTTATCGTCTTGACCTTGATAAATTAGCTTAATGCCTAGGGCGGTCATACGATTCTCAACAATTTGAGATTTGCGACCTGTGATGATCGCGATTTCAATACCAGCGTTCATCAGTGATTTTATGCCGTAACCGTCACGAGTGTGGAAGGTTTTCAGCTCTTCACCGTTGTTGCCCATGTAGATACGACCATCAGAGAAGACACCATCGACATCGCAAATTAGCAGTTTGATCTCTTTTGCGATGGCAAATACATCTGAGTTAACAGTGCCGTATAGAGTTTCGACTGTCTGTGTCATTACATTACTCCTGCTTTCAGTAAGTCATGCATGTTTAACGCTCCGACTAATTTACCTTCTTGGCACAACATCAGGCCATTAATGCTCCTCGCTTGCATCAAGTTTAAGCCCTCAACTGCGAGCATGTTTGGCTCGGCTACTGTCGGGTTTAGCGTCATCACATCACCGATCTGCGTGTTATGGATATCAACGCGTTTGTCTAAGATACGGCGTAAATCACCATCGGTAAAAATACCGGCCATTTGGCCATCTTCACCAACGATGGCTGTCATGCCTAAGCCTTTCTGAGAAATTTCTAACAAAGCGTCTCGAACTAGCGCATCCGGTGCTACAACAGGGAGTGCGTCACCTGTGTGCATGATGTCGTCCAGTTTTAACAGCAGTTGACGACCTAAAGCACCACCTGGATGAGACAGGGCAAAGTCTTGAGCGGTGAAGCCTCGAGCCTGTAAAAGTGCAACGGCTAATGCATCACCCATGACCAAAGTCGCCGTGGTGCTTGTTGTTGGTGCTAACCCCAGTGGACAAGCTTCTTCTGGTACTGAAATTTGTAAATGTATATCAGACAAGGTAGCCATGTTTGATGCTGGCTTGCCTGTCATGCTGATGATCTTGATGTTCAGACGCTTTAATACTGGGAATAGGCTGAGGATTTCTCCAGATTCACCTGAGTTGGATATTGCAATCACAATATCGCCAGGTTCAATCATGCCTAGATCGCCATGCGCTGCTTCACCTGGGTGTACAAAGAAAGCCGATGTGCCGGTACTTGCCAATGTGGCTGCGATTTTGTTGCCAATGTGGCCTGATTTACCCATGCCCATCACAACGACTTTGCCTTTGTTGTTCAGGATAAGGTCGCAAGCTTTACAAAAATCATCATTAAAATATTGGTCTAATTGAGTGAGACCTGCAACTTCGGTTTCCAAAACTTGTTTTGCAACGCTGCGGTAATCAAATGGCTGAGACATCAAATACTCCAAGTACGGGAAGTTAAATCAACAATTAAGCCGACATGTTCATTAGTAGGTAAGCTTGGTAGGCCACGAACGTCACAATTAACACGCCGCCTTCAATGCGATTCACACTACGAGATTTTCCTAGTGCCATCACAACAAGCAGTAGCGATACGCCTAGCATTACCCAGAAGTCACGACCCATAGCGAATTCGCTCAAGATAGAAGGGTTGAGAATGCCCGGGATACCCATAACAGCAAGGATGTTGAATACGTTTGAACCAATGATATTACCTACAGCCATATCATCTTCACCCTTCATAACGCCGGCTAGTGATGCTGCAAGCTCAGGCAAGCTAGTGCCTACAGCTATGATAGTTAGACCAATGACAAGGTCGCTCATGCCGAAGTATTTCGCGATGATTACGGCATTATCAACCAACATATCAGCAGCCAAAGGCAGGATGATCAGACCAATCACGACCCACATTGCGGCTTTAGGGTTGCTAACACCCTCTGGGATTTCTGACTCTTGTTCGTCAAGGAAGGCATCACCGTTCTTCTTCTCACTGCGGCTGATTTGCAGCATGGCAAATAAGAAAGCGGCGAAAAGAACAAACAACAACACGCCTTCATAAAAACCTAAATGGTTATCCCAAAGCAGTGCGCCAGCTAATAAAGTGACACCAATCATTAATGGTAGTTCACGGCGAATCACACCAGAGCTAATCGATAGCGGCTTGATTAGGGCGGTAATACCTAAAATCAACGCAATGTTAGCGATGTTTGAGCCTAATACGTTGCCTACAGCGGTATCTGTTTTGCCATCAAGGGCTGCTGTAGCTGAAACCATCATTTCAGGAGCCGAAGACCCCATTGCTAAGATCGTCATACCGATAACTAGTGGTGAGATACCGAAGTTTCGAGCAAGAGCAGCGGCGCCGTAAACCAGCTTATCTGCACTCCACACCAAAAAACCTAGACCGATAATAAGAAACGCAATCGCTTCAAGCATGATGATTCCTAAAAAATTAATAAAAAACGGAGAATTAACCGCTAATTTTGACCTGTTGCTAGATAAAAGGGAAGTCACTCGGCAAATTAATTACCAGTTAGCAGGCAAGAAAGAGAGCTCAATAGATAATTTTCTAATGCTTTCAAATCCCTGCATAGATTCCTGTTTAATATGAATTAATTGAACAGTGCTTTTAATTCTAAAGTAGACTCATTATTATTGCAGCCATAATTGGCGTTTTTTAAAGCAAGGAAACAACAAAAATATGTTGAACACTGAGCTTGTGAAAGTTAAGAACCTCAGCTTCTCACGCGGTGAGCGCGTTATCTTTGATGACATCAGTTTAGAGGTGCCTCAAGGCAAGATAACCGCAATCATGGGGCCGTCTGGGATCGGCAAAACGACTTTACTGCGTTTGATTGGTGGGCAACTGCCGCCAGATGAAGGTGAAGTTTGGTTTGATGGCGACAATATCCCAGCATTATCACGTCGAAAGCTGTATCAAGCACGCAAGAAAATGAGCATGCTATTCCAATCGGGTGCGCTTTTTACGGGTCTCAATGTCTTTGATAATGTGGCGTTTCCACTGCGAGAGCACACTGAACTTAATGAAAAATTCATTCGTACCATCGTATTACTAAAGCTTGAAGCGGTAGGATTACGAGGGGCAGCGCAATTAATGCCGAGTGAGTTGTCTGGCGGTATGGCGAGGAGAGCTGCGTTGGCTCGTGCGATCGCGCTGGATCCAGAACTTATCATGTACGATGAGCCGTTTGTTGGCCAAGACCCAATCACTATGGGCGTATTGGTTGAATTGATCCGAAACCTCAATCAAGCCTTGGGCTTAACCTCGATTGTTGTTTCTCACGATGTGCCAGAGGTGATGAGTATTGCTGATTGGGTTTACCTCATGGCAGATAGCAAGATCATTGCTGCTGGGTCCCCTGACGAGTTGTACAACAATAGCGATCCGAGAGTGCAGCAATTCTTGCAAGGTGAAGCCGATGGTCCAGTACCATTTAGATTCCCAGCAAAGAGCTTAGAAAAGGATTTGTTTTAATATGATTGTTAAAACTATTGCGGGTGTCGGTAAGCGTACACTTGCGATCTGTGAGTCATTTGGTCGAGCAAGCCTGATGTTATTTGGGGCTTTGTTTGGCATCCCGCGACTAAAAAACTTCCCTTTATTAGTAAAACAACTTTATAGCGTTGGCGTTCAGTCATTGGCTATTATTTTAGTTTCGGGTCTGTTCATTGGCATGGTGCTCAGCCTGCAGGGCTATGTCGTGTTAATTGACTACGGCGCTGAGGGAAACCTTGGCCAAATGGTCGCGCTTTCACTGTTACGTGAGTTGGGGCCTGTGGTGACTGCGTTATTATTTGCAGGTCGAGCCGGTTCAGCACTCACGGCAGAGATTGGTTTAATGAAGGCAACAGAGCAGATCTCAAGCCTTGAGATGATGGCCGTTGACCCTCTTAAACGCATTATTGCACCACGTCTTTGGGCCGGGCTTATCTCAATGCCATTGCTTGCTATGATCTTTATGGCGGTCGGTATTTGGGGCGGTCAACTGGTTGGTGTTGATTGGAAAGGCATTGATCACGGCAGTTTCTGGTCTGCGATGCAGTCTTCAGTTGAGCTTGGCCGAGATATTGGTAACAGCATGATCAAATGTATGGTCTTCGCTATCACCGTAACTTGGATCGCACTTTTCAATGGTTATGACGCAGTACCGACTTCAGAAGGTATTAGTCAGGCAACCACACGCACTGTAGTGCACTCTTCTCTAGCGGTACTAGGGCTAGATTTTGTTCTTACCGCATTGATGTTTGGGAATTAATCATGCAACAAACCCGAAAATTAGAATTATGGGTCGGCACCTTTGTTATTGCCGGAATTTGCGCAATCTTAATCATGATCTTTCAAGTCGCTGACGTAAAGGGCATAGGTTCGAACCATACTTACAATCTAAAAGCGACCTTTGACAACATTGGCAGCCTAAAAGTTCGTTCTCCAGTGAAAGTGGGTGGCGTCGTTGTTGGTCGAGTTAAAAGTATTGAGCTTGATACCGAGAGCTACCTTCCTGTCGTTGAACTGTCTATTGACGGGAAGTACTCACAATTTCCAGATACCTCTAGCGCTCAAATTTTAACATCTGGCTTAATTGGTGAGCAGTACATTAGTCTGGTTCCAGGCTTCATTTTTGATGATGAAGAGATGCTGGTCGATGGTGATGCAATTGAAGACACTAAGTCAGCATTAGTACTAGAAGATTTGATTGGCCAAGTGCTGTATAGCGTTGGTGGTTCTAATGACAGCGAAGCTAAGGAATAAGATGATGTTGAAAACTATTAGTCATTTAAAAACTATTGGTTACTTGAAATCAATGTTTATGGCGGCAATGGCGTTGCTTATTTCTACCCAAGCATTTGCTGCAGAATCGATTGACCGTACTCAGCCTTACCAGATGATGACTCAAGTTGCCGAAGTGGCATTTGAGCGTTTGAAGAGTGAACAAGACAACATCCACCAAGATCCAGAGTTATTGAAGGTCATCGTGGAAGAAGAGTTGATGCCTTATGTGAATGCACAATATGCAGCTCTTAAGTTACTTGGACCAAACTTGAAAGGCGCAGATAGAAAAGACGTGGGCGTGTTTATCGATTCATTCCGTAAATACCTGGTTTCTTCTTATGCTCAAGTGCTGACTCAATACACAGATCAGACGATTGAATTTGGCCCAGAACCAAAAATCAAAGCGGATAGCCGCATTACCAGTATCAAGGTCGACATCATCGATACGCCGCGACCAAACATTAAGCTTGAATTTAAGCTTCGCAAAGACAAGAAATCTGGCGAGTGGAAAGCATTTGATATGGTTGCAGAAGGTATTAGCTTGTTGTCGAGCAAGCAATCGGAGTGGAATACTAAGATTCGTCAAGAAGGCATCTTACAAGTTGCTGACGAACTAGAGAAATTAGCCGCACAACCGATTCGTTTTGAGAGTAACAAATAATGAGCCATTCTCAATGGCAAGCACTAAGCTCTAAAGAGTATCAGCTGCTTGGTGATTTAGACCGAGACAGTGTACCTGCAATCTGGCGTATATTGGAAAAGTGGCAAACGACGGAATCGAGCGTTGAAATTGACCTTAGCCATATAAATAGAGTCGATTCAGCAGGAATGGTGATGCTAATTCACTTATTAGAGCATGCAAAAAATCAAAACTGTCATATAATGCTCAGTTTCGTGCCAGAACAATTACGAACGTTGTTCCAATTGAGCAATATCCAGCCAATGATGGCAGAACACATAAAAAATTAGGCAGGAGCTATTTGTGGACAGCACAAAAGTACAAGAATTATTAGCAGAAGCACTGAACCTTCAGGAAATTTTCGTGAAAGGGGAAGGCAGTCATTACGAAGTTGTTGCGGTTGATCCATGTTTTGACGGCATGAATCGAGTTAAGAAGCAGCAACTAATCTACGGCCCACTAATGGAATACATTCAACGCAATGACATCCATGCTCTTTCTATTAAGGCTTTCACGCCGGAAGAGTGGGAACGTGATAAGAAACTGATGTCACTTTAAGGTTTATGATGGAAAAGTTTCGAGTTATTGGATCGGATAAGCCGCTAAGCGGTGAAGTGACGATCTCAGGCGCAAAAAATGCAGCGCTACCTATCTTATTTGCTTCAATTCTTGCTGAAGAGCCAGTAGAAGTAAGTAACGTTCCTCACCTACGTGACATCGATACTACGATGGAACTGCTTAAGCGTTTAGGCGCAAAAGTATCACGTAATGGTAGTGTTCATGTTGATGGCAGCGAAATTAATGAATTTTGTGCGCCTTACGATTTAGTGAAAACAATGCGTGCTTCTATTTGGGCTTTAGGTCCTCTAGTCGCTCGTTTTGGTGAAGGCCAAGTGTCACTTCCAGGCGGTTGTGCAATTGGTGCGCGACCTGTTGATCTGCATATCCACGGCCTAGAGCAACTAGGTGCGACCATTAAGTTGGAAGATGGTTATGTGAAAGCAAGTGTTGATGGCCGTCTGAAAGGCGCGCACATCGTGATGGATAAAGTAAGTGTGGGTGCCACCATTACTATCATGTGTGCAGCAACGCTAGCGGAAGGAACAACAGTACTTGATAACTCAGCGCGTGAGCCTGAGATTGTTGATACGGCTGACTTCCTAAACAAACTAGGTGCTAAAATTTCTGGCGCAGGTACAGATACGATTACTATCGAAGGCGTTGAGCGTCTTGGTGGTGGCCAACACTCTGTGGTTGCTGACCGTATTGAAACAGGTACTTTCCTGGTTGCTGCTGCTGTTTCTGGCGGTAAAGTGGTTTGTCGCAACACCAACGCTCATCTTCTTGAAGCTGCCTTAGCGAAGCTTGAAGAAGCGGGTGCGAAGGTTGAAACGGGCGAAGACTGGATCAGCCTTGATATGACAGGTCGTGAGCTGAAAGCGGTGAAAATCGTAACAGCCCCTCACCCTGGCTTCCCAACCGACATGCAAGCACAGTTTACTCTGCTTAACATGATGGCGAAGGGCAGTGGTGTTATCACTGAGACTATCTTTGAAAACCGCTTTATGCACATTCCTGAGTTACAGCGAATGGGTGCAAAAGCCGAAATCGAAGGCAACACGGCTATCTGTGGTGAAACGGAAAAACTGAGCGGCGCTCAAGTAATGGCAACGGACCTTCGCGCATCTGCAAGCCTTGTGATTGCTGGCTGTATCGCTCAAGGCGAAACCATCGTTGACCGTATTTATCACATCGATCGTGGCTACGATAAGATTGAAGATAAATTGTCAGCCTTAGGCGCAAACATTACACGATTTCGTGAGTCGAGCTAACCTAGGTTAGTGGATTCATGAATCAGTAAGATGAAAACATAAAAGTCGGAACCTTGGTTTCGGCTTTTTTATAGTTGTATTTACCGCAAGTAAATCTATTGCTCATTTTTGCGCGAATAGATGAATCAACTTGGCGGTCGGTGAGGAACAAAATGATAGCAATATTACGTATTTTCGCAGTGGCGATATTTGCGATTCTTATGTTTGTATTTGGTTGTGGTTACTGCCTATTAAGTCCACGCAACCCGAAACACGTATTTACCTTTGGCCGTTATTTCGGTCGCATGTCGAAGATCTTCGGCATGAAGTTAGAGCTTCGCATCCCAGAAGATGCATACTCTCGCGGCCAACATGTTTATGTAGCGAACCACCAAAACAGCTGGGATCTATTCACGATTTCATCTGCGGTAACGCCAAAAGTGGTGACGGTTGGTAAGAAAAGCCTAGTGTGGATGCCTCTATTTGGTCAGCTTTACTGGTTGACGGGTAACATCCTAATTGACCGTGCTAACCGCAGCAAAGCGGTAGGTACGATTGATCAGGTCGTGACGAGTCTAAAAGAGAGCGATGTTTCAGTTTGGATGTTCCCTGAGGGCACTCGTTCTCGTGGCCGTGGTCTGCTGCCATTCAAAACAGGTGCATTCCATGCTGCGATTGGTGCTGGCTTGCCTATCATCCCTATCGTGTGTAGCTCAACAGGTGGCGTGAAGCTAAACCGTTGGAACAATGGTCACGTGATTGTTGAAATGCTGCCACCAATCAGCACTGAAGGCTACGACAAGTCTAATGTTCGTGAACTGGCTAACCTAGCTCGTGATCAGATGGCTGCTAAGCTT
This sequence comes from Vibrio sp. OPT18, assembly GCF_015163615.1. Classification (NCBI taxonomy): domain Bacteria; kingdom Pseudomonadati; phylum Pseudomonadota; class Gammaproteobacteria; order Vibrionales; family Vibrionaceae; genus Vibrio; species Vibrio sp. OPT18. Next base: position 70,471 of record NZ_JADDYK010000112.1, read on the forward strand.
GAAGAGTTAGACAAAGAAGTGGTTGAGCTTAATAAAAAGTAATTATCTAAGCGAAACGATGAACAATAAAAAAGGTTGCCAACTAGGCAACCTTTTTTTGTATCTAATAAACATTCAGCATTACTGCTAAGTCGTTTATTAGAAGGTGTTTATTCTAGAGGTTAAAACCTATTTACGAACCGCAATAGCTTCGATCTCGATACCTACATCTTTTGGTAGACGAGCTACTTCAACACATGAACGTGCAGGGTAGTTTGCAACGCCGTGCTCATCGAAGAATTTGCCGTAAACCTCGTTTACTGTGCCGAAGTCGTTTAGGTCTTTAACGAATACCGTTAGTTTTACGATGTCTTTTACAGTCAGGCCTGAAGCTTCAACAACCGCTTGAACGTTGTCTAGGGATTGGCGAGCTTGTTCTGCGATATCAGCAGATACTTCACCAGTTGCTGGGTTTACTGGGATTTGACCAGAAGTCAGTACCATATTGCCAAGGTCAACGCCTTGTACGTATGGGCCGATTGCAGCTGGAGCAGATTCTGTGTGAAGTACTTTAGTCATTGGTTTATTCCATCAGTTATTAGATAAAAATCAATTTTCAGTGTGCCTTCAAACTTTGGATAGGTAAAGCGCAAAATACCCCGCACAGGCGAGGTATTTGATAGTTTTTACATTCGGTCTTCTTTGCCGTATGACGTTATCTTTCTGTCACGATCTCGCGAGAGAAGACTTTTTCGCAATACTTACACTTCAATCGAATATCTTCTTTCTTTTCAAAGATCTTAAAGCTGCTTTCAACCGGTTCATTGTGAGTAATACAGTTGGTATTTGGACACTCGAACACATCGTTGATTTGCTCAGGAAGCTCTAGTGGTAGCTTCTTAACCACTTCGTAATCTTCGATTTGATTCACTGTTGCGTGAGGCGCGTAAAGAGCCAGCTTGCTCGCCTGTTCTTCTGTGATAAACACATTCTCAATCTTGAGCAGGTCTTTTCCGCCTAGTGCAGAAGACGGCAGATTTAGGCCAATCGTCACGCGCTGATGAGAATTGTGCATGTCGAACAGTTTTAGCACCTTGATCCCGATATTGGCTGGGATATGGTCGATAACAGTACCGTTTCTGATTGCTTCAACTTTTAATTGAGTCTCTTTAGACATGATATCTCTCCTCTACAGCGTTTCGTTAAGAACAAGGGCTAGCAATGCTTCACGAGCGTAAACACCATTCTCTGCTTGCTGGAAGTAGTAAGCGTAAGGTGTTTTATCGACATCGACAGTAATTTCATCAACGCGAGGAAGAGGGTGCAGAACCTTCAGGTTATCGCGTGCATTTTCCAGCATCGAAGCGGTCAGGATGTATGCGGATTTGATGTGCGCGTATTCTGACTCATCGAAGCGCTCTTTTTGAACTCGAGTCATGTACAGGACATCAAGCTCAGGAATCACATCTTCCATGTCCGTCAATAGTTGGTACTTGATGCCAGCTTCATCAAGCTCTTCGCAAATGTAGTCTGGCATCGCTAGAGCTTCCGGAGCCACGAAGTAGAAACAGATGTTGTCGAACTTAGCTAGTGCTTGAGTCAACGAGTGAACCGTACGGCCGTACTTAAGGTCACCAACGAATGCAACGTTTAGGTTGTCGAGGCGGCCTTGTGTCTCAGCGATAGAGAATAGGTCTAGTAACGTTTGTGTTGGGTGTTGGTTTGCGCCGTCACCGGCGTTAATAACAGGTACACCGTTTGAGAACTCAGAAGCCAGACGCGCTGCGCCTTCTTGAGGGTGACGCATCACGTAAGCGTCAACGTATGAAGAAATAACCTGTACCGAGTCCGCTAGCGTTTCGCCTTTCTTCGCCAGTGAAGTGTTACCACCACTGTCGAAACCAATCACATCACCACCGATGCGTTGAATCGCAGTTTCAAAAGAGAGACGAGTTCGCGTAGAAGGTTCGAAGAAGCAGCTGGCAACAACTTTGTTCTTGATGAGTTCTGGATTTGGTTCAGCCTTTAGCTGACCTGCCGTTTGAACAATTAATTCTAGCTCTTCACGAGAAAGCTCTGGAATTGAGATGATGTGCTTTTGATAGAGCGAATTCGCCATGATCTTCTTCCCCACAATAATGTATTGGCCATAAAAAAGCCCCCCATAATGGGAGGCTTTAAAAAAGTGCTGAAAAGCAGAATAGACGGCCTGGTAAGCATCTTAGCTTACGAGCAATATTTGGTGTTTTCACAATATTACTATGTGTTTTCACAATATTGGTTGGCGTCATTTTCACTACTCTCAGACAAATTGCCGAGAATTATACGCTTTCAATTTGTGAGCGCAAGCGATTACATCAAGCTTTTGTTTACTTTCAGTATTCGCTATTGACCCAGTGTCGCAACCATTACCGCTTTGATGGTATGCATGCGATTCTCAGCTTCATCAAACACAATTGAGTAATCCGATTCAAAGACTTCGTCTGTTACCTCTAAACCGTTCATTCCATATTTGTCTGCGACTTGCTGGCCGATCACGGTTTCATTGTTGTGGAAAGCGGGCAGGCAGTGCATGAATTTCACTTGAGGGTTACCAGTGAGCTTAATAACATCCATGTTCACTTGATAAGGCGTCATAACCGCAACACGCTCGTCCCAAGCTTCTGGCGCCTCGCCCATTGAAACCCAGACATCGGTATAAAGGAAATCACAGCCTTTAACACCTTCAGCAACGTCTTCCGTTAGAGTGATTTTGGCACCCGTACTTTGCGCGATAGCTTGGCATTCTTCAACAAGCTGCTCTTCTGGCCAGAATGCTTTAGGCGCGACAAGGCGAATATCCATGCCCATCTTCGCAGCTCCGACTAACAGAGAGTTACCCATGTTATTGCGTGCATCGCCTAGATAAGCAAAGCTGATTTGGTACAGATGTTTTCCGCGGCCATGCTCAAGCATGGTGAGGAAATCAGCCAAGATCTGAGTAGGGTGGAACTCATCGGTTAAGCCATTCCAAACTGGCACGCCCGCATAAGCGCCTAAGTCTTCAACGATACTCTGGCCAAAACCACGATATTCGATGCCATCGTACATACGCCCCAATACACGCGCCGTATCTTTCATTGATTCTTTTTGACCAATCTGAGAACCAGAAGGACCAAGGTAAGAGACCTGAGCACCTTGATCAAAGGCGGCCACTTCAAACGCACATCGTGTTCGAGTTGATGCTTTCTCGAAGA
>NZ_JADDYK010000112.1:73738-97130 GCF_015163615.1 Vibrio sp. OPT18
TCAAAGCAATGTTTTTGCCGTTGAGTTTCTTCTGTTCCGTACCTGCATACTTAGCTTTTTTTAGGTCAGCAGACAGGTCGAGTAAAAACTGAATCTCTTTAGGAGTAAAGTCGAGAAGTTTTAGAAAGTTACGATTGCGAAGATTAAAGGCCATCTCTCGCTCCTTGCGTATATAGAATCAATGAAGAACTTAGTTAAACATAAAAATGCTATATTTGTGAATATTTATTTTATTAATTTGATAAAAAAGGCCAGTAAATGAATACTGGCCTAGATAAGACTATTGAGTCTGTTTAACTGAGCTCTTTGACTTAGATACCGTCTCTTTCGATAGGGCAACTCATACAGCGCGCACCGCCACGACCACGGCCTAGCTCGTTGCCAGGAATCGTTAGAACTTCGATACCCGCTTTGTCGTATTTCTCATTGGTGTAAACATTACGCTCATAACCAATCACTGTACCTGGTTTCACCGTCAGTACGTTGTTAGCGTCATTCCACTGTTCACGCTCAGCTTCGTAGTTATCACCGCCGGTTGTGATGATCTTCAGTTGATCAAGGCCTAGCGCGCCTTCAATCGCTGACAGGTAGTTCTCAGCTTTCTCGACACGCATTTCGCCATTTTCTTTTGGCGTTAAGCGCCAAGTGTCGAGGTCTTTACGAACGATCTCTGGATAGACAGAGAACGTGTCGATATCCATGTGCGTCATCACCGTATCAAGGTGCATACAAGAGCGGTGTTTTGGTAGATCGATCGCAATCACTTCGGTTGCTTGGCCTGATCTAAATAAGCTAGCCGCTAGGTTTTCGACACCTTGTGGTTTAGTACGCTCTGAAATACCAACCAGTACCGCACCTTTACCGATAACCAGTACGTCACCGCCTTCAATATTAGCGTTGTCGTAGTGAAGGTCTTCATCACCAAAGTACTTAATGAAATCTTGGCCTGCGAACACTGGGTGCCAGCGGTAGATAGCACGCAGGTGATTCGTTTCACGTTGACGTGCAGGTTTCATCATCGGGTTAAGCGATACACCGCCGTAAACCCAGCAAGAGGTATCTCGCGTAAATAGGTGGTTAGGCAGTGGCTCGATAACGAAATCGAGTGGTCGATGCATTTTAGGCAGCATCGATGATGATTTGATAGGAAGCTCAGAGTAAGCCAGGCCACCGAGTAAGATCGTTGCTAGATGCTCATTATCCATTTGAGCAAGGTAGTTTCTTAAGTCACGGGCGAAAGTCGGCCCATAACGGAAATCTGAGATTTGAGTATTCAGCAACCACTCACGAGCCTGAGATACGGCAAGCGTTTCTACTAGCAGGTCATGCAGCAATAGCACTTCTACGTCTTGGCTGCGCAGCGTTTCTGCAAAGGCATCATGTTCTTCACCAGCGGCTTCAACGGCAAGTACATCATCAAATAGAAGATCATGACAGTTTGAAGGGGTGAGGTGGGTGAGTGCTCTTTCAGGTCTATTTAGGAGAACTCGTCTCAATTGACCGACTTCGGAGCCAACGTACAGCTTACTCATTTTGCATCCTTACTATTAATCCAGCGTCTATTTATGACAAGCTTGTCCGTAATATGCAAGTTTTGTAGATTGAGTTAATACAAGGTATTTGGTTAATAATTGGTCATAAAACCTGTAATTTTTAAGTTTATACAGATTAAATTCCAACTAACTGGCTATCGAACCGAACAACGTTTTTGAGGATCTATGCTCAATTCGTGGCTTGTTAGAATTGAATTTTGCTTATTAATCGTGATTTTTTATTCACTATTATGCACTTTTTGATAACAAGCTGAGGATTTATGCACCCCAAAAGCGGTTTATCGTATGCACCTAACGTGACTAATCACGCAAGTTTTATTCAATAAGCTCTAAAGTGGCCACAAAAACGAAATGCTAAAATACGGCGCAGTTAATAAAATGTTGAAAATTTGTTTCTGTGATTTTGATTTCACTTTTGAATTGATATTGGCTCTGCGATCTCGCGATAAACTTACCTTTCTAGGCCTGATCTGGGTGGCTTTTCTGGACGATCCGTGCCATATTTCGTGGCAATCAAATTTGATCTTTTCATAGTCAACACTCTGGAGCAGACACATGTCTCACGAAGATGAATATCTATCAGTAGCGGAATTAATTGAATTTCAAAAGGAAGAGACTCGCGACATCATTACAGCATTAATTGAAGATGGTAGCGATCCTGAAGCTCTATACGATATCGAGCATCACCTATTTGCTGAAGATTTCGATGTGCTTGAGAAAGCGGTTGTTGAAGCATTCAAAATGGGCTTTGAAGTGCTTGAAGCTGAAGAGACAGAAGACGAAGATGGCAATAAGCTACTTTGTTGTGATGCAACGATGCAATGTACTCTGAATGCAGAAGCGATTGATGAGCAAGTTGAGAAACTTGTAAACCTTGCAGAGAAGTTTGACATTATCTACGACGGTTGGGGCACTTACTACGAAGGTGAAGATGCTATCTACCCAGACGAAGATGATGAAGGCGAAGAGTAATTCTTTCCCAATTTTAAAAAATGCCAGCCTCGAGCTGGCATTTTTTTACCCTCAGAAAAATAAATGTCTTTATATGCATTCATTCATTATAATGCGGTCAAAATTGATCTAGCTCAAGGAATGATATGCGGTTGCTTCTCGATGGTCTTTGGCAAATTTCGCCACTGACGGATCTCTCTATCCCACAAGATGACATCACCTTTCCGGCTCCGTTAAGCTCAAAGCTCCCTGATAGCTTGAGTGAAAGTGAAATTGCAGAGCAAGAGTGGCACCTGATGCACGACATCGAAGTGGATGACGCTATGTTAGCGTGTCCATTTGTTGAGTTAGTGATGGCTGGAGTCGATTATTTTGCTGAAGTTCGACTTAATGGTGTGGCTGTTTTTGATTGTGATGGTAGCCAAGCTGAATACCGTAAAGATATCCGTCCTTATATGCAGTCCGGCCGAAACCGTTTCGAGATCCTTTTCCTTGAAGAAGAGGAGAGCCTATTGCTTGAAGAGGATATGGATGACTCTGTATCTTCACAGGCTATCGCTAAATCTGATTCACGCATCGGGATTTGGCAAGCGCCATACCTGCAGTTCGTTCGAAACGTCAAGCTAGAACAAGTTGTCACAGAGCAGATCTGGCACCACGGTGGTGGCTGTGAGTTTAAAGTGGATGTTATCTATCAAACGCTAAAGGCGGGGTTAGTATCGGCATCCATCAAGTTTAATGGTATGACTCTCGTAATGCCGATCGATGTGCGCGCTGAACATACTGGCGTCGTGTTCCAGGTTGAGGCGCCTATCATTTTTGATATTGAGAATCCTAACCCCAAGCATCTATACCCATTAGAAGTGGTACTCGATGGGCAAGAAGAGAGTTCTTTTGTTGCCTTGAACCCAAATTCTTGCGTCAGTAACTTTTTACGCTAATTCATAATCTTTTAGTGCTACCTTCTTTCGCTATAGCGGCGCATTCTGCTTATAACGATTTGGCCATGACAACCTCACAAGCGTCGTGGCCTGTTTCTCCCCAAGCTGACTCAAGATACTCAAACCCAAGCTTCTCATAGAGTTTGACCGCAGCACCCAAGCACTCCGTCGTTTCTAAATACATGTGTTGATACCCAAGTTGCTTGGCTTGCTTTAAGCTCAAAGCGACAATTCGCTTGGCTAGGCCATGCCCTCGAGTTTGCGGTAAGAAGTACATCTTTTGTAGCTCACACACATTGGGTTTACCTGCTAGAGGGGCAAAGCCACCGCCTCCGACGATCTTTCCGTTATGTTCGATAACCCAGTACATTGCATTCGCCTGGCTATAGACAGAATACATATCATCGAGTGTTGGATCGGCCACGCCATAGCCTTTATCTTCTGTGAGCCCATGCTCAGCCGAAACTTGGCGAATGACTTCGGCTAATTGTTGGTTGTCTGACTCTGTGAGTGGGCGTAATACAAACTCATCCGCTTGGCATACTTTCGTTAACCCTTTTAAGTAACTCTCAAGTCCTTGTTTAAGTAGCTGCTGTTCGTTGCCATTGAGTGTCGAGAGTACTCTTTCAAAGAAGATGCTTTGCTGCTGGTCGAGTTGAGATAACGCATCAACACCTTGAGTGGTCAGGGCGACTAATTGGCTACGCTTGTCTACTGGATTCTCTAGGCTTTCAACTAAGCCAAGCTTGAGCAGCCCCGTGACGGTGCGGCTAGCATTGGATTTATCTACGTTGAGTTGCTGCGCCAATTGGTTGATGGTGATTGGCTGCAACTGGATTTCACCAAGAGTATGAGCCTGGACTGGAGTGAGGTCGACATCGCCACACTGCTTATCAAGCATGCCAAGTAAACGAACCGTTTGACGAGAATAGTCTCTTAACTGTTGAGAATTCATAACTACCTACCTTTGAACTAAGAAATAAAGTTGCGCACCGCAATTAATTTAATTGCGGTGCGCAACTTTGTCAATGGTAAGCTGAATTTTGTTATTCGAAACGGGTTGCTTCAATCGTTCAGTGAGCTTTAAATTAAGCGTGTTGATGTAAGCAAAACTGAGCTTGTAGTGTTTGGCTTTCAGCTTTTCGTAACCAGACTTTCTCGTGGAAGTAGTAAGCAACGGTATTTAAAGTTGGCTCTAGCAAGGCCATCACACCGCCGATGAAAGCATCTCCAGTCAACAAGTAGACCACGGTAAAGGCAACACTAAAGTGGATGGTAGCAAAGCTTGCTGTTTTTAATTTGGTCATCCACTGACGAGCTTTAAGAGCAGGAACTTGAGCCCACGCCTTTTCATGAAAATAGAAGGCAACAGTATTCACAGAGGGCTCAATCATAGCGATTAAGCTACCAATTAAGATGTCGCCTGTTAGTACGTAAGCGACACTAAATGCGATAGTAAAATGTAATGCAGCAAAGGTTAGTGTCTTTTTCATGATAATTACTCAATCGTTGTGTTGTTTCGATAGGTCTATTATTGAGAATTATTATCATTAAGTATAATGGGAAGTAGAGATTAATTTGATAGATGAAACCTATCAATCAGTGAGGCTAGAGTGAGAAGCATTGGAATATTGGAATCAGAGGTATAAAAAAGGCTGGTCACCAAGACCAACCTTTCTATTTAGAGCGAGAAGTTCGAAGCCTTCTCGTTCACTCGGTTTTAAAGCGCAGCGATTGTCGCTTTTTGCTCTTCAAGCTTCACAAGAGTCTCTTGGTAGCCTTCAAGCTTTTCACGCTCTTTCGCGATAACGGCTTCTGGTGCTTTAGCTACGAAACCTTCGTTACCTAGCTTACCTTCGATACGCTTAATCTCGCCGTGAGTCTTAGCTACTTCTTTATCTAGACGAGCAAGCTCAGCATCTTTGTCGATAAGACCCGCCATTGGGATCATCAGCTCAGATTTGCCAACCAGCTTAGTTGCACAAGCTGGAGTCTCTTCGCCGTCCGCTAGAACTTTAATATCGTCCAGTTTTGCTAGAGAAGTAAGAACGATCTTGTTTGCTTCGATACGAGCTGCATCTTTCTCATCAGCAACCTTGATCATTACTTCTAAGCCTTGGCTTGGTGCAATGTCGTATTCCGCACGTAGGTTACGGATAGCGGTGATGAAAGTCTTAACCCATTCGATGTCGTCAACGATCTCAGCATTGAAGTTATCTTCATTAAACTGAGGAAGCGCTTGAGTCATGATCGTCTCGCCTTCAACGCCGTCTACTAGCGGCTTAACGCTCTGCCAGATAGATTCAGTGATGTAAGGAAGAACAGGGTGAGCAAGACGCAGAGTCTTCTCAAGAACCGTGATAAGCGTGTAACGAGTCGCTTGTTGTTGAGCTTCAGTACCTTTCCAAAGAACAGGTTTCGTTAGCTCTAAGTACCAGTCACAGAATTGGTTCCAGATGAATTCGTAAAGCGTGTTTGCTGCCATGTCTAGACGGTAGTTGTCTAGGTGAGCATTAAACTCTTTCGCTGCAACTTCAAACTGAGACTCAATCCACTTGTCTGCTAGAGAGAATTCCATGTTTGCACGGTCTTCTACAGACAGTGACATGCCACAGTCGTGCTCTTCTGTGTTCATCAGTACGTAACGGCTTGCGTTCCATAGCTTGTTACAGAAGTTACGGTAACCTTCAAGACGCTTCATATCCCAGTTGATGTCACGGCCCGTTGAAGCCATAGCAGCAAGAGTGAAACGTAGCGCATCAGTACCGTATGGTTCGATACCATTTTCGAAAGTCTTACGTGTTGCTTTTTCGATCTTAGCAGCCAGTTTAGGTTGCATCATGTTGCCACAACGCTTTTCTACTAGCTCTTCAAGGCCGATGCCGTCAATCATGTCGATTGGGTCAAGTACGTTACCTTTCGACTTAGACATCTTGTCGCCGTTTTCATCACGGATAAGACCCGTCATGTAAACAGTTTTGAAAGGTACTTGAGCTTTGCCATCTTCGTCTTTCACGAAGTGCATGGTCATCATGATCATACGAGCAACCCAGAAGAAGATAATATCAAAACCAGATACTAGTACTTCAGATGGGTGGAATGTTTTCAGTGCTTCAGTATCTTCAGGCCAGCCTTGTGTGCCGAACGTCCAAAGTGCAGAAGAGAACCAAGTATCCAGTACGTCGTCGTCTTGCTTAAGCACAACAACAGGCGCTAGGTTGTTCTTTTCACGAACTTCTTCTTCAGTGCGACCTACGTAAACTTTACCATCGTTGTCGTACCATGCTGGGATACGGTGGCCCCACCAAAGTTGACGAGAGATACACCAGTCTTGCACGTCACGCATCCACGCGAAGTACATGTTTTCGTACTGCTTAGGTACGAATTGGATTTGGCCATCTTCAACGGCTTTAACTGCAGGTTCTGCAAGAGGTGCTGTGCGCACGTACCATTGGTCAGTCAGCATTGGTTCGATAACCACGCCACCACGGTCGCCGTAAGGGACAGTTAGGTCGTGATCTTTGATCTCTTCAAGAAGACCAAGCTCATCGAATTCAGCAACGATAGCTTTACGTGCAGCAAAACGCTCCATGCCTTGGTACTTAGCAGGGATGTCCGTTGAGTAAACATCGCTTTCTTCGCCGTTTGTTGTGAAGACTTCAGCTGCATCACGGATATCAGCGTTGAACGTTAGGATGTTGATCATCGGTAGGTTGTTACGCTTACCTACTTCGTAATCGTTAAAGTCATGAGCTGGAGTGATCTTCACACAACCCGTGCCTTTTTCCATGTCTGCGTGCTCATCGCCTACGATAGGGATAAGACGGTTTACAACAGGAAGTAGGATTTCTTTGCCGATAAGATCTTTGTAACGAGGATCTTCTGGGTTAACAGCAACACCAGTATCGCCAAGCATGGTTTCAGGACGAGTAGTCGCAACAACGATGTAGTCTTTACCATCAGCCGTTTTAACGCCGTTCGCTAGCGGGTAGCGGAAGTGCCACATGAAACCTTTTTTGTCTTTGTTTTCAACTTCAAGATCAGAGATTGCAGTGTGCAGTTTAGGATCCCAGTTTACTAGACGCTTACCACGGTAGATTAGGTCTTCTTCGTATAGACGAACAAACACTTCTTGAGTCGCAGCCGATAGGCCGTCATCCATAGTGAATCGTTCGCGATCCCAATCTACAGATGCACCAAGACGACGAAGCTGTTGAGTGATCGTGCCACCTGATTCGCCTTTCCATTCCCAGATCTTGTCGATGAAAGCTTCACGGCCGTAGTCGTGTTTTGTTTTACCTTCTTCAGCAGCAATCTTACGCTCAACAACCATTTGAGTTGCGATACCAGCGTGGTCAGTACCCACTTGCCAAAGCGTGTTTTTGCCTTTCATACGTTGAGCACGGATAAGCGTATCCATGATCGTATCTTGGAACGCGTGACCCATGTGTAGGCTGCCAGTGACGTTCGGTGGCGGGATCATGATGCTGTAAGCTTCTTTTGATGTGTCACCGTGTGGCTTAAAGTAGCCTTTCTCTTCCCAAGTCTTATACAGAGCTTGTTCGATTGATGTTGGGTTGTATGTCTTTTCCATAGTGCTCTTAAACGGATACTGTGAATGGTTAATCGTGGTCAAACTTCATAAGTGAAGCTTCTTGAATCTAAATCCAAAGATAGCTTTAACTATGAGGTTTGACTATGGATGTTGAATCTCGATAGTTTGTAGCTGATATCCAGCCTGACGGTAAATTTTATACCTTTCTCGAGCGAGTTGCTTAGCTTTTTCTTCGCAAGGGACGAAGTCTATCACCTGAGCAAAGGCGTTCGCAAAGGTTGTATGATTATCGGCCAGATTAATTACGAGCTGACGATTCCAATTATGTTTTACGCCTTGATAGCCAATTTCGATGTTGGTTGAATACTTCGGGCCTTCGCCAACCAAGTTGTGCGCAATAAACTCACTGGGCTCGACTTGCCAGAAAACTTCAGCAATACGCTCGGCATGCTCTTTGTCATTACAGTTGAGATAAAGTTTAGCGCCTTGTTTTGCAAAGTGCTGAGCAAGAAACAGCACATAGTGAGCAAAACCATCTTCGCTGGCTTGCGGGCTGTCTGAAGGCACAATGTAAAATGTAGCAGTCTGCATACTTAATACTCGAACTGAAAATCGTGGATATCAATGTTACTTGGTTAACAGGGTCTAACAAATAGCGCTTATTAAAAAAGGGCCCGTAGGCCCTTTTTATTATTTTGAAGATTGCTCTTCAGTCTCTTGGCCGCTGCGGTTCAATAAGAATTGGACTAGCATTGAGACAGGACGACCTGTCGAGCCTTTCGCTGCGCCTGACTTCCAAGCTGTACCAGCACTATCGATGTGTGCCCAGTGGTACTTCTTAGTGAATTTAGACAGGAAGCAACCAGCAGTAATTGTGCCGCCAGGACGGCCACCGATGTTCGCCATATCAGCGAATGGGCTGTTTAGCTGCTCATGGTACTCGTCTGCCATAGGTAGACGCCATGCACGGTCACTTGCTTGCTCAGAAGCATTAACAAGTTCGTGAGAAAGTGGGTTGTGGTTCGATAGAACGCCACTGATGTGATGACCTAGAGCGATAACACATGCGCCAGTTAGCGTAGCAACATCGACAACACAATCTGGTTCAAAACGCTCAACGTAAGTTAGAGCATCACATAGAACCAAGCGACCTTCAGCATCAGTGTTTAGTACTTCAACCGTTTGGCCTGACATTGTCGTTAGGATATCACCTGGACGGTAAGCATTGCTGCCTGGCATGTTTTCACAACCTGCTAGGATACCAACCACGTTAATTGGCAGGTTCAGCTTAGCCAGTGCTTTCATTGTACCGAATACAGACGCCGCACCACACATGTCGTACTTCATCTCATCCATGCCTTCACCAGGCTTAAGCGAGATACCGCCTGAATCGAAAGTCAGACCTTTACCTACTAATACAATCGGCTTCGCATCTGGATCCGGAGCGCCTTTGTATTCCATGATAGACATCATAGATTCATTTTTAGAGCCACGGCCAACTGCTAGGTATGATGTCATACCCAGTTTTTCCATCTCTTCTTCGCCAATGATCTTAGTCTTCACTGTCTCGTAATCGTCGGCTAAACGACGAGCTTGAGAAGCAAGGTAAGCAGGGTTTGCAATGTTTGGTGGCATGTTGCCTAGATCTTTAGACGCTTTTACACCTGAAGCAATAGCAAGGCCGTGAGAGATTGCTTTCTCACCCAGGCTCAATTCGCGACGTGTTGGTACGTTGAATACCAATTTACGTAGTGGGCGACGAGTCTCTGGTTTGTTGCTCTTGAATTGGTCAAATGTGTAAAGACCATCTTTAGTCGCTTCTACTGCTTGGCGAACTTTCCAATAAGTGTCGCGACCTTTAACGTGAAGTTCTGTAAGGAAACATACTGCTTCCATAGAACCTGTTTCGTTTAGTGTGCTGATGGTTTTTTGGATAATTTCTTTGTACTGACGCTCGCCTAGCTCACGTTCTTTACCACAGCCTACCAGTAGAACACGTTCTGAAAGTACACCAGGTACTTGATGCAGTAGTAGCATCTGGCCAGGTTTACCCTCTAGATCACCGCGACGAAGCAGTGAACTAATGTAGCCATCGCTAATCTTATCTAATTGCTCGGCTACTGGAGAAAGGCGGCGCGGTTCGAATACACCGACAACGATACATGCGCTGCGCTGTTTCTCTGGGCTGCCACTTTTTACACTGAACTCCATGCGTACTCCTACATCCTGAAGACAAATCGAACTAAATGTTAGATAATGGGTTCTTACTTGTTGGATCCTATAATGGAACTAACCTTAAAGAAGAACGCTAACACTTAGCTAAAAATTTAAAAAAATAAAAGGTTCAACGGGAAATTATAGTGATTCAATCAAAAAAACAAGTTTTGTATAGGTAATTTGAGCGTGATTATTGTTAGATATTTGATCCGCGAGACAATCAAGAGCCAATTTGCGATCTTTTTTGTTCTCTTTCTCGTGTTTCTCAGCCAAAAATTCATCAGTGTTTTAGCGGACGCCTCTGATGGTGATATCCCTGCGAGTCTTATATTGTCGATTGTTGGCTTAAATATGCCAGCGATGGGCCTATTGATGCTTCCACTCAGTATCTATATTGGTATTTTGCTTACTTTTGGCCGCCTTTACGCTGAAAGTGAAATAGTGGTCATGAACGCCACCGGTATCGGTAATAAATTCCTGATCCAATCTGCGCTTTACCTCGCTTTGATTACGGCATCTGTTGCAGCCTTTAACTCATTTTGGTTATCTCCTTGGTCACAAGATAAAGTTGAACAAATGTATGAAGAAGTGGCCGCAGAAAACAGCGTTGATTTGCTACCAAAAGGTAAGTTTGAAGGTACGCCAGATGGTTCTTCTGTCGTGTTTATCGATGATATCGACGGTAATAAGTTAGAAAATGTGTTCGTTGCTCAAATGCGTCCGCGTGATTCTGTACTGCCAAGTGTTATGTTCTCGAAGTCGGGCGATGTAAAAGAGCTCAGCGATGGCCGCCAAGTGATCGTAATGTACGATGGTACTCGCCATGAAGGCGTTCCGACTCGCCTTGACTACAGGGTGACGCACTTTGAAGAATACGAAGGCCTGATTGGTCAGCGTGAAGTTGAGAAGAAAGGTCGAGACTGGGAAGCTATTCCTACACTTGAACTCATTGGCAACTCGAACAATAGTGCGAAAGCAGAGTTGCAGTGGCGTATTTCTTTGGTACTTTGTATTCCATTGTTGACCATGCTTGTCGTGCCACTGTCTGCGGTTAACCCTCGACAAGGTCGTTTTGCGAAAATCGGCCCAGCAATACTGATTTATCTCACCTATTTCTTAGCAATCAGTGCAACCAAGTCTTCAATCGAAGAGGGGAGCATTCCTGCGGTAATCGGCATGTGGCCAATCAATGCATTATTGTTATTTGTCGCGATTGGTGCAAACTTTATGGATAGCGTGCCAGTAAGGCGTTTGAAAGAAAAATTTAAGAATAAGAGGTTGGCTTAAGCCGTGTTTAAGATTCTCGATTTATATATAGGCAGAACCATCATCGCAACGACGTCACTGGTATTGGTGACGTTTGTTGGTCTCTCTGGGATCATTAAATATGTAGAGCAGCTGAGAAAAGTTGGCCGTGGTACATACGATCTATTACAAGCGCTGTACTTTGTTTTACTGAGTATCCCTCGTGATATCGAAATGTTTTTTCCAATGGCTGCATTGCTTGGTGCGTTGATTGGGCTTGGTATGCTTGCTGCAAGTTCTGAGCTTGTCGTTATGCAGGCAGCTGGTTTCTCTAAGTTGGATATCGGTCTATCGGTACTTAAAACCGCTATTCCACTGATGATCGTGGTGACACTGCTTGGTCAGTGGGGGGCACCGCAAGCGCAGAAAATGGCTCGTGATTTAAGAACCATTTCGATTGCTGGTGGTAATATTATCTCGACGCAAAGTGGTGTTTGGGCTCGTGATGCCAATGACTTCATCTTCATTGTCAAAATCGATGATCAGAAGTTATATGGAATGAACATGTGGCGCTTTGATGAAAACAAGGCACTTAAAACCGCTATTTATTCTGACGAAGTTGATTACGTTGGAGACAACGTGTGGACGATGAAGGATGTAGAGATCACGTCTTTTGAAAACGAACTTCAAATTACCAAAGAAAGCCTACCAACTTACTCCTGGGAAACATCATTAGCTCCAGATAAGTTGGCGATAGTAACGGTTAAACCAGAAGAGCTGTCGTTAAGTGGGTTGTATGATTATGTTTCTTACCTAAAGGCGTCAGAGCAAGACGCATCACGCTATGAATTGGCGCTGTGGAGAAAGATAACCCAGCCAATTTCGATCGCGGTTATGATGTTGATGGCACTGTCGTTTATCTTTGGTCCTTTGCGTAGTGTGACCATGGGTGCGAGGATTTTGTCAGGTGTTATTGCTGGCTTTACCTTCTATATATCCAGTGAGTTCTTTGGCCCAGTGAGTTTGGTTTATCAAATACCACCCGCCTTTGGCGCAATAGCCCCGAGCGTGGTGTTCCTTGGAATTGCCATCATGCTCTTGAGGCGGAAACTGTAAATAGTAAAAAGGAAGGCATAACGCCTTCCTTTTTTGATCTTGATTGGAGCTAACTTAAATCACATTATCGTGCTTGTGGTAACACAACGACTTCGGTCTTTGCCCAGATATCGTGAAAGCCACGTTTTTCAGGATCGAATGGAACACAGAGGTTTGCCAGTCCAAAACCTGAAGTACCTAAACGAATCAGCGCCTGAGTTACTGTGATAGCCGAGCCATCTTTGTTTTGAACGCGCAGCTTCCAAGCTCTCATACCGAGAGTTTGACCAGCTCTAGTCCAGAAGAAGACAAAGAAATATACCCAAACGGCCACTAAGTAAAAGGTGTATGCAGGGCTCCAAATTGGATGGTTGGTTAAGAAGTCACTAACATCGGCATAACCGCTGTGGTTAAAAATGCCGAGAGCCATGAGCGCGTGCAGCAGAGCGACAATGACGCCAGCCGCCAACATTTCAATAGCGATTACGATCAGAGCGTCGTAGAACAAGGCACCAAATCGGCGCATGACTCCTGCTGGTGGCAGAGTATTTGTTGATGTCATGTGTTATTACTTCTTTAAAAATTGAGGCGTCAGAATATAGTTTAAGGCTTAGCCTGAAAAGAGACATGACGCACAGCTTATGACTTAGTGGCGAAATTATCGGCAAACACACATGAATTCAAGTTTTTATACTTGCCACATCAGTTCGCATACGTATAATGCCAAACATCGAAAGGGCAATGCCCCAAGATAATGCCGGTATGGTGAAATTGGTATACACGACGGATTCAAAAACGGTTGTGTTTATGAATTAAGCCTGATAAAATCGGCTTGAATCAATGAGTTAGATTGATTTTGCTCTGTATAATAAAGTTGTATAGAGTTGTATAAATTGTGCCACTGTGATGGAATTGGTAGACATGACGGATTAATTTGTGTCTGAAAACTATTTTATTAAATAGAAAGAAAAAAATAATGGGTCCGCTTCTCTCGAGAGAGAGTCGATTAAACTGGATGAATTGCTGGAACTCTTGACAGACGATCAGCAGCGAAGCCCACAGAGTGGGAACGTTCAGAGACTACCTGAGCGGCAGCGATGCAGCTTAATAACAGGAAGTAACAAAGTGTTAATAGCTTTGTGAAACAGCGTCCAGCTCCTTAGAAATAAGGATGATGATATAGTCCAATAAAAGTCAAAATCCGTTGCCCTCGGGCGTGCCAGTTCAAGTCTGGCCAGTGGTACCACCATTTATAAAAACCGCTCTTTTAGAGCGGTTTTTTTGCTTTCAGAAATACAAATCATAGATTTGTTAGACCCTTCAAACATTCAAAACACGTTTTGAAGTTCTCAGTGCCACAGTAGAAGAATTAACAATTAAGCGAAAGTTTAATTGTTAATGAAATCTAACGCTAAGTCTTTGATATTAAGCTATTTTTTTAAAAGGCTTAATATTCCCTTTTTTTCTTAACTCACACGGCATAAATAAAAACTTGTGGACCTGTTTCGTAGCATATAAAATCAAATCTATGTTTTTGATTATCAAAAGTTGATTTTTGATTTATGGTTGATTGCTTTGAATTGTCTGATGCAAAACTAATGCAAGAGAATGGTGTTATTTCAAAAGTAGAAATAATCACAGAGGAGAGTAACAGATACATGATTACTTTCTTAGGTAAAAATGGGCAGAAATTTTACCTCAAAACGCAACGAGGAAATATTCGATACTTCAAAACGTTGGATAGTGCTTTTAATACTATTCAATCTTTGGGTTATGACGTTAGCAAATTAGTAGTAGTGGATAAGAGGGCGTAATGTATTCGTTAGATGACATTAAAAATAAAATTTTGTGTGGTGACGTTCTGGAAGAAATGAAAAAAATTCCTGAAAAATCAATAGATCTAGTAGTTACATCACCCCCTTATAATCTCAAAAACTCATCTGGTAACGGAATGAAAGATGGTCGTGGTGGTAAGTGGGCGAATGCTCAATTAATCAACGGCTATCAAACTCATAATGATAATATGCCTCACAAAGAGTATGTTGAGTGGCAAAGAGCTTGTTTGACTGAAATGATGAGAGTAGTAAAAGATGATGGTGCTATTTTCTACAATCACAAATGGCGAGTTCAAAAAGGTCTAATTCAAGATCGTCAAGACATTGTTGAAGGCTTTCCTGTTCGTCAGATAATCATTTGGCAACGAAAAGGTGGATTTAACTTTAATCCTGGTTATTTTGTTCCGACGTATGAAGTTATTTATATGATTGCTAAAAAAGACTTCAAACTCGCTAAAGGTGCGAACGGTCACGGAGATGTTTGGCAAATAGGACAATCAAAAGGTATAGATCATCCTGCACCGTTCCCAGTTGAATTGATTGAAAGAGTTATATCTTCAACTAATGCACAAATTGTATTAGATCCATTTATGGGTTCTGGAACAACAGCGATAGCAGCTACGAACCTAAAAAGAGATTATGTAGGCATCGAAATTTCCGCTGAATATTGTGAATATGCGCAACAACGACTTTTAGAGGAAACAGGTCAGCAACAACTTGCATTATAAACCTTTCAATTAGTTAGATATGATCGTATCGTAGGGGCCATTTTTTGGACTCTACGGTATAAACAAATGACAGTTGATGAGTTAATTGAAAAATTACAAAGTATAATGCACCAATGGCATAGAGGGACACGTCAGGGTAATGACGGGAACCAAGGAAACACACTTGAAGATCTTTTAGGTGTCCCAGAGAACAATATCCCACTACCTGATCTTGGTGGTATATATGAACTAAAAACGCAAAAGAAAGAGTCTAGTGCTCTTGTTACTCTCTTACATTCAGATCCTACCATTCCTCAAACCCCTGTCCCAAAACTTTGTGTATCGCTTGGTTGGCCTCATAGAGACGCAGGAGGTAAATATCCTAACGATGAAATGAGCTTCCGTTCTACCACATACGGACACGCATTTTCTGATCGGGGATTTAGAATTCAAGCAAATGAAGACATTTTAGAGTTTATGTTTGACCCTGAAGAGGTTCAAACATATAAAGAAGATAAATCAAAAGCGTTTGGCACTTATGCCGATTGGCTGGCTGATTTATCCAATAGAGATATTCACTATACAGACGTTTTGCCTGTCCAGTATGACATGAAAATCTTGGCTGAAAAAATAAAGGCAAAACTAGACAATACGGTTTTTGTTTTATGCCAAACTAAAAAATGCCCTATTAATAATGAAAAATTGTTTTTCTACGATCAAGCTTTTATTTTAAGCGGTTTTAAGAACTACAATCTTGTTGAACTCTTAAATACGGGTGGGTTATTTTTAGATTTCGACGCAAGAACACGGCATAACCACGGGACAAAAATCCGAGTGAAAAAAGATCGTTTACAAGAATTATTTGAAAACTCTATTGTTTTATAAATTTCTTATTAGTAGGAGGTATAACAAATTTTATGTGATACCTCCTGTAATAAATAATATTTTTTAAGAAAATCAAAACACATTTCAAAAGTTTCACTACACTTCAATGCTAAAATTAAAGACATGAACATTTATAAGGTTGTAAATTAGTTTAAAACTTTGCAGTAATTAATTAGTGTTATTGGCGTTAAAATATTTTTAAAGGTTTTTTAAAATGCATTCTTCAAAATGGTTGTGTTTATTGGAAGTAATTCATTGTGTTTTTTAAAAAAAAGTAAATACAATCCTCTCTATTTGTCTCAAATTAAAAAGCACAATTAAAAGAAATGTTGAATTAATTTCAATGAATTTAATAAATTAATTTTTAATGTGGTTATTTAACCTTTTCACTTCGCTCTAAGGTCCGAACCCAGCGGCGAGCAGCGTAGCGACCTCGCATTGGCTTTTAACAACCGCTAGGGCGTAGTGCAATTCGTAAATTGCAGTTCTCTTTAAAATAATATTTATTAATTTATTCTTATTAATAGGGGGGGGAGAATAAGGCATTTATAAAGGGGGGGAATAATAAGACGCATTAAGGGGGGGAGCAATTCGCTTGACAAGTTTAAAATATATGATTAATTGTAATCAAGCGAACAAGAAAAAGAGATATAAAAAATGATTAAAAAAGATACATTTGTAAAACTAAACAGTGATTGCTTTAAAAATGCCAATAAAAAACAGGCGGAACTATACTTCAATTTAAATGTTTTTGAATTGAAAATGGTTTTGGTTATGTTAGCTCATG
The DNA here is from genome assembly GCF_015163615.1 of Vibrio sp. OPT18. Lineage (NCBI taxonomy): Bacteria > Pseudomonadati > Pseudomonadota > Gammaproteobacteria > Vibrionales > Vibrionaceae > Vibrio > Vibrio sp. OPT18. Next base: position 90,510 of record NZ_JADDYK010000112.1, read on the forward strand.
CTAACAAAATTAATACTATAAACAAAAATAAAGAGTTATCAGTTAAATTTAAAATAGAACTTGATAATATTAGAAAGAAAGAGTCTTTATTAAATGTTTTCAAGTTATCAAAAAAAGAATTTGCAGAAAAAATAAGTGAAATAAGACATCCGTATTTTGATCAAATAATAGTAAGTCAAATGGGTAAAAATAATATAATAATTGAGTTTGTTTTAAAAAGATCTTATGTATTGGAAATGAATAGAGCAAAAACAGGGTTTGTAAAATTAGAGGGAATAATGTCATACAAGTCAATTAGTAAAATTAAAATGCATATACAACTATCATATTTCTCAAACTACAGAATGCCTTTTAATTTTGCAATTAACTTTTTAGGTATATCAAAAAAACAGGCTAGAAAAGATCAAATCAGATCGATAAAAAATATTTTTAAAGGTTTGAAAATTGAAAATGATTGTGAGTATATTTTTCCAAAACCACGAGAACCAAAAAATATTTTGCATTATAATTTCGTAATTAAAACAAAAAAATCTTATACAGATGATGTTTATTTTTAATTTTAAATATTCAAATATTAAACACTAGAAAGATTTTTTTATGCAGTCAATTTGATTCTAATTTAATTAATGTTATTCCTATATATAGAAAATAAAAATCAAAGCGAAGCTTTATATATAGAAAGAAACTTTGTTTCTATACTCACTATATAAAGCAAGCTTTATGTTTCGCCTCGCAGGGGCGTAAAATCAAAAGAAAAAGGAAAAGCAATTATGGAAGACATTAAAACAATTTTGAGATTTGAGAAAATAAAAACTTACAACGATTTAAACTTAGCAAATGCTCATGCGAATAGATACTCTGACACGCCGAACGCTAACACAGAACTGACCAAATACAATAAGCTATTATTTGGAACGAACAACATGGTTAAAAAATTAAAATCATTTTTTAACGAAAAAAGAATTAAACCGAGAAAAGGTTCAGTTCTAGTAATGGATGGAATGTTAACGCTATCACCAATTTATTTTGAAAATAGACAAAATACAATTGATTTTATTAAATCAGCAAAAGAATATTTAAAAGAAACATTTGGAGAAAACTTATTAAGCGTTCATTTCCACATAGACGAAACGAGTCCACATATCCATTTTTATGTAATACCTATAAACCAAAAAGGACGTTTAAGCGCTTTTGATTGCTTTAATAAAAACACTTTACCAGCTTTTCAAAAAAGCTATTGTGAATTTATGAGTAAAAAATTGAAGCTTAAACTAAGCTACAAAGAGGGAAGTAAAGCGAAACATACGACTTTAAAAGAATACTACAAAATGGCGAATGATGAAGTTTCACCTTTAAAAACTGAAATTGAAAAACTTCAAAACTCAAACAAAATTTTGAGGGAAGAATTGACAAAAGAAGAAGATAAAAACTTTAAATTGGAAAATGAAGTTGAAGAATTAAAAATAGAAGTTAGTAAATTGAAATCATTCATTGAGACGCTAAAAAAACAAATGAATCAATTCAAAGATTTTTTTAAAAAAGAAAATGAAAAGCCTTTAGTTACTTTTGATAATTGTGAATTACCTAAACTAACGCCTAACAATTTTCCTGATATAGAAAATGAAGTTAAGAAAGAAGAAAATAAACAAAACAGAAAATTAAAAAGACGTATTTAAAAGCAAATAAGCCACCTAAACGGTGGCTTTGTTCTGATTGATTTTGAGGTTTGTTTTTAAGTAACCTGATATTAAAAGAAATCTTTTATTTTTTGATTTTAAGCTATTACATTTGAAACTACGTTCATCGAACGTGAAATAAAAAGTTATGATTATTTTTTTAAAATTGGAACGTTAAATTAAAAATTACGTTCATGTGACGCCACAATAAAATTAATAGTATATATGTAAGAAAATAAAAATTAGATTTAAAACTACGTTCATAGAACGTAAGATTAAATCTAATGTGCAACTTTTTAAGTTTTAAATATTTAATTAAAATACAAGTCCAAAGTTAGAATTGGAATATTTTTTGTTTGTTATGATTAAGAATGGTATCTATGTTTTTACTATCTTTAAGTTTTACATGATCATAATGCTTTTGGATTATTTCAACGCTATTTCCAACTTGTTTTGCGATTAGAAAAATATCAACCTCATTTAAAAGCATTTGAGTAATACAAGTATGTCTACATGAATACAAAGTGTATTTTGTTTTTATTTTATTTTGAGTAATAAGAGTTTTAATTATTTGATCAAACAATTTACACCAATCAGCAATTTTGCCAAAACTACTTTCAAAAATAAATCCATCCTTTAAGCTCAATAGTTGTTGTTCCGTTATTTTTTTATTTTTAGTGATAGAAACAATTTCAATTAAACAATTTAAAGCTTTGCTACTTAAAATTATTTCTCTTTGTAAATGATTTTTAATTTTACCCTTACGAATTTTACAGTAATAATTTCCTTTGTCTTTGTAAATGTCAGAAAAACAAATGTGATTCATTTCTTCACCAGTTCTAACACCAGTCTCAAGAAGAAAATCAAAAACAAAAGGAAAAATTTTTCGGTATTCAGAAGTTTTAAAATTAATGTTTGGTTGTTCTAACCAATCGTCACCAGAAACAAAATCACGAATAGTTTTTAATTCGGATTCTTTAAAATCTATTCCAATTTGTGATTGACTTGTTTTTATGTCTTTTGGTAAGCTTGGAAAATCCTTTTTACTTAACAATTCTTCTTCTTCAAGAAATTGAAAAAGACGAGTGAAACAAGTTTTATTAATTGTTTTTCTTGTCTTTGAAAGCTCAAGGCTTTCAAAATACAATCTGATGTTTTTTGTTGTTAGATCTTCAATCGCCTTATTTTTAAAATAAGGAATTATAAAACTGTTGTATATTAAAACATAATCTTTATAAATTGGTTTTTGCGGCTTTTTAGCTTCTAATTGTGAAATCACAGAACGACAAGCTTTTTCAACTGTATAGCGTTTAACTACTGATATCTCAATTCCTGCTTTAACCATTCCTTCTAGATCAAATTTTAAAGCCCAAGCTTTTGAAATAGCTTCATCTAGATCAGATGTTCCAAGACTTTTTTTAAGTTCTTTACCGTTAACACGTAAACGAACATAAATGCTTTTAGTGTGATTTTGGCGGTAGATAGCAAGACCTTTAACCAATTTTTGATACATTCCAAGCCCCAAAAGTTGTATAAAAAGTTGTATAATTTGGTTTTAATTATGATTTAAGTAATTGAAAAAGTAAAATCTTTTTATAGATGCGACGGCTTCAAAATCCGTTGCCTTCGGGCGTGGCGGTTCAAGTCCGCCTACCGGTACCATATTTAGATAAAGCCCTGATCAGAAATGGTCGGGGCTTTGTTGTATCTGGGATATAGGAAACATTGCCTTCGCGGTGGCGGCAGGAGTGCCTGTCCAATCAATCCGCCTACCGGTACCAAACATAGAAAGGTCGCTTTTATAGCGACCTTTTGTCGTTTTAGGCGTTTGTGAATTTAAAATCTAGCGTGTCGCTGCAGTTGCGCTTCAATCAGACAGATCTTGATGTTTCATTTCTAAATACCATAATTTCCCTTCGCTATTCGATCTGATAATGAATTAATTATCTTAAATCATGATGTTACCTGTCATTCTCTCATCTATTGTCTATGTTTAAAGGACTAACAGAGGAGAGAGATATGCTGACAGTAACCCCTTACTTATTTTTTGATGGTCGTTGTAGTGAAGCGTTGGATTTTTATCACAAGTGTTTTGGTGGTGTGGTTTTATCTAAGCAGCTTTTTAGTGATGCACCACAGGTAATAGAGGGAGCTCAACCTGATTGGGTTATGCATGCTGAGTTCGAAGCGTTTGGTATGAAGCTGATGATGTCTGATGGTGTTAAGGCAAAAGAACTCGAAGGGAACAATCTCGCGCTCTCTCTTGTAACTGAAGATACCGCGACGCAAGAACAAATCTTTGAAAAGCTCAAGAAGGGAGGGCGGATAATGACTCCACTCGCAGATACGTTTTGGGGGGCTCGATTTGGCAAAGTAGAAGATAAATTCGGTATACGCTGGATGGTGCACTGCGACTCTTTAAGTTGAACCTGTGAAATTGGATAGTGAAATTGCTGCTTGGTTTTATTAGAATTATAAATAGAGATTAATCATCAATATTATATATAAAAATGGGCAGCATAAAGATTACCGTAGATCGCATTCAGCCCGGTCTGCATATACGACTCCCCGTAAAATGGAATGAACACCCATTTTTATTCAACAGCTTTAAAATCAAAGATGACGCTCAAGTAAAAGTAATTCGACATCTTGGGATTAAGCACGTCTATATAAACCTGAGTCAAAGCGATACCTCACCTTTACCTGTTAACCACTCAGGTGAACAAGAAATCGATATTGATTCACAGGTAAGCCTTGAAACGGAAAGAATGTGGAAAGATAAGCATGAGCGTATCGAAACCCTTAGCTCTTACCGCCGCAGAGTGAGTCATTGCGAGAGAGAGTTTGAACGTTCGCTTGCTCGAATGCGATCTGTGATGACCAAGATCCGTAACAGACCTTTAGATGCGGTAGGGGAGGTTAAGGCTCTTGTTGATGATATCGTTGAAACTCTAGTGAGCGATGATAACGTCACCTTGCACCTTATGAATGCTAAAGCGGATTTCGAAGACATTTACTTTCATACTCTAAATGTTTCGGTTGTTGCACTGATGATAGGTAAGGCCAAAGGCTATAACACACAGCAATTGAAAGACCTCTCATTCGCAGCGTTGTTTCACGATGTAGGCAAGATCAAAATACCAGTCGCGATACTAAGAAAGCAGAGCGCCCTGACAATCCCTGAAGAGAACTACCTGAAGCTTCATACCAAATACGGTGCGGATATCGTTGCGGGAATTGATGACTTTCCGGAAAACGCTAAAAAGGTAATCGCTCAACATCATGAGATGAATGATGGTTCTGGTTACCCCGAGGGCTTAAAAGAACATGAGATTGATGAGTTTGCCAAGATAGTCGCTGTGGCTAATGCATTTGATAACCTTTGTCATGGTAAAGCGCAATCTCAACAAATGATCCCGTATTTGGCACTGTCCCACTTATATAAGAGCTGCAAGCATCTATATAGCCAAGATAACTTGGGGCTGTTGGTTAAGTTCATGGGAGTCTACCCACCAGGAACCGTAGTACAGCTTTCAAATGATTCGATTGGGATTGTGATATCCGTTAACGCTAAACATATGCTTTATCCAAATGTACTTATCTATGATCCTAGCGTGCCAAGAACCCAAGCCCCGATCATTGACCTCTTTATTAAAGAGATCAAAATCGTTAATGCCGTTCATCCAAGCAAATTACCTGAACAAGTTCGAGAGTATCTAAACCCTAGGGCTCGTTTATCTTACTTTTTTGATAGTGGAGAGTAGTTATCCACAGGTCGTTGTGGGTAATTTGTTCGAAACTTGGGGTGAAAGTGGTATAAATAAGCCCTTGGTTGAAATGTCTTCGCTTAACCTCTTTTTTCAATAAAAAACGCATTTATTGCTTGCCAATATGAGCTGCATCTCTATAATGCCGCCTCACTGACACGGCAGACGCCACAAGGCTTCAGCGAAGAATGTTAGTAAGGCAACTAGCTTTAAGCGATGATTCGCTTCTACTTTTAGAAAGTAGGAATTAATTCCAAATAAGTGTTTGACACTGAGAATTAAATCGCTAGAATGGCCGCCTCTTCCGAAGTGATGCAAGTCACAACGAAGAGAAGCTCTTTAACAATTTAAACCTATCAATCTGTGTGGGCACTCGTTGATGAATATCAAAACGTTTTATCGTTAGATAAAACAGATTCTTCGGAATCAAAATTGATTTCAATGAACTGAGTGACCAATACGTTTAACTACTTGTAGTTATTCGGCACAGTCAATTCATTATCATTCTGTTGGAATGGTAATAGCTTTAGAATTACATGTTCATGTTTACATGAATATTAGTTTTGAAGTCAGTATTCGTTGAGTCACAAAATCTTAAATTGAAGAGTTTGATCATGGCTCAGATTGAACGCTGGCGGCAGGCCTAACACATGCAAGTCGAGCGGAAACGACACTAACAATCCTTCGGGTGCGTTAATGGGCGTCGAGCGGCGGACGGGTGAGTAATGCCTAGGAAATTGCCTTGATGTGGGGGATAACCATTGGAAACGATGGCTAATACCGCATAATGCCTACGGGCCAAAGAGGGGGACCTTCGGGCCTCTCGCGTCAAGATATGCCTAGGTGGGATTAGCTAGTTGGTGAGGTAATGGCTCACCAAGGCGACGATCCCTAGCTGGTCTGAGAGGATGATCAGCCACACTGGAACTGAGACACGGTCCAGACTCCTACGGGAGGCAGCAGTGGGGAATATTGCACAATGGGCGAAAGCCTGATGCAGCCATGTCGCGTGTATGAAGAAGGCCTTCGGGTTGTAAAGTACTTTCAGTTGTGAGGAAGGGGGTAGCGTTAATAGCGCTGTCTCTTGACGTTAGCAACAGAAGAAGCACCGGCTAACTCCGTGCCAGCAGCCGCGGTAATACGGAGGGTGCGAGCGTTAATCGGAATTACTGGGCGTA